>JASJCB010000126.1:22500-25629 GCA_030066195.1 Acidobacteriota bacterium
ATTCATCACATCGACCATCCCGGGGGTTCACATTAAGCTCACACTTATTAAGACGAAATTCGTGCTGCTTGAGGCTCTAGAAATTCTCGGCGGCTTTTCGGCCGGATGGATTTCGAAATGCTTCGAGCCGCGCGAAACCCTCGATCAGGCGAGATTGCAGCGCGATATCCCCATTTCCGATGACGGCGAGATCACGCTTGACATGGTCCAGGTAACGGGCGGCCTCCTCCAGGCGCGACAATCGAATCAAAGAGAGGCCGAGATCAAGACGCACCTCGGCAAGGCCCGGATGGTGTACGGGCAAGCGCTCGGCGCGTATGGACAGGGCTGCCTCGAAAAGGGGAAGGGCCTTGGTATCCAGGTTGAAATCGGCATACAACCTGCCGATGGTGAGCAGGATTTCCGCGCGCACCATTGGGTCTTCGATACCTTGCGCCTCGAAGCGTTCCTCGGCATTATCGAGCAGGTTTTCCACGGTGAATTTTCGTGTTCCGGTGAGGAAGGGATCGGAAGCCTCGAAGATTTCTTCCAGGAATTGAGTCACCTGGCGGGCTGTGTCGCGCTCGTAGGTTGCCCGGTCGCGCTCGGAGCGAATGATGCCGTTCTGAACAATAACCGTGATCACAAAGGCAATGGTCAGTAAAACCGACAGAACGGCCGCCGCGGCAACCGCCCGGTGTCTCGCGGCAAGTTTGCTGAGGACATACCAGTTGGTCTCGCGCCGGGCCTGGACCGGAAATCCCTCCAGGTAGCGGCGTACATCTTCATTAAATTGGTCCACGGATGCATAGCGGCGTTCCGATTCCTTGCGCAGGGCCTTCAGGGTGATATTGTCCAAATCGCCCTTGAGAACCCTGTGCAGCCGTTTCAGGGAGCCCTCGCGCACCTCGCCGATAGTCCGGGCTCCGGTGGTGGGATCATCCCCGCCTTTTTTCAAGATGATGGTGCTGGGTTTGGCGGGTTTGGTGCTTTCAATAACTTTGGAAATGCCGCCCAGAGAGCGGTCCTTGAAGGTGTAGGGTCGACTGCCGGTAAGTAGTTGGTAGAGGATGACACCCAGCGAGTAGACATCGGTAGAGATGTTGACGGGTCGGCCCGACAGTTGCTCGGGACTCGCGTATTCAGGCGTCATCATATTTGCGGCGGTGTAGGTAACCGTCATGCCCTCCGCATCATTGCCGAGCGAAGCGGCAATGCCGAAGTCGAGGAGTTTGGGTTCGCCGTCTTTATCCACCAGAACGTTGCCGGGCTTCAAGTCGCGGTGCACAATAAGGTTCCGATGTGCGAAGGCGACAGCATCACAGACCTTGCGGAACAAAACAAGGCGCTCACGGATGGTCAAACGGTTTTCGTCGCAGAATCGGTGCAGGGGAATGCCCTCGATATACTCCATCACTATATAGGGCATACCGTCGTCGGTAAGCCCTCCGTCCAGCAGGCGGGCGATATTGGGGTGGTCCAGATTGGCAAGAATCCGGCGCTCCCGCTTGAAACGGGAAATAAAAATCCCGGCGTCCCAACCGTGTTGCAGCAACTTCACCGCGACCCTTTTTTCGAAAGCTCGATCAGCCCGCTGAGCCAGGTAGACAACGCCCATCCCGCCGCGGCCGATTTCCTCGGTAAGTTCGTAGGCGCCGATGCGCCGACCAATGCCTTTCTCCGCGGCGTCACCCTTCAAGACCAGCGGGCGTTCGATGAAGGTGGCCTCTTCCTCCGCCTCCATGAGGGTGAGTACTTCCTCTCGCAGAGACGCGTCTTCGGCGCACGCTTCGTCCAAGAAAGCGCCGCGTTCCCCGACCGGAAGCTCATCTAAAAGATTGATGATATCTTTGATTCTCTGCCAGCGTTCGGCGTCCATAAACCAACCAGTTCCCGTTGGACCCAAGATTAGAAGGGGAAACCAGCTTACCGACCCCATCATACTACATGATGTACCATGAAAGGGACAAAGCCGGGGACACGAGAGGACACGGGGACTCGTCAAAGCCCGGGGAGTTTGCCCATTGTCCTGCTATATGAGTGCCCGGCATCGGGCCGGCCGGGGACAAAGCAAAGGCTCGGAAAGAATCATCCAGAAGCCGGCTTCCGGGAATGAATCTTGCTCAAAAGTCCACACGGATTGTCGGAAGACAAACCTGGTTTGTGTGCTGCGCATGGGGGCGATGATTATGTTCATGATCACCATCCTGACCTTGATTCTCAGCGGCAACTGGTATTCCCTCAGCGGGGGTGGACGCGTCTTCCTGGCGGGAGATCACATCGCCATGGAGTTGGGGGTCGACTTCGATTTCGACCTGATCGCCTGGTCGGGCCTGTTGGAAGGGGGAAAACCTTCCGGTTACGGAGTTTTGCGCTGTTACCAAAACAACCGACTGATGATGACATATCGCGGGCACATGCTGGAAGGAAAGATGCAAGACACGCGCGGCATTCATACCGTCTACGGCGCGAATATGAAATGCAGGTACGTGGGCGGGCTGGTAGACGGCCTGCGCCAGGGGGAAGGCCGCATGCAGTGGGCGTCGGCGACCGGCAAATTCGAACCGACCGGAGCGGGGGCCTATACCGGCCAGTGGATGAACAACGACTTCAACGGCCAGGGCGTTTATGAAGAGAACTGGAAACGCTATGAAGGCGGCTTCCGCAACGGCAGATACCATGGGCAGGGCAAGATGTTTGAAATGAAACGCGGAGATGATAACGGATCGCCGGCAGCGGGGAAGAGCCGGCTGGTTAAAGAAGGCCGTTGGAGCAACGGCACCTACATCGGCAAGGAAGGCGGTACAAAAACCAATATAAGCAATTCGGGTCAATAAGACCGCTACGCCCCTATGCCTTGCCCCGGTTGGGCTTTGTTTTTTATTTTCCGACAAGAAAAAAGCCGACGTTGAATGTTATAGACAAAGATTGGGTCGCTGAGGATTTTCGGGTCGCCGCACAAGGCAATCGCATTCGTCAGGGCAGCGGTTCCCGGTCAAGCTGTTTAATGTTGTCGAAATGAAGCCGCAAAGGGCTCACCCCCGGTTGTGGTTGGTTGTTTCAAGAAACTTGGGATCAAGGAATCCGTTCTGATTCCTTGAGGTGGAAAAGTCAGGAGCAAAGAATCAGGTCTCATTCTTCGACCCGGAA
>JASJCB010000275.1 GCA_030066195.1 Acidobacteriota bacterium
ATCGTAGACACCGCTGTATTTCACCTTGACGCCGGGTCGGTGAGTCCTTGGCAGGCGAGGCACCTTTCCGCGTGGAAGCGGGCCGGCGGGCTCTCTTACATAGCCGTAGGCGTCTTTCCATTCGTTGAAGTCCAGGAAGTAATGGAGGTCATTGAAAGCCGGAAATTCATCACCGGCTTCCAGTGTGACTTTTTCGCCGAGATCGAGCCCTTCATAGTCGATGACCAGATAGGTGCCTTTTTTGTCTACTTTTTCGTGCGGTAGAGAAATATTCGGCGCATACCTCGCTCTATAGTCGAGCACATAACCCTCACCGATAGAGTCTTTGATCGGCGGGAACGGGTCACCGGCCATACAGGTCACCTGACGGCCGATAGATTCCTTGTTTCCATTGACCACATCGTAAATCCCGCTATAAAGGACCGACTCACCCGGTTTGAAGCTGATGCCCTTCCTGAGGTGTTCCGTTTTGATGTGAAGGATGAACATTTTTGCTCGAGGATGATCGACCATGGGAAAGGGTTTGTTTTCTATTGCCATGATTTGGAGGTTGAGGAAACGACCGTGCTCGTCGACCACATCGTAAACACCGCTGTCTTCTACCAGGGTGCCGGGTCGGTGAAGTCTGGGCATGCGCTGAACGTATTGCCTGACGTCTGAAACAATCATCATATCCTCCTTCCGACTCATCTAAGGAGGGTCAACCGGTTACTCCGGAACAGATGCTTTCTTTTTATATATACTTTAGCCCTCCTGCCGAGAGCCGATCCGGTGTACTGCTCACGACGCATTCGCGAATGAGAGCAGAATGGTCCAATCTTCGATTTAGTGCATAAACCATTCCATAAAAAGTGGTCGCCACAAATGCAAATCTTCCAGACATTTGAAATATGACTCAAAGATGGTTGTGTCGGCTCGGGGCCATTTCACCCTTCACATGGGTAAATATCCACTGACGAGACGATTTTCCCCACCCACGGGAAGCGGCGATCCGCAAGATCATCCGGTCTGAAGATGGTCGCGCCGGGCAGGGAAGCGGAGGAATAAACTGGCGCCCGTGCCGGGCCCATTGCTTACGGCCGTCAGGCTGCCTTCCAATTGCCGTGCCGCATTGGCGCTGTTGTGCAGGCCGAAACCGCGACTCTTTGCTCGCGTGGTGAAACCGTGAGAAAAAATCCTCGTCAACAATTCCGGTTCAATACCCGGGCCGTTGTCGTTGACCTCGATGGAAATCCAGCCCGGCATTTCTTCCGCGATGCTGAGGCGGAGCGTAGGCTCGTCTTGCTCACATGCCTGGAGCGCTTCTTTGGCGTTGCGCACCAGGTTCTCCAAGATCAGCCGGAGCCTGTGACGATCGACCGGCAACGGCGGTAGATCCTGGTAGTCGCGAAGGACTCGCGTGTCGCGACCCAGATCGGCCTCGGCAAGGACTTTTTCGGCGAGTTCGGCGAGCGAGCACGGCTCGATGACCTCCACCTTTTCCTGATGCTCGGCTTGGGCGGCGATGATGGCGGCCATGTGTTGAATCCGCTCGACGGTATACTTGTGACCTTCCAGGATCGTTGCCTGTTCCCGGGTTAGCTTCTCGGCCAGCGCTTTCAAAAGAGCCAGGCCTTTCTGACCCCGCGAATCGTAAGTGAGAAAGGTCGCGAGCCTGTCCGCGTGCTCGTCGAACAGCCTCATCACGCGAGAAAGACTATGGATGCGCCTGCCCATTTCCCCGAGACCGGAAAGCGTCACACCGGTCCCCACATTGACGCTATTCATGGCGTTGCCCAGATTGTGGAGAATGTTTTCGATCACCTCTGCCTTACCCGCTTTGCGCGCCACATCGACCAGGCGCGCCTGAGTTGCTTCCAACTCTCGGGTTCTTTCTTCGACCAAATCCTGGAGGTGATCCCGGTACCTGCTCAGTTCCTGCTCCGCGCGCTTCCGCTCTGCTACCTCTTCGGTGAGGGTGCTGTTGATCTCCATGATCTCCTGAGCCTGCTGTTGCCTGCTTTCATACAGGGACGCGTTCTCCAGGGAAATGGCAAACTGCGACAACAATATGTTCAGAACCTCGAGACGGTCCTTGGTAAAGGCGCCCGATACCAGGTTGTTCTCCAGGTAGATGACCCCGGTGAGCCGGCCCTTGTGGCGAATCGGGTGGCACAGAACCGATTTGGGGTTATTGCGGGCAATGTAGGCATCGTTGCCGAACCGACTCAGGGAGGCATCTTCGAGGACGATATACCTACCCGTTCTGGCCACGAAGTTGATGAGACCCTCGGGCAGATCGTTCGCCTGAGATAGAGGACACGCCTCCAAGATCTCACAGACCCCGGCCCCGGAATCCATGGTAGCCCTGACCAGTAGCTTTTCCTCTATCTTCAGGATCAGAGCTCCCTTCTGAGCGCCCGCGTTTTCGACGGTGATTGCCGTCAATGTGCGCAACAACTGCTCCAGGACGATCTCACTGGAAATCGCCCGCACCGCCTTGATCACGGTCATGTGATCCAGGGTTTTGGACCCGCTCGAAGTCGAAGTCGTGCGGCGCTGGTCAAGATTCCGCGGCGTCAAGAGCGGGAAATGCGCTTTTTGGAGCGAGGCGAGCTTTTGGTTTGCCCCCCAAAGGGCGTAGGCTCTGCACGCCCGCTCCAGGCAGACCGCCGCAAAGTCGGGTTTGTCCCGCTCGAGCCACATGCGCCCGGCCAGTTCACTCGCAAGCGCTTCGATATGGACAAAGTCGTGTTGATCCGCCAGGGCCAGGGCGCGATCGTATTGCTCGGCGGCGAGATAGTGATTTCCCTCGATGCGGGTAACTTCCGCTTCCACCAGCCGGCACATGTGTGAGAAATTGGCCGGACACGACGCGCTCCAACCCCTGAGCTGTTGCAGATAATCCTGCAGCAGTTCGTCGAACTCATGTCGTTCGTTTTCGTCGACCTCTCCATAGATACCGGTCATGATCAACGCGTGATAAAAGCAGATCTCCACGGACTCCAAGGAACCCGCGACATAGAGTTTGTACCGGGCCGCTTCACGGGCCGCATCGAGCGCCGCGGTCAATTCGCCCGCGTAGAAATGCCGGATCATCAGACACAGTTGGTAGCAGAGAATCGTGGTTTTGTTTCCGCCTGCCGCGATTTCATCCGGAACGTTGAGACATCCCTCCTCTTCAGGCTCGTTACCGGGTTCCCATTCACCGCACAAATAACCGATCAGGCTTATCTTGGGTTGAATCTGCTGCAGGTTGGTCGTTTCCTCGAGCCGCGCCAGGAGTTCAAGTGTTTCTTCTTTTTCCCGATTCAGGTGATCCAGGGGTTCTCCCTTGAAAAACCGGTAGGTAAACCTGCGCGCGGCGGCGAAACTCGCATGAACATGGTCTCCCGTCTCGAGACCCGCCTCCACGCCCCGACGCAGCAACTCGGAGCTCTCTTCGAGCGGCCGCACCCAGGGAAGGCAGAAGGCGGCATACAGGAAATTAACTCCTGAGAGCAGAGGGCGGTAATCCAGGCGCTCGATGAGATCGAGCCCCAGCTTGCCGAATGCGTGAGCCTCTTCCTGTCGGATCATGAAATAGGTTGCATAAGCGTATGCTGAGGTAGGGCAATTGCCGAAGTCCAGGGAGAGGCGAATCATCTTGCAACTGAACAGGGCCACGAGCTTCTGATTGACCTGGTAGGCAGCCGGAGTACCTTTCACGAGCGTACTCATCAAGACGATCTTTTCCGGGTCTTCCATGGGGGGCAGGTCGATGAGCGACGCTATTCCGATCGCGGCGGTACGTTCGCCGATCTTGCGGACATCGGCCTCGATCGCTCGCTCGATCTTGTCCCGGTCATTCGGAATCTCCAGGCCCAGAAGCCGGCACCCCTCCAAGGCGCTCGCGACAGAGGCCTGCATATCACCCATGCCGCCGTACAGATCGATCTTCAACAAAGCGAGCATGCTCTTGTCGGCCTTGGAATCGGTCCATTCGCTCATTCGGGCGATGGTTTCGCGCGCCTTCTCGAACCTGGCCAGGAGGATAAGGCACTCGACCATATTCACATGGGCTTCGAAGATCAAGGCGTAGCATTCCACCCATCCCCGGTTCCCAAGCAGCTCGATTGCTTTTCCAAAGGAATCGGCGGCCGGTTCATAGGCGCCGGACGCCTTTGCCCTTTTCCCGCACAAAAGGTTCAAACGCGCTGTCTCCAGGCGGGCGTCGGGGTCCTTCACCAGGTCCAGGCCCTTGTTCATATGGCTGGCGATCTCGAAGATCCGGCTTTCGATCTCATCTTCGCTCAGGCCGGCCATGAGGTGATGACAGATATCGAGGTGGAGCCGTGCGCGGTCAGGCTCGGCGATCATCGCGTAGGCCGCGGTCCGAATGCGATCGTGGTAAAACTCATAGCAACGATAGACCAGGGGTGATTCGAATTCCTCGGGATCCAGGATCTCCAGATTCGAGCGCGGCATGATCATGCCGGCCCGAACCGCTGCCATGAGTTGCTCGTGGATCTCGTTCGGTGATCCCGGGGCAATTTTCATCAGCGTTTCCAACTGGAAACGGTTACCGATTGCGGCCGCGAGCCGAAGGGTCTCACCGGTTTTCGACGGTAGTTTGCGGAGCCTGGCGGCCAGAAGCCCGGCCAGATCTTCACTGATCGCGGCTTTCTCTACTCTATCGAGGTTGTAGCTGTATTCGCCTTTCTCCGCATCGAAGTAGATTGCCCCGTCGGCATGGAGCGAGCTGAGCAGTTGCCTGATAAAGAAGGGATTGCCGGCGGTCTTCTTCCACAGCGCCTGAGCCGCGGGGCGCGCATAGGCAGGCTTCCGGCGCAGGGCATCGGCGACCAGTGCGGCGGCGCTCTCTTCCTCCAGTGGACCTAACGGGATGTCAACGATATCGATGCCACGCTCCCGTCTGTCGGCCACCCTGAGCATGAATGGGTGCGTGGCGGTTACTTCTTCACTCCGATAAGCTTCGATGAGCATCAGCGACCGGGTCGTCGGATCCATCGTGATTCGACCGATCAGGTCCAGGCTTGCCGAGTCGGCCCACTGCATGTCGTCGAGGAACAATACCAGCGGTTTCTCTTTTTGGCAGAACAACCCCACGAAATCGCCGAAAACCAGGTTGAACCGTTTCCTCGCGGCCGCGGGTTCGAGATCGTACACCGGTGATTGGGGGCCGATGATCAATTCGACTTCCGGGATCACGTTGACGATCAACTGACCGTTCGGCTCGATCGCGTCCAGGATTCGCCGGCGCCAGAGGGCAACCTGGTCTTCCTTCTGCATCAAAAGCTGTCGGATCAGGTCTCTGAAGGCGCCCACCAAGGCACTGTAGGGAACGTCCCGAGTGAGTTGGTCGAATTTGCCCGAGAGGAAATAGCCGTGATGCCCGAGGAACGACTGCATGCAAGTCCGAACCAGGGATGATTTGCCGATCCCGCCGGCGCCGCTGACCAGGACCGAGCACAAGGCGCCTTGCCGAAACGCCTGGTATGCCTCGCGCAGGCGACTGATCTCACGATCCCGGCCATAGATCTTACCGGGCAGTTCGAAATGACTGGGATGATCGTGCCGGCCCAGTTCGATGGGCACCACCCTGCCCGCGGCCCGAAATGACTTCAGACAATCCCAAAGATCCTCGCGAACGCCTTGCGCGCTCTGGTAGCGTTCCTCGGGTGTCTTGGCAAGCAGCTTCATCACCAATTCCGAGATACTGATCGGAAGCTCCGGCGACAGATCACGGGGCGGCGTGGGACTAACCGCCAGATGACAGTGGACCAACTCCAGGAGATCTGAGCCGGCGAAGGGCAATCGGCCCGTGAAAAGCTCGTACAGCGTAACGCCGAAAGCGTACAGATCGGCCCTGTGATCCAGGGCTCTCGCCGTTCGTCCCGTTTGCTCGGGGGCGATATAAGCCGGCGTGCCTTCCAGGCCGGCCGGGTTGCCGGAAACCCCCCATTCCTGTTGCAACACGGTCGAAATACCGAAATCGATCAGCTTGACGGTGCCGGTGTCGCGATTGTAGACGATATTACTCGGGTTGATATCCTTGTGGATGATGTGAGCTGAATGAATCTGAGCGAGCGCGCCGGCGACGGACACCGCGATCTCGAGGACTTCTTCAAACGGGAAGCGCCCCCCACGCAGGTGATTGGCCAGGGAATCGGCCCCGAAATCTTCCAGGATCAATATCAATTGGGTCTGGTTCTTTACAAGGCGATAGCATTCAATGACATTCGGCGCCCGCAGGCTCGTAAGGACCTCGAGCTCCCTGCGATAGCGTGTCAATATCTTGAAATCCCCCCGGGATAAGGGTGCGACCTTGAGAATGACCGGCTTGTCGTCCGAGGCCCGGATGGTTCGGTAAACCTGTGAGGACAGGCCGGCATATAGTTGGTCGATTATCGTGTATCCAGTAAGGATTTCTTGCATGACGTCCCGCTAAGACCCCCTGCCTACATCGCCAATCACCAGAAAACGCCAAAGGCTCAAGAATTGTCATCGACAGGTTATAAAAGAAAGTTGACAGGCCTGTGATAATTCTCCACAATTATCCCAAAATAGGGCGGCTCATAAATATAACCCCTGAGAAAATGACTATAAGATGGTTAAAAGCTACCGCAAGAGCAGACCACATGAGATCGGTCCGTCTTCCACACTGTTGGAACCTTACTCACGTGATAACCGGCAAATTCGCTCGACTTTGACAACACCTTGAACGACTTCAGCGGTTGTATTAAAAACGAGCCGGGTGTATGATACTGCCGACCTGTCCGGGCGACAGGCAAGCGGTTCCAGGCATTTGACGAATTCTGCTTCTTTATCCCGATGGTACTGTGAAGATTTCCCTCTGCCTGGTCATGTTCGGGATTTTTTTCCCGAAGAAATAAATCCGGCATTTTCTCCAATTAGGTGGTCTTCATGTCATCCGAAAGCTCTTCCGGCCTGGGTTTTTCCGACCTGGGTCTCATCGATTCCGTCCTGAAAGCTCTGGACGATGTAGGTTACGAAACCCCGTCTCCCATCCAGGCAGCCATGATTCCCCACGTACTGGCGGGCAGGGACGTCCTGGGTCAGGCCCAGACCGGCACGGGTAAAACGGCGGCTTTTGCTCTGCCCCTGCTGTCGCGGCTCGATTTAAAAACCCGCAGTCCCCAGGTTTTGGTGCTTACGCCTACTCGCGAACTGGCCATCCAGGTAGCCGAGGCTTTTCAGAGTTATGCATCGCATATCAAGGGTTTTCACGTGTTACCCATCTATGGTGGTTCCGACTACGGCGGCCAGTTACGCGGCCTTGCACGCGGCGTGCACGTCGTCGTGGGGACGCCCGGCAGGGTCATGGATCACATGCGCCGGGAAACCTTGCGTCTGGACCATCTTTCCTGTCTGGTGCTGGACGAAGCCGATGAAATGCTGCGCATGGGTTTTATCGACGACGTGAACTGGATTCTGGAACAAACTCCTGAAAATCGCCAGGTGGCTTTGTTCTCGGCCACCATGCCCGAGGCCATCCGGGTGATCGCGGAAAAACACCTACACGAGCCCGAGATCGTCAAAATTGCCGTCAAGACAGCCACCGCCGATACCATCCGTCAGCGTTTCTGGGTGGTCAGCTTCAGCCACAAATTGGATGCCCTGACCCGTATCCTGGAAGTAGAGCCCTTCGACGGCATGATCATTTTCGTACGCACCAAAAATCTGACCGTAGAACTGGCTGAAAAACTGGAGGCGCGCGGCTTCTCGTCGTCGGCGCTTAACGGTGACATTCCCCAGAGTCAGCGAGAACGTACGGTGGAACGCCTGAAGAACGGCAAGGTGGACATTCTGGTCGCCACCGACGTCGCCGCGCGCGGCCTGGACGTTGAGCGTATCAGCCACGTTATCAATTTCGATATTCCCCACGATACCGAGGCTTACATCCACCGTATAGGGCGCACGGGCCGGGCCGGCCGTAGCGGCGAAGCCATCCTATTCGTGGCGCCTCGCGAGATGCGCATGTTACGGGCCATCGAACGGGCCACCAACCAGCGAGTGGAAAAAATGAAGCTGCCGACCACGGACGCGGTCAACGACCAACGCATCGCCCGCTTCAAGCAGCGAATTACGGATACTTTGGACGCGGAGAGCAAGGATCTGGAACTGTTCAAGCAAATCATCCAGCAGTATTCCGAAGAACAAAATCTGCCCTTGGAAGAGATCGCGGCGGCACTGGCCTTACAAATCCAGGGCGACGAGCCCCTGCTCATGAAAGACCCGCCCAAGCAGGATCGCCGCGATCGTCCGCGCCGGGAACGCCTGAGGGTGCCCAAGGACGCGGGCATGGAACGCTACCGCATCGAGGTGGGTCGCGACCACGGCGTACGCCCGGCCAATATCGTGGGCGCGATTGCCAACGAAACCGGTTTGGAGAGCCGCTACATCGGCCGAATCGATATCCGCGACCAACACAGCACCGTGGATCTACCCTCCGGCATGCCCCCGGAACTGCTGCGCCACCTGAAAAAGGTATGGGTGGCAGGGCGCCGGCTCGATATCACCCGATTCGACGGACCCAGGCCCGGTTGGCAACAGAAACGCAAGCCCGGCTACCAACCCAGCAAGGGCAGCAAGGTCCACGGCAAACCCAAGAGCCGCACTCTAAACGGCAACAAGGACCGCTGAGAGCCGGCGTCAACAAGCGTCCCCGGACAAGATCTTCCGCTCTGACACGGAAAGTCGAAGTCCGGGGTTTGAATGTCGTGTTTTGTTTAATCCTTGCGATGCGCCCGGAACCAGTGGATTTGGGCGTTGGTGGAGCTGTCGTGGTTCAGGTCGGGATCTTCCGCGGCTTCCAACTCGGGTAGGATTTTTTTGGCCAGGACCTTGCCCAACTCCACACCCCATTGGTCAAACGAGTAGATGTCCCAGATCCAGCCCTGGACAAAGATCTTGTGTTCGTACAGTGCAACCAGGTTGCCAAGGACCTCCGGCTTCAGTTTCGGCGCCATCAGGCAGGTGGTCGGCCGGTTCCCCGTGAAAACCTTGTAGGGGGCCAGATTCTCCGGCACGCCCTCGGCGCGCACCGTTTCCCGGTCCTTGCCGAAAGCCAGGGCCTCTTGTTGCGCGAAGAAATTGGCCATCAACTTGGCCTGGTGATCGCCCAGGGGTTCCAGGTCTTGTGCAAAGCCGATGAAATCGGTGGGAATGACCCGCGTTCCCTGGTGGATCAGTTGGAAGAAGGCGTGTTGGCCGTTGGTACCGGGTTCGCCCCAGATAACCGGTCCGGTATCGTAGCCCACGGGATTCCCTTGACGATCCACGCCCTTGCCGTTGCTCTCCATGTCGGCCTGTTGGAAGTAGGCGGCGAAGCGGTGCAGGTACTGCGCGTAGGGAATGATCGCGTGTGACTGGGCGCCGAAGAAGTTGATATACCAGACGCCCAGCATGGCCAGGATCACCGGTAGGTTCTCTTCCAACGGGGTTTCGGCGAAGTGGCGGTCCATGGCGTGGTAACCGTCCAGCAGGCGGTCGAAGTTTTCCGGTCCCAGGGCGATCACCAGCGGCAGGCCGATGGCCGAGGTCAGGGAGTAGCGGCCGCCCACCCAGTCCCAGAACTCGAACATGTTTTCCTTGTCGATGCCGAACTGGGAAACCGCCTCCTCGTTGGTGGACAGCGCTGCGAAATGTTTCGCCACGGCTGCTTCGTCTTGAAGAGCGTCCAACAGCCAGGCACGGGCCGTATGCGCATTGGTCATGGTTTCTTGCGTGGTGAAGGTCTTGGAAGCGATGATGAACAGGGTTTCCTCGGGATTCAGGTCGCGGACCGCCTCCTGGAAATGGGCGCCGTCCACATTGGAGACGAAGCGGACGCTGATGTCGCGCATGCTGTAGTGCTTCAGGGCCTCGTAGACCATGACCGGTCCCAAGTCGCTGCCGCCGATGCCGATATTGACCACGGTGCGGATGCGTTTACCCGTGAAGCCGGTCCACGCGCCTGAACGCACTTTATCGGCGAAGGCCGCCATGCGCTTCTGTACGGCGCGAACGCTCGGCATGACATCGGCGCCGTCTACGGTGATCGGGGAATCGCCGCGATGACGCAAGGCTATATGCAGCACGGCGCGGTTTTCGGTGCGGTTGATCTTCTCGCCGGCGAACATGGCCCGGATGCCTTCATGTACGCCGCGCGCCCGGGCCAGGTCCATCAGCAGATCCATGGTTTCGGTAGTCACCAGGTTCTTGGCGTAGTCCACGTACAGGTGGGTTGCCTGGTGGGTGAAGGTTTTCGCCCGGTCGGGGTCGTCCAGGAACAATCCGCGCAGGTTCATCGTGCGCATTTTCGCGTAGTGGTCCGTCAAGGCCTTCCATTGTGGTGTTTCTGTTAGCAACATGTTGCTCCCTCACATTTGCATTTTTGTACGAGGAGACCATTTTACCTACTAATGCTATGTTTTAAAATGCCGATCTGAAAAAAGACTCCCTTCGAGCCAGTCGGCGTCGCGCACTCCTCGCCCCCCGATGTAGTGTTCGCCTATCCCGCCGAATAAATGGCTCGGGTCTCGCGCGCGAGCGTTAGGATTCGGCGGGCTGATCTGCTAAACTGTTGAGGATTGAAACAGGTTGGGATAAAACATGACCGCCAGGGATGAAATAGGCATTCTTATTGTCGATCCAAGCGAGACCTACCAACGGATCTTGACGGCGATTCTGCGCAAGTTGGGATTTCCCCGGGTAGTGCGCGCCTCGAATCCACTCAAGGCGCAGGTTTTACTGGAACACGACAAGAGCATCAACGTGGTAATTTGCGAGTTGGTGATCCCCGAACCCGCCCACGGCTTGAACTTTGTCGCCCAGATTCGCGGCAAGTTTTCGTCCGATCAATTACCCATTCTCATGATGACCTCCCTGGCCGAGCGCCAATATGTGCAGCAGGCCATTCGAAGCGGGGTCAACGGCTACCTGATCAAACCCATCAACCCGGACCATTTGGAAGCGCATTTGTGGCGTTTGTTCGACTTGCCCTTGCGCGGGCCGCAGAAGATGGGCGAATTTCTGGTTGCCGAGCAGATCATCAGCAACGAACAACGGGAACTGGCCCTGAACTTCCAGAAGGCCTACTCCAGCGAAAATGTGGACATCAGCCTGATTGCACTGTACCTGGGTTTTGTCAAGGAGCACGACCTGAAAGAGGTGTTCGTGGACCAGATGGATGACGAGGCGTTCCTGGACCACGGCGGCGCCCTGGGCATGACGCCCCAGCAGGTCGCTCACCTCCGCAAGGTAAAGAAGCGCTTTCACCTGCGGCTGGGTGATGTTTTGGTGCGCCTGGGCTTTGTCGACAAGGAAGATTTGGAAAACGCCCTGGAGCGATTCCGGGTTCGCTGTATCTCCATGATACCCGAGGAACAAAAGAAAACGTAGACGAGCTGGAGAATCGAGCTTCTCAAGCCTGACCGGCATTGCGAGCCTGTACGGCCGGAACGATATTGCAGGTGCCGGTTTCCTCGTCGAACACAATCACGGCCTCGCCGGAGACCAGTTGTTTGCGGACGGTGAAGACCTTGTCATCCATGCCGACCTCTACCTCGCCGTAATCGGTACCGTCGCGGCAGACAAAGGCTTCGATCAGGTTGATCAGGGTTTCGGGCTCCAACTCGGTGTGAGGAACAATCATGAAACCACCTCTTGACTCCAGCATACCGCGTCTGACGGCAGACTCCCAGCATCATTTGATGATTTCGCACCCGAACGGGCCTGTCGAAGGCATCGATCCGTTTATCGTCCCAAGATCTGCCTGCGGCGTTCGTGTTGTTCCTTCAACATGATCAAGGTATCCATATGCGGAATCAAATCCTCGATCTCGGCGATTCGTCGACGCAGGCTCTTCCATTCCGGTAATGTCAGCTTCCCGGAGTCGAGGATCGCTTCGCGTATTTCATCGATGAGTGACTTCTGCGTCACACCCTGCTCATCCTGATCGATAATTTCATGGATACGGAGCATTTCATCGATTTCACATTGGGTGACCAGTTTGGAATCGAACTCGTTGGTGTCCATCACTAACTCCAAGCCGGCATAATGAGTATTATCATCGACGGCCGGGGGGACAACTTTAAGCTTTTTCGTATTTCTGTGATTTATCTTACCCAAACAAGCAGCCGCATCAACTCACAAAATTCTGATTCAGGGCCAGTTTTTGTAGCGGCCAAAATTTCATAAACCCGCACCAGGCTTGGGCTCGCGCGCTCCGAGAAAGAAAACTTAACACTCAAGACAGGGGCTGTCACGACCGAAACAGATATTACGGTTGCCATGGGCAATGGAACGAAAAAAAATTGGGGGGCCTAGATGGAGAAAGATTCCGTTTTCTTTCCCTGTTTTCTGCAATGTACGGCAGTGGAGCAGGAAGACAACGTGTTAATCGAGAAATTCGAGGTCAAGGGAGAGGAATTACCCGACATCGCGGGTAACCATTTTCCCCAGGTATTTGTTAACAGCCCTGGCTTTATAGAACCTGGAGGCGGCATGGAATATACCGCCTCGGTGACTTTGCCGGGACAGTGTTGGCACCTTCGACAACACCGGTTGGACAACATGTTTACTTTCGACGGGCTGGTATCCGCGCCCGCGGGAGATATCCGCCAGGAACTGGTACTGACGAATCGAGCGGACAGCGATAATAACGTGGTGGTGATCGCAACGGGTGACGCCTGTAGTCGTGTCCGCAATCTTTTCGTCACGGTGCCGGCTCATGAAACCTACAGAATTTGTCTCGATCCCTTGTGGGATTATGACGACCTGCATATGATCTCCTGGCTGCCGTTCGACGCGGTTTTGGAGATCGACACCGGGCTCGCGCACCACGATACCGTACCTATTCGCGTATACGAACCGGGCGTGCAATCCGCTCAAAAGCAAACCCTCGCGGCCTACTGCCAGGAGCGGTCGGTCTACAAACGGTTTTCGGGAAGTTACCTGTTCGGCTATTTCGAACGGCCGATTTTCGGAGAACACGCCGGGGATATGGTGCTCCATGTCTTCTGGCCCAACCATGGCGAACTGCTGCATACAACCTACCTGACGGGGCAAATGGCAAGCAGCCTCACCGGGAGTCGCATTTCAAAGCAGATGATGCGAGACGATGTGTCAACGGGGAAAAGGAAACAGGGGCCCTACGAAGAACCCGAAATGAAAATATTATTGGTATCGGACATGACAGCCGAGAGCTTTCTGCCTACCGCGGATCAGCCGGATGTCGGAGCCAAGGCTTTAATGCCGGTATAATTCGGGAGGGAGCCGGTGGTCGAGGAGGGACGGCCACCGGATGACAGTCAATGGGTCACCAGGTGCGATTGGATGATTACTTCGCGGTTTACGGTTCGCTGATGAGCGGCCTTTCCGGGCCGTGGGCGAAACTGATTGCCGAGGGGTTGGTGCGCTTGGGGCCGTGTCAGATTCCGGGGGTGCTTTACGATTTGGGCGCCTATCCCGGGCTGGTTCATGGTGAGGGGGATAGTACCGAGACGGTTGCCGGTGAACTGTATCGCGTGGTGCAGCCGGCTGTTTTCGG
>JASJCB010000004.1 GCA_030066195.1 Acidobacteriota bacterium
CCGTATGCTCAAGAAGAAAGACACCGACCGCATCCTCATGACCATGCTGCGCTCCCACAAGGGCACCAGCGATTTGAATTTCACGGCCGGCAAACCGCTCCAGGTGGAAGCCTCGGGCGCATTGACCCCGGTGGTCTTCAATCCGCCCATCGACAAGCTGACGCCTTATCAAACCGAGATGCTGGCCCTGGCCGTGGTGGGCGGCGATCGCGGCAACCTGGAGACGCTGGTCAAGTCCGGCTCCTGCGATTGCGCCTACGAGGTGCCCGGCGAGTGCCGTTTCCGGGTGAACGTGTTCCAGCAGCGCAAGCAGTACAGCATGGTGCTGCGCAAGTTGGAAACCAAGATCCTCAGCCTGGACGACCTGGGCCTGCCCGCAATCTTCAGCGACATGAGCGCCGAGAAGAACGGCCTGATCCTGGTCACCGGCGCCACGGGTTCCGGGAAATCCACCACCCTGGCCGCGTTGCTCAATGAAATGAACGAGACCCGGGCCATCCATATCCTGACCATCGAGGACCCCATCGAATACGTGCACCCGCACAAGAAGGCCACCTTCAACCAGCGCGAACTGGGCACCGACTTCGACACCTTCGGCAGCAGCCTGCGCGCGGCTCTGCGCCAGGCGCCCAAGGTCATCCTGATCGGCGAGATGCGCGACCGCGACACCGTGGAAATCGGCCTGGCCGCCGCCTCCACGGGTCACCTGGTGCTGTCCACCCTGCACTCCATCGACTGCGGCCAGACCATCAACCGCATCGTGGGCATGTTCGACAAGGACGAGGAAATGCAGATCCGCGCCAAGCTTGCCGAATGCCTGCGCTACGTGGTGAACCAACGCCTGCTGCCCAAGAAGGGCGGCGGTCGGGTGGCCTGCCAGGAGATTATGGGTATGAATATGCGTTCCCGCGAACTGGTGGTCTCGGGCGAAACGGAAGGCAAGACCTTCTACGACATCATCGGCGTGAGTCGCAACCGGGGTTGGCAAACCCACGACCAGGCGCTCACCGATCTCTATCAGGAAGACAAGATCGACGAGGAAACCGCCGTTGCCTACGCCTCCAACAAGCCCATCCTGCAACGCAACATCGACCGCATCAAACAGGAACGCGGCGTAGAAGACAAGGACGCCCTGCAACTGTCGCTGGACACCAGCGCTACCGAAATCAACAAGCTGATCAAAGAGACCTGGCCGCCGGCCGGCACCGAGTTCCCGCTGGTCACCATGGTCAACACCGAGTGCAAGATGATCATCTATGAGCCGGTCGTCGAGACGGAGGGCAACAACGCCGGGATGGCTTATCCCTTGAAGGTGCAGGGTAAGTGCCCGGGCGTGGCCGCCGCCAATCCCACGGGAACGCTGAACATGGTCGCATCCTCGAGCGGCGGCAGCGGGCCCATGGTCAGCTACAGCGGTTGGCAGATGACCGATGTCATCTTTCTGGACGAACCCCTGGCCTCCAAGCCGGCCGCAAACTTGAAGCAGGCCATGGGCGAACTCTTTCCGAAGACCATCGAGTTGCCCAATCCGCGCTTGACCCCGGCCAAGGTCGAGGCGCTGAAAACCATTACCGAACAAGGCAAACTGCGGCACGTGCAGGCCCTCAAGAATGTCATGGCTAAAGCCGCCGATCCCAGGGAACAGGAAGCGGTCGGCGCGGCCATCAAGGCCATCCAGGAGCGTGGCGCATGAAGGATTTGCAATCACTGGTCCATCACCCGTCGGTCCAAGGCGCCGGCATGATCGTGTTGAACAGCGGCAAGCCCGTGGTGTTGGTACGCGGCCACGACCGGGCCGGACTGGGCCAACCCCTGAGCAATCAACACATCATGGGCTTGCTGAAAGCCTCGCTGCCCAAGGAGGTCACCGGCGGCTTCCAGTGGGGCAAGTCGCTGAAGCACGAACTGTTGGCGGGTGACGAGCGTTTTGTCATCGAGATCCAACTGAAGGCCGATAAAACCTTCCATGTCCAGATCGACCTGACCCCGATCGACACCCCCTCCGTAGATACGCTGGAACCCGGCGAAGCGGTGAAAGATGCACCGCAACTGGATGAAGACACCATGGAAGACCTGGTAGCCCAGTTGACGCGCGGCGATCGCCTGGCTTTGATCTACGCGGTGGACTTCCAACAGGCCGCTGTCATCGAAAAGGCGGTTACCGAATCGGGTTACCAGGCGCGCAAGACCAACGAGGCGGCGCCCGTGCTGGAAGTCTTGAAATACCACGACTATCCCGTCTTCGTCATGGCTTTGGACGAGCATTATCGACGCGATCCGGTTTACGCCGCCCTGACCGGCATGAATATGGATTTGCGCCGCACGCAATTCTCGATCCTGGTGGCGCCGGGCCTGAAAACCGGCGACACCATGCAGGCGTTCAGCTTGAGTGTCCACCTTTGCGTGGCTCCTGACGACCTGGATCACCTGCGCGATTACATGGAGCGCGGCATGACCACCTGGCAGCGCACCACCGGACCCTTTCACGAATTTCTGGAAGCCGAGGGTCGGCTGTAAGCCTAATTCAATCTGGGAGTTGTCTTTATGTTTGAATCACCCAAATCGCGCCGCGAGTTTCTGGCCGCCCTGCAAGCGGGCCGTATCAGCGCCCAGGTGCTGCAAAAAGCCATGGGCGAGACCGCGGCTTTTGCCGACGCCAAGGTCACCGATCTTGCCTGGAGCTTCGGCAATCCCAACGAGGAGTACAAGAAGTTCGCCTTCGCCGTGTTGGGCGTCATCACCGAGGAAGACAAGGCCGACCGGCTGTTCAACCTCTATCAAAGGGAACGCCGCCCCGAGGCCGAAAAGGACCTGGCCCGAGCCCTGGCCGCGTGCGGCAGCCAGGCCGTGTTGAGCCAACTTTCCAAGATGGTGAACAATAAAGACGTCAACACGCGACGCAAGGCACTGACCATGTTCCTGGGTCAGGAGGGTTGGTTCAAACACCGCAATATGGTGATGACCCTGATGGAGGATCCCAAGGCGGAGATCAGCGAAACCATCCTGCGCCAGGTCGTGAAAACGGCCCCGAAAGCCTACGCGGGCCAACTGCGCCATCTGTCCGGTCACGCCAAACCGGAGATCCGCGCCCTGTGCCTGCAAGCACTGATCGGCATGAACCGCATCGACAACGCCGATATCTTCATCCGCCGCATGCCGCGCGAGGAAGGCGAACTGCGCAAGGCGCTGTACGGGGCGGTCGTGGCCTTCATCAAGGCGGACACCAAAGCCATGACCGAAAAAATCGTCGGCGCCCTGGGCGAAGCCGCGCCGGAGGTCCGCCAGGGAGCGATGTCGCTGCTGGTAAAGATGCCGGACCAGCCGGGCACCTTCAAGCAGATGCTCACCTTCTGCGGTTCGGTTTCGGCCATGATGCGCGACCAGGTTTTCAGCGAAATGGCCAAACAGGCGGACGGCTTCGCCGATCTGGCGATCAACCTGTTCAAAACGGAAAAAGACCCGGCATTACGGCTGCAAGTCCTCCACCTGGCCAAGTTCCTGAAACACCCCAAGCTGGCGCCCATCTTCCTCCACGAGATGAAGAACCCGGACTGGATGGTGCGCTACACGGCCATGCAGGTGCTGGGCGAAATGAAGGCTGCCCAAGCCCTTTCACCGTTGGTAGAGCAAATGAGCAACCCGGAATCGGCCATGGGCGCCATCGAAGCCTTAGACAAGTACCGCGACATGCGCCTGGCCAAACCCTTCCTGGCCAGGCTCCCCAAGGCCCCGGAATCGGAACAACTGGCGCTGCTAAAGGCACTGGAGAACCTGGGAGACGCCAGGCTGTTGCAACCCATGCACCAGTTCCTGGATTCCCCGGCGCCGAAGGGCAAGGCCAAGAAGGTAGCGGCGGAAACCCTCATCCGCATGTGCGAGGCAACCAACACGGCGGTTCCGCCCAGAATCAAGGAAATCCACGACCAACTGGCGGAAAAAACCATTGAAGACCTACCGGACCTGGGTTTGAAACTGGTGTAGGGTTGAACGGAGCAGTCTTTAGGGGGATCTCGGGTCTTTATCGATTAGCCATTTTCAGGTGTCGGCTCCTCAACAGTTTCCACCTCGAATACACTGTATTCTACATTGAGGGTTCTGATATCCTGGTAGGCTGAAACAAAATAGAAACCTTTGGTGGAAGAAAGTTTGCGCTGGGTCAACCTGGCCTTTTCGCGGGTATTGATCATGGGTGCTTTCCTTCGATGCGCGTCACATGCGCGACGGGCAATTAGCACCGGGCGGTGTCCCCGGCCATCCCGCCATCCCAGGGTTACGCTGGTGCTGTGTTGCCTATTCTGTTACCATAATAAGCTATGCCCTCTCGGGCCAAAAAATGACCGGGCTGTGGAGAACAGGGCCTCCAGGAGCAAGCACCTCACATGAGTGAACGGCGCCAAGTTAATGCTGTATTTGTAAAAGAACAAGAGGTTGGTGAACACGCCAGGCGCGTTATCAGTGATCCTCCGGTATCTTTTGACGCCCTGATGTACGAATACCAACAGCTCAGCGAACAATTCCACAAACTTCTGCGCCAGTCCCGCAAAATGACGCGCCTGGCCGATTCCGGCCAGAACAAGCTTATCAAACTGAAAAACCGCCTCGAAGAACAAAACCAGAAGATCGAAGAACAGCACGAAGCCTTGATCGAGGCCAACAAAAAACTGGAAGAGGCCAGCCTGACCGATTCCCTCACCGGTCTCCGGAATCGTCGGTTTCTCAACACCTTTCTGGCCAAGGACATCGACGGTATCGCCCGCGATTTGGAAGAGGGCGGCGGCATCTCCCGCAATTTCCTGCTGATGATGCTGGATGTCGACCATTTCAAACTGGTCAACGATAATTACGGACACAGTGCCGGCGACATGGTGCTGAAACAAATCGCAGGGTTGATCAGCAATAACTGCCGCCGCGGCGATATTCCCGTCCGTTGGGGCGGTGAGGAATTCCTGATGGTCTGTCGCGATGCCGACCGTCAGTTTGCCCCGTCCCTGGCCGAACGATTGCGCAAACAAATCGAGTGTACCGACTTCGATATCGGCGAGGGCCGTGTCTTGAATTGTACCGCTTCCATCGGTTTTGCCTTCTTCCCCTTCTTTTCTCAAGACCCCTTTCGCCTGGACTGGGAACGAGTGGTGGATCTGGCTGACCAGGGCCTTTACGCCGCCAAGCGAACCAGCCGAAATGCCTGGGTAGGCGTGGTTTCCGCCGACGATGCGGAACAGGTTCAGCTTGCCAATGAAACCTTGCCGCGCTTGGAACTCCTGGAGCAGAAAGGCCTGGTGCGCATTCAATCCTCCCTGCCCGAGGAAATGGCCATCCACTGGCATTGAAACTGTCGTTTCGCCGATTTTTCGACGTGACGCCGGCAGGGATCTCATTTCGTTTTCAGTGCGGTTACTATCGCCGCGGCACCCTTTCTACAAAAGTGCATTTTTAAGCCGGCGAACATATGTTCTTTTCGTTTTTTTTTTCGAGTAGTACAATAACTCCTTAACCGGGTATAGTTGCAATCGCGTTCCGGCCCATATCGATGCCGTCTTTCCCGAATGTTGTCATAGATTTGCAAGGAGGATCTTATGAAGAAATACCTGATCGGTCTCGGGGTTTTTGCCCTCTCCTTTTTCGTAGACGTCACACCGGTTACTCAAACTCTGGCTTCTCTGAACCAGGCTGACGATGCCTATGCCGCGATCAGAATTTTCGGTCGGGCGCCCTTAATGGGCGGGGGTTGTGAAAATGGCGTCGGAATCTGTATTGAAGAATAAGGAGTTTGCCATGCGGAAATATATTGTCGCCCTCATCGTCTTCGCCCTTTCCTTTTTCGTTGGCGTCCCCCAATTCATGCAAGATGCACCGGCTTTGGTCGGAACCCAACCCGCTATAGCAGCGGAAGCCGGCATCTTCGGGCGTCCCCCCATCGGAACCGAACTCGACGGCGCGGGCTTCGGCGAATGTGAAGTCGACTCCGCAAAAATCTGCATCTCGCAATAGTCGCACCCCCTTGAACCAACGTCCAACCATGGGCCCGCATGGTTGGACATCACCCGACCCGGGAGCTTTTTTCGAATACGCCTTAAACTTAAGGAGGTTAGGCATGAAGAAATACCTGGTCATCATCGCCGTGTTTGCGGGATCCTTTGCCTTGGACATCAGCCCGGTTATACAGGGTGTCGATTCACTCGGACAGCATGGAACTGCATACGCGGATGAAACCATCAAGATCTACGGCAGGCCGCCCCTGGCTACCAGGGCCGTCAATCAAGGCGAATCCCGTTGTGAAAGCGGCATCGGCTTTTGTATCGGCTCGTATGATTAACACCGCTTTAGATCGCTAATCACTGGAACCACCGGCATTTTACAACCCCGTCCCCATGGTGCTACCATGGGGACACCACAAGCTTCAAGTCCCCGGTGCATTCGGGTCACCTGACAAGGGCAAGAAACTTGTAGCCGGGAGATCTGTATGTTCCTATTGATTTGGTTGGCCTGGCAAGGCGAGCCGGAGCCGGTCGGAAGTGTCTTTCTGAACCGGCCCGCTTTTGGAGGTCAATACGTCTTCACCAAATACGTTTTGGGCGGCGACGGGACCTTTCTCATCAATGAGGGGTTCTACATCTATCACTACGACAGGGACGGCAAGCTGATCCGACGCTTCGGGGGCAGGGGCGGCGGGCCCGGCGAATTCGGGGCGCGTATCCTGGAATCGGCCTACGACGGGGAAACCTATTACGTCTTCGACAACACCGGCAACTGGAATCTTTTCGACCGAAACGGCCGCTTTATTCGCCGCGGCTATCGTCCGGTCAGGGGCCTCCACTTCGTCGGTCAAAACCTGTTCGGCAGCCAGGTGAGTCTGGGCGATTACCAGAATGCCCAGGTGCCGGTGGTGGGCATGTTCTATAGAAACCGGGAGGATTTTCCCAAAACCTTCACCCGCTTTCATCCCACCGCCGAAGCCAATACCCGCGACCTGGACTTCCGCTTCTCCCTGTGCTTCTTCCTGGAGAGGAACGGTATTCTCTTCGCGGTCAACGAATTGGAAACCAAACTGTATCTCTATGACAAAGACCTGACGCTTCAAAAAAAGTTCGATTTCCAGGCGCCCACCTGGAGCGATCCACCCAAGAAATTCTTCATGAACTGGCGCAATGCCCAAGCCTACGCACGTTGGTGGTGCTCCTTTCCCAAAATCCGGGGGCTGACCGCGATGGACGACCAATTGATCATTCCCATGGAGATTCCCGACCCGGACAACCCGACCGAACCCGCGCTGGCCGTGTTGAAGATGGGAACGGACGGCAAGTTGACCCGGCCGGCGTTCAAAGCCAAGGCGCTCTATCTGGGCGTGTACCGAAGCCAGATGCACCTGTTGTTTATTCACGATAACGACGATGCTGCCTTTCCGGATTTCGAAGTAAGGAGGTACCGGTGGTAAAGAAGCTGATATTCTTCCTCTTCGTAGTGAGCTTGATCGCAATTCGCCTGGCTTATGATGTCTTTATTGCCGCACCCAAAAACCCGCAATTGGTCGAGTTGGCCGCAAAACATCTGGATAACGACGGTTTGACTTTCGTCGTGCTGATGGACGGGCAAACCGACAATTGCAAACCCTGTTACGCCGAACTCGAGATTCTCAACGACATCGCGCAACGCTTTCCCGATACAGGATTCCTGGTTTTGTTGGGTACCGAATTCGAAAAAGAGATGATCGCCTATTACGGTTTGCCGGCCGCCCGGGTGGAAGTTGATCGCGCCGTATTGCGAAAGTGGTATCATCTAAATGAAGGCACCAAGGTTTTCGTATTGGATAAATCAGGGCAGGTCATCACGATCTTGCCGTTGGGCCGAAATAACCTGCCGGACAGGGAACGATTATATTATGAGCTCCTCAATGCCTATTGATGATGCCGATCATCAGGACTTGAACGATTTAAAACTGTACACCGTGGAGACCCCTATCGCCCGCGGCGCTACCGGTATCGTTTTTGCCGCTCGCGAACGCCCCAGTCGTCGCTTGAACGCCGACCGACGGGTTGCCTTGAAGGTGGTTCGTCATGAATACCTGGACCAGGCGCGCGCCGAGGCCACCAAGTTGATGTCCTTGGACCAGATTCGCGGCGTGGTCAACATCATGCGTTATTTTGAGGTACCGCTGTCCAACCTGGAAAATATCATTTCCGACAACCCTTTCGTCCAACGCTTCTTCGCTGAAGATATGCGTGAAGATGCCGTTGGGGTTTTGGTTTTGCAATATGTTGCGGGCACGCCGTTGGTCTCTCGCGTCATGCCCCACGCTCCCGAAAATATTGACGACGAAAAAGACTATTTCATTGTCCGTGACACCGACACGGGCGCATGGTTGCAGGAAGAACTACGCTATAAGTTGAGCACGGAAGACAAGCTGAACATCTTGATTCAGATGACGCAACATATTAACGAATGCCACCTGGAAGGCACTTTCCACGGCGACTTGAAGCCGCTGAATGTACTCTACGACCCCAAGACCAGAGAAGTGCGCATCGTCGATTTTCAAGAGGCCGTCTCCGGCAGCCCGGGCTGGCAGGCGCCGGAACATCTTCAAAGCGAATCACCGGGACCCAAGGTCGATATCTTCATTCTGGGCCAGTTCATCACGCGTTTCTTTGAAAAAGGCGGCAACCGCCAACTCAGCGATCTGGCCGATGCCTGCCTGCGCCGCGACCCGGCCGAACGTCCGTCCGCGCAAGAGCTTCTGGATCGCCTGATGCGTATCCAATATCAACAGGCTCATCCCAAAATCGGTTCGTACGGCCGCATGATTGCCGTTGCCTCGTTTCTCGTGATCACTGCGCTCGCCATATTCCTCTACAATGCCACCAGGCCGGTACTGCTGAAGGAACGCTTCGGTAAGGACTTCGGCGCGGCCTACCTGACCCGGCTGACCGATGCCTCCATGGATTTCGAGAGCGGTCGCAAAGCCGTGGAAGAAATCAACATGCTTTTGGAAGAGAACCGCCTGCAAAAGTTCGACATACGCTTCAAGGAGCAGTTGGTCAACGCCCTTGCGAGGCTTCGGGCCATGAATCAGAATCGCGCGCTTCAAGCGTTGCCGGATAGTTTTACCGATATTGAGGGTCTCTGGTTTGAACCCCTCGGGCGCGAATTCATCTACCTGGAGGATGAATGGGTGAAACAGGGCGAATGGCTGACACCCGAACACTATTTCGCCGGACTTGTAGTCCCTCAAACTACCGAAAGTTTCAATCAGGATCCCAAGATCTACGTGCGGGTGGGAGACGAGGACGGAACATTCCGCAACATCCCCGTAGACCGCACCGTCGGCCCGCGTCATGTATGGAATGTCAACAATGAGGCCAAGGTCTTTTTCTTCGAAGCCAGGCTGAGTCCCTTTATCGACTTGTTGGCGGAACTGGAAGGCAAACAGTTTCAATTACAAGATGCCGCCGTCGATGACATACCGGTTAACGGCGCCCTGTCCTACCGCAACCGAACCGCGTTTATGACCACGCTCTGCCGCCTGTTTCCGCTTCGCGAAACGGAGGACAATATGCTGACGCTGAGCATGGGTAAAGACAAACATTTCTACATGCTGGGCCTATCTCAAATCGACCAGGCGGAAATAGAACCTCTGTTCGTCATCGACAGCTTGCAACAGGTGACCGGTGTTGCCCTGAAATCCCCGGATATGCGCGCCAAACTGGAGGGCAAAAAAGCCTTTATTCGCCACACGGGAGCCAGTGAAATCCTGCCCTGGCAATTGGCTTTTCGCGAGCTTTTGGGCCAATTCAAGCTGGATTTCTACGTAGAAGCCGACGGCACCATGATCCTGGAACCTCTTGAATGACAGGGTCCGGACCCTGATTGCTCGAGTTGGAACCGATCCAACCTGGCAAAAACCTTACAAACAATAATGGGAAAGTCTTCAACAAAACACCTTCATCGGTGATTCAGCCCATATAAGGCATAAGTCAGCCTTGAAATTCCCCCGAATCATTTGTTGAAATAGAGAAAGTGTTTTTGAATCTGAAATTTGAACCGATTAGGTAACTGATGACGCATGTCATCACGATCACTACCATCAAATGATTACCTCAAGGTAAACCATGCATCCTTGCATCACCCTTTCAGCCGACCTCCCCAGGCAGGGTCACCCTTCCGATGTGTCATACCTCCCGCGAGCTTCGGCTGCTTCCTCGATATTCATCGAGGTCGCCCCAATCGGCTAATCGGCGAGGACTCTATGATCACCATTCCAGGATACCACATTGGCCACAAGATCTATGAGAGCGGCGGCTCTCTCGTATTCAGGGGGAGCCGGGAAGAGGACGGACGTGCGGTCATCCTGAAAATCCTCAAGAACGATTATCCCACCCCCAGGGAATTGACGCGCTACTGCCAGGAGTTCGATATCACCCGATCCCTGCAATTACCGGGTGTCATCGAGGCCATCGAGCTGCGGAAATACCACAACACGCTGGTCATGATCCTGGAGGATTTCGGCGGCGAATCGTTGCGTCTGTTGCACCAGCAGACGCCCTTCACCATCGATGAAGTCCTCGATTTGGCATGTCGGGTTGCGCCCATCCTGGCCAAGGTTCACGACCAGCACGTCATTCACAAGGATCTCAATCCTTCCAACCTGGTTTTCAACCGCGAAACCGGTGAACTGAAAATCATCGACTTCGGCATCGCCACCCGCCTGGCCCGATCCTGTCCCGCCATCGGTAACCCGGAGGGTATGGAAGGCACCCTCCTGTACATGTCTCCCGAGCAGACCGGCCGCATGAACCGCATGCTTGATTACCGCACCGATTTTTATTCCCTGGGCGCCACCTTGTTCGAATTGCTCTGCGGCGAACCGCCTTTTGTCTCCGAGGATCCCATTGAACTGGTGCACGCACACCTGGCCCGACAAGCCGACAACGCCAATGAGCGCAATCCCAACGTGCCTCATGACCTGTCGGCCGTTATCGCCAAATTGCTGGCAAAAACTGCCGAGGAACGCTATCAAAGCGCTTGGGGCATTGCCACCGACCTCAAGGCTTGCAGGACACGTCGCCAAAAAAGGGATAACACACCCTTTGTACCGGGGGCGTACGATATTTCTTCCCGTTTCCAAATCTCGCAGTCCTTGTATGGTCGCGAGCGGGAAGCCGCTACCCTGACCGCCGGCTTTGAAAAAGCGGCGCGGGGCGAATCGGTATTCGTTTTGGTCTCGGGTTACTCCGGCATCGGCAAATCCTCGCTCATCCGGGAGATCCACAAACCGGTTACCCGGCGCCACGGCCACTTCGTATCCGGTAAATACGACCAATACCAGCGCCTGCCCTACGGCGCTATTGCCGCCGCTTTCCGCGAACTGGTGCGGCAATTGTTGACCGAGCAGGAGGAGCACCTCGAAGCCTGGCGTAATAAACTGTTGACGGCCCTGGGCGTCAACGGTTCCATCATTATCGACGTGATTCCCGAAGTGGAGTTGATCATCGGCCCGCAGGGGAAGGTGCCGGAACTGGGTCCCGCCGAAACGGCCGCCCGCCTGCGTATGGTTTTCCTGCGCTTCGTCTCGGTATTCTGCGCCGTGGAACACCCCATGGTGCTTTTCCTGGACGACCTGCAATGGGCCGATAACCTGTCGCTGGAACTGATCGGCCTTATGGTCAGCGATGAAACCATACGCCACCTCATGCTGATCGGCGCTTATCGCGACAACGAGGTTGACGGCGCCCATCCGCTGATGCGGCGTCTCAAGCAATTGAAAGAGAGCGGAACGG
Organism: Acidobacteriota bacterium; assembly: GCA_030066195.1. Lineage (GTDB taxonomy): Bacteria > Acidobacteriota > Holophagae > Acanthopleuribacterales > Acanthopleuribacteraceae > JASJCB01. The sequence continues at coordinate 11,772 of JASJCB010000004.1, forward strand.
CCATTCAACAGGTCGAGGTCAGCACCCTGGGCCAATCGGATATCGAGGCCCTGATCGCCGACTCCCTGCGCCGTCCCCGTGCGGAGGTCAAGGAACTGGCCCGCCTGGTCTTGCACAAAAGCGGCGGCAACCCCTTCTTCGTCAACCAGTTCCTGACCATGCTCTACGAAGAGGAACTGCTTACCTTCCAACCTCCGACCGAGGATACCAGAGGCGGTTGGCTGTGGGATATGGACGGCATCGAGGAACAGGGTTTCACCGACAACGTGGTCGACCTGATGATCGGTAAACTCAACAAATTGCCGCCGGTTACCCGCGAGCTGCTGCGCACGGCTTCCTGCGCCGGCGGCGCCTTCTACCTCGGGTTCCTGGCCGCCATCCACAACAAGGGCGAAGCCGAAACCTTCAACGACCTCTTACCCGCCATCCGCGAGGGGTTTGTCTTGACCACCACCGAGCTGGAAACGGTGGATGACGAACTGGTGGTGCGCGGCTTTACCTTCCTGCACGACCGCGTGCGCCAGGCGGCCTATGAACTGCTCTCCGACGATGAACGCCGGGAGCTTCACCTGCACATGGGCCGCTTGCTGTTGGAACGACTGGACCGCAAGGAACAGGAAGAACACCTTTTCGAAATCGTGGACCACCTGAACGCGGGTTGGAGCCTCATCGAAACCCAAAAGGAACGTATGGAACTGGCCATGCTGAACCTTTCGGCAGCGCGACGAACCCGCAAGGCCACCGCCTACGACGAGGCCAGACGCTATTTGGAAATAGGCTATGACAGTCTGTTGGCCTGCTATACCGTCCAGGACGCCTGGGAAACGCACTACGAAATGACTCTGGCCCTGCATGTAGAACGCGCCGATGCAGAATACCTGACCCGTAATTTCGAGCAGGCCGAACGGTTCCTGGAGTTGGCCGTGGAGGGCGCGCGGACACCCGTCGAAAAAGCCAAAATCTACAGTCACCTGGTGGTGCAATACACCATGGAGGGCCGCTATCAGGAAGCGGTCGCATGGGGTGTACGCGCTCTTGCTTTATTGAACGTGGACATCGACCTGGAAAACGCCGAGGCCGGGTTTATGGAAGACCTTCAGGCCATTCAGGCAGTCATGGAAAGCGGCGGTGATATTTCGGCGTTGGTCCACGCACCGGAAATCAGTGACCCTTCCAAGGTCACAGCCTTGGATACTCTGGCCCATATGCTGTCCCCGGCGTTCCTGTCGCTGGTGGAACTTTACCCCGTATTTGCGGTACGCCAGGCGCGTTTGTCGCTGGAATGGGGCGTGTGCAGTTCGTCTTCCCTGGGTTTTGCCTGCTTCGGTCATGTTCTTTGCGCCCTGTTCGATCGTTTCGAGGAGGGCTATGAGCTGGGTATGGTCGGCTACCGGCTCGGGGAGCGTTTCGGCGACCCGGTCAACAAGAGCCGGGCTTGCCTGTTGATTTCCGGTTTCCTGAACCCCTGGAGTCATCACCTGCGCGACGGTTTGGGTTACGCGGAAGAGGGTTTCGGCACCGCTTTGGAATGCGGCTCGGTACAATGGGCCGGTTACAACGCTATCTTGAAAGTTTTCTGCATTTTCAGCCTGGGCACGCCGCTTCCCGAGGTATTGAGCGAGGTGGAAGTCTTCTTGCAAATGGGCCGCAAGACCGGCAATCGGCCCTTCACCTCGATCATGCACCTGTATCAACACATCATCCTCAACCTGACCGGCGGCACCGAGGGACCGGAGGATTTCAATACCCCGGATCTTTCCGAGCAGGAGATGATCGCCGAATTCGACGCCATGGACAACAACAACGCCCGGGCTCAGTACGGCGCTTTGAAGGCCATGGTCTACTACCTCTACGGCCGCTACGAAAAAGCCTTGGAACAGGCGGCGATTTCGGAAAAACTGTTCGTGTACCTACAGGGCACCTATCCCTCGGTGGAACACACCTTCTACCAGGCCATGGCCGCGGCCCGTGTCTACGAAACGGAAGACAATGAAGAGCGCCGCACTGAATTGAGGACCAAAATAGACGCGGCCCGCGCCCGTTTCCAGGTATGGGCAAAGTCCAGTCCCAAGAATTTCCAGCACCGCCTCCACCTGATCGATGCCGAAATAGCCCGAATTAACGACAATCCCAATGAAGCTACGCGCCTTTTCGATATGGCCGCGGAAAATGCCGGGATGAATGGTTTCGTCCATGACGAGGCCCTGGCCAATGAGCTGAGCGGCCGTTGCTGGCTGGACCAGGGGCGTCGCCGCATTGCCGCAGTCTACCTGCGCGACGCTCACCACGGCTACCGCATGTGGGGAGCCATGCACAAGGTGGCGGAGTTGGAAGGTTACGCGCCCCGTCTGGCTTCGCTGACCTCGACCACGTCCACCCATACTACAACCACGACCATGGGCAGTGTCACCGGTACGGGCACCGAGGGCAGCGAACACCTGGACCTGGGCACGGTTCTCAAGGCGTCACGGGCCATTTCCTCCGAGATCGTACTTGACGAACTTTTGGAAAAGCTGATGCGCATCCTACTGGAAAACGCCGGCGCGCAACGGGGTTCCCTGCTCCTGCCGAAACAGGGGCGTTGGATCGTCAAAGCACAATTGGAAGTAGACCAAAACAAAGTCCTATTCCCCTCGGAAAACCTGGAAAACACCAAACTGTTATCGGCCGCAATCGTCAACTATGGCATCAAAACCCGTGAAAACGTGGTCTTGGATGACGCGGCCGGCAGGGGCATGTTCACCACCGACTCATATGTCATCAACAATCAACCCAAATCGGTTCTTTGTGCGCCCATTCTACACCACGGCAAGCTGCGCGGCCTGCTTTACCTTGAAAACAATCTGGCTACCGGAACTTTTACCACCAGCCGCCTGACCCTGCTGAAGTTGTTGTCCAGCCAGGCGGCGGTTTCGATAGAAAATGCAAGATTGTACGCGGATATGGAACAACTTGTAGAGGAACGCACCGCCCGCTTGCAGGAAACCTTGCGCGAGTTGGAACGCCAACACGAACAGCTGAAAAAAACCAAGAACCAACTGGTGCAGTCCGAGAAGATGGCTTCGCTGGGAACGCTCACCGCCGGCATAGCGCACGAGTTGAAGAATCCTTTGAACTTCATCAACAATTTTTCCTACGTCTCATTGAGCATGTTCGAGGAACTGCGCGAAGAACTGGGCCGTATGGAGGGTCCGCCCAACGACGAGGTGGACGAACTGCTGAACGAGCTTTATATCAACGCCGAAACCATCAACAAACACGGCGTCCAGGCCGACCGCATCGTCATGAGTATGATGAACCTGGCTCGGGGAGAAACAGGTGAACGCCGCGTGGTCTCCATCAACGAACACCTGGATGAATACGTACAACTGGGTTGGATGGGCTCCCGCGGTCGGGAAGGCGGCGCGTCCTTGGAAATCCTGAAAGACTATGACGAAACCGTGGGCGAACTGGAGGTAGTGCCCCAGGACCTGGGCCGCGTTTGGGTGAACCTTATCAACAACGCCGCCGACGCACTGATGGAGAAGCGCGAACGCCTGGGAGAAAGCTTCCAACCCAGGCTGGTGATTGCCACCCGAAACGACGGCGATCACATCGAGGTGCGTATACGCGATAACGGGCCCGGTATTCCGGCAGACGTCCAGGCCAAGATCTTCGATCCCTTCTTCACCAGTAAGCCGCCGGGAACCGGCCATATCGGCATGGGCCTCCCGATCAGTTTCGATATCGTGGTTTCGTCTCACCAGGGAAAGATTACAGTGGACACCGAACCCGGCGAGTTCACCCAGTTCGCGGTTCGTCTGCCCAAGGCTTAAGGCAACCACGGAGAGCAATCAAGTCTCCGTGGTTGATTGAATACAGGGTTTGATTTGTGTGTGTGGCTTGGGAAAGCCGGTGTTGGTTACGGTAGTACGATTTTCAGGTATCGCGGGCTCAGGTCGCCCTCCTCGTCGGCAAAGACGGCAAACAGGCGATTGTTGATGGAAGCCATCCAACCGCCCGGTCCCAGGTTTATCGAGAACTTACCCAGGGTTTTGCCCTCACGGTCGATCAGAATACCCGAGGTGATGTCCTCCTCATCGGAGACGCTCACAAGGTAGCCCAAATCGCCCACGGAGTCGACACCGTCGAAGATCGGATAATGCTCAGGTACATTTACCACGGAAGCATTTCCCATACGCTTCTGGTCCGCCCGGTAGTCCAATTCGGTTTGTTTGGACACTTTCTTGGGGGCCAGAGCGAATTTAACTCGCCGCAGTTTTTTGCCTTTGCTGTTGTAGACATCGAAGTAGTTCCGGTCGCCCTTGCTGAAGATGATCTCGTCGGTAGAGACATCGGCCGTGAGGACCGTCCGTGCTTCGAAGGCATTGTGTTCATAGTCGAATCGACCGTCCGCCCCGCGCTTCTTGGGAATCCAGGCGCGAAAGGGGACAGGGTCGAAGGAGAATGTCAGGTTAAGGTCCTTGTCGAAAACCCGCGCATAGAGGGCGGGCTCGGGACCTCGATAGATTTCGTATTGGTTGGTTACCACAAAACCGGACCGCGTGACAAGAAAGTGCCGTACGGCGCCCGGATGATTGGGGAACTTACGGGTACTCAGGTACTCACCGTCCAGGGTGAAGCTGTGTAGTTTTTGGGCTACACCGTCCAAAACAAGCAATTTGCCGTTGAGGATCTCAACGTATCCCTGCCGATAATCGGAAAATTCGAACTCGCCGGGGCCCTGCCCCTTGCGGCCGAATTCTCTGAGCCACCGACCCTCGGCGTCCCAGACCAGGACCTTTCGAGCCCGGCCGTCCAAGAGGTAGGTGCGGTTATCGGAGGGGTTTAGAATCGCCGAAGTGATGGACTGAATCACAACTGAATCATGAGGTACCTTCAGCTTGAGCATGGTTTCCATTTTGAGATCTGTGAACAATAGAATAAAAAGAAGAGGCAAACTCCCCCCTTTTTTATTCGCGAATGAAATTTAATGGCAATTTATATTCGCGCATAGAATTTATTTTAGATGCATGTAGATTTTTCTTTTTTCTACTCGCAATCCTCACTGTTAAGGTGGATGAGTGACCCGCACGGTTACACAAACCATTTCAGGAGGACTCTTATGGAGTTCATGGACTTTTTACGAATGGAATTCTTTGTAGGCCCCAGAGAGCCGGTGCGTCGACCCCCGACTCCTCCGCCGCCTGCCAACTGATCATCCGATAAGCTTGCCCGCCGGTATCAGCGGCGGGCAAGCTTAAACCATTCTACCAAAGCAAACCATTAGCTGACATGAACAAACTTTATGAATGGTAATACTTTTCAGATCAACATAATTTTTGTTTTTCCTTTCGCCCCGTTTTGGGAACAAGAAATGCGTTGTAAGCAGCGCCGTCGGATACCGGCGGGAACTGCCTCCCTTCCCGCACCGGTTTCCTGAAGAATATTGCCGCTCCACTTAGCGGGTCTTCAGATTGCCGTTGTAACGCGACTCGGCTATGATGGGCCTCATGGATAGATTTGCGCACCCCACCAGGGAAAAACCCCTCTCCGTCTCGCAAATGACCCGCCTCATTAAAGGCGCCCTGGAACAGACCTTCCCCCGCGTATGGTTGGTGGGCGAGATCTCCAATTTCAAGCGGGCTTCCTCGGGCCACTGGTATTTCAGCCTGAAGGACGCCGAGGCCCAGATCCGTTGTAATATGTGGCGTTCCTATACACACGGAGTTCCCTTCCGCCCTGCTGACGGGGCCGAGGTGTTGGTGGGCGGCAATTTGAATGTCTACGCTCCGCGCGGTGAATACAGCTTGATCGTGGAACAGATGGAAGAGTTGGGTTTGGGCAGGCTGCGCGCGCAATTCGAACGCCTGAAGGCCCGCCTGGCCGCCGAGGGCCTGTTCCACCCCGATCACAAAAAACCCCTGCCCCTCTTGCCGCGCAAGATCGGGATCGTAACCTCGCCCACCGGCGCAGCCCTCCGCGATATCTTGAGGGTTCTGGGGGCCCGCTTCGCCGGCTTGCATGTTCTGATCTTTCCCGCCCGCGTTCAGGGCGACGGCGCCGCCTACGAAATTGCCGAGGGCATCCGCTACCTGGATCAACGCGGCCAATGCGACGTCATCATCGTCGGCCGGGGCGGCGGCTCGGAAGAAGACCTTTGGTGTTTCAACGAGGAAGTGACCGCCCGTGCTATTTTCGAGGCCCGAACCCCGATCATCTCGGCAGTGGGCCACGAGGTCGATATCACCATCGCCGACTATGTCGCCGACCTACGCGCCGCGACACCGTCCAACGCGGCCGAGTTGGTGGTTCGCAGCCACACGGAATATCGCCAGGCGGTGGACCTCTTCCAGCGGAGCATGGAGCGCGCCATGCAACGGAAGCTGTTGATCCTGAGGAACCGCATCAATATTTCCGAATCTCACCCCATCTTTACCGCGGTGCGTTCTCGCGTGCACGATGCTCAACGGCGCCTGGCCGATCTGGATTACCGCATGCAGCGCCGGGTGGATGAACTTTTGCAAAACAGGCGCCTGCGACTGCTGCGCGCCGTTGAATCGCTGAGTATCGAACAACTGGCGGCGCGAGCCATGTTACTGGCCACGCGTCTAGCCACGGCAGACCGGGAATTGACTCAGAGCGCCGGCGGGCACCTGGAGAGGAACCGTCAACTATTGGCCGGATTGGCCCATCGCCTGCAAGACCTTTCACCCCTGAAGGTATTGTCACGGGGCTATGCGGCCGTCTATGACAGTAAGGACCGGGTCCTGCGCGACCCGGCCGATGTGCGTATCGGTGAATTGATTCGGGTCCGCCTGGACAAGGGAGAATTGAACGCCCGCGTTGTCGACAAACCGCGCGATGCAGTACAACAAAATCTTTTCGATGAGTAGGATGCATGGCTAAGAGAAAAAAAGAACCCACCTTTGAAGAACAACTGGCGGAACTGGAGTCCATCGTCCAACGACTGGACAACGAGGAACTGCCCCTGGAGCAGGCCATCGAGGCCTATGAAGCGGGAGTCAAGTTGAGTTTCGGGCTCAACAAAACCCTCGAGGGCGCCCAGAAGAAGATTGAAATCCTAACCCAAACCGCGCGCGGAGAGTACCGGGCCGAACCCTTTGACGAGGAAGACGAAGATGAATGATCCGCAAATAGAAACCTGGGTCGACAGCATCGACACCGAACTGGTGCGCTACTTTGCCGAAAAAGACATGAGTTGCAATCCGCTGGACCGCGCCATGGAATACACGGTGCTGGCCGGCGGCAAACGTCTGCGCCCTTTGCTGACCATGGTCACCTGCGCCGAATACGGCGGTGACGGCGATGCAGCGCTGCCCATATCGCTGGCGTCCGAATTACTGCATACCTATTCGTTGATCCACGACGACCTGCCCTGTATGGACAACGACGACATGCGTCGCGGCAAACCCGCCAACCACGTTATCTTCGGCGAGGCCAACGCCATCCTGGCCGCGGACGCCCTCCAGACCGAGGCCTTCCACATCCTGGCCGTTGCGCCCTATCCGAACCTGAGCGCGGAGCGACGCGTGAAGATTCTCGCGGAATTCGCCGAGGCCGTAGGCAAACGCGGCATGGTTGCCGGGCAGATCATGGATTTAAGCGACGAGGGCAAGAAGATCCAACTGGAGCGCCTGAAACAACTGCACCGCCGCAAAACCGGCGCCCTCCTCCGGTTCTGTGTGCGACTGGGGGGTCACCTGGCCGATGCCGACAAGCGCACCATGGCGCACCTGACCCGCTACGCCGATGCAATCGGGTTGTTGTTCCAAGTGGTGGACGATATGCTGGACGAGGGTGAGGGCGGCGGCGCCTTGGGCAAAACCCCGGGCAAGGACGCGGCGGCGGGCAAGGCCGCTTTCCCCCGCCTGATGGGCATGGACAACTCCAAAACCTACGCGGACCAACTGCTCCAGGACGCTCTGGCTCCCCTGGCCGCAAACGGCCGGCAAGATGGCCGCCTGGCCTTACTCGCCAACTACATCCGCACCCGCGTTCACTAGCATTCGGATTCAGTTCTGCAGGACCTTGGGGGGGCTCGGCTCGAAACGGGGGGTGGCCAGGGTGACGGTTTCTCCCGGGTTGACCTCTCGGCTGATGATTTCCATCTCCTCGTTGGGGTGACCGAAGTAGCGGAAAAGGATCACCTTCAGGTTTACCGGACCCACCGGCCCCGGGCCCGCGCCGCGTGAACAGGTGGCCTCGATCAGGTAATCGCCCGCAACCGCCTCTTGCAGCATGTAGCTTTCCGGCCCCGGCCCCCGGGTGATATCGCGATGGAACCAACCGCCCGAATTGGAGCGGGGTTTGCGGTACCAAACCTTGTCTCCACCCGGTTCGGTAACGCTGAGATCGATATCCGCCGCCGGATGATCCCAGCTGACAATCACCCGCAAGTCCCCTTGCACGGTCGTGGTCAATTTGGGATCCGGCAAGCCGGTTTCTTGGGGAACGCCCATCAGTTTCAGCTTCTCCAAGACCCAGTTGTATTCAACCAGGACCAGTTGTTCCAGGCCGTCGTAGACATCCTCGCCCTCGGCGCGGTCGCTTTCCCAGCAACGCTTGATCAGGTCCAGATAGATGTCCAGCGCCTTGCGATAATCGGCGACGGCTTGGGTGGTCATGTTGGCCGCATCCCAAACCAGGCCGCGCGCCACATAAGTCATGGCCAGCTCGCGGAAGGCCTGGGGTCGGCCCGGTTCCAGGTCGGCCAGCCGATGGAACAGGCTGACGGCCGGCGTCCAGGCGGCGTGACGTTGGTACAGGTTCGCGGTCAGACGCACCAGTTCGGGGCTTTCCGGCGCCTGTTCCACCAGGTTGGAGGCAATCCGCAGTCCCAGTTCGTTGTCGCCCTCGGTAAGGAAGAAGTTGGCGCAGTCCAAAAAAAACGCGGGGCTGTCGCCGTATAGTTCCCGTTGTTGTCGGTAGACGCCGGGGCGTTCTTCCGGCTCCGCGGCGGTCAACGCGCCCAGATAAGCCTCGGCGGCCTTGGGATCGCGAGGTTTCACCCGAATCACACGACTCCCGGGTTTGGGTTTCCTATTCACGGGAATACCGCTCGGTTTGGGAACCGGCGGCGTCATGCCCGCGACCAGGGTGGTGCGTTGTTCCTTGGAGGCCGCCTGGAAGTCTTTCCGGGCCTGCCATTCCTCGTGAACGCGACGACGATAGGGTGTGCCGTTTTCCGGCTTGGTTCGATCGGTTTTCATCGCGGCCGCCGTGAGTAGGGTCGACGGTGTTTGCAGGCCGTAACGTTGCGCCAGATCCAATAACCCCGGACGGTTGCGCAGGGGTTGCGCACTGAGGACGCCTGCCCGATACATGGCCTTGTAGGTGCGCACCAACGGCGTTTTATTACGGCCGTTTTCAATGATAACGGACGAGGATTGCTTCCAGGGCCTGGCGCCGAAACCCAGGCGCAGCCGGCCTTGGTCCTGACCGGCTTTCAAGTGCCCGGTTATCGTGTATAGTCCGGGTTGCAGGGGATCGGGCACGGTGTACACATCCGCGAAGATCGACGTATCGTACTCCAAATCGATGCTATGCCGCGAATCGAAAGCGGCCAGGGCGGTGACGACAGCGCCGAGATCATTATCGGTGGTTTCGAAAAACCGCCCGCCGCTTTGCCGCGCCATGTGTTCCAAAGCAAAACCCTTGCCCGGCGCACCACTGTGGAAGGCAAAAACGGGCGCGCGGAACTTGGGCAGGGTCTCCTCGCCGATGCTGTGAATGCTGTCGCTGAAGATCAACACGGCATCCACCTGGCCGCGCCAACCCGCAATTACGGCGCCCAGATCGGTGCCCCCGTCGTAATCCAGATCGCGGATATGAGCAATCATGCGGTCATTCTTCCCGTTGACCAGGTTAAAGGGCAGCTTCCGGCCCGGGCTGTCGCGCAGAACGCGCAGGTGAACCTCCTTGGTGCGCCATCTTTCCAGCAGCGACGCAAGCAAGGCCGTCTCACGGGCGTGATCGGCCTCGGCGCGGCTTGCCGAGGCGTCCCAAAGCACGGCTACCTTGCCCGGCCGAAAGTTCCGTTTCCGCATGGAACCCGGCATGACCGAGACATTGGAGAGAACGAACAACAGGCTGCCGTCGTCATCCTCGGCGGTGAACAAGCGGGAGCCTTGCCGGCGGGTAACCGTTAATTCCAGATCGCCCTCCGGCTTGAAGTCGAAACGCTCCATGGTTGCACGCAAGCGGCCGGGTTCGCCTTCAACGGCCAGGCCGCTGAAGGGGCCCGCCACGGTCGGTTTTTGACTGAAACCGTTCAGGCTCAAGTCCAATCGAAAGCGCTTCAGCCGGGGAAGATCGGCCAGGGCTGACCGCAACATGGTCTGATCCTGTCGCCAAACGGGGCGTTGGACCCAGGTCAAGACAACCCGAAGCGCACCTTGTGAGATCGGCAGCGATAGACGCAATGCGTCGGCCGTGTCGTCGGGTTCCGTTTCGATGCTGCCTTTTGCGCCGGCTTGCAGGACGGGCGGCGGCCGACTTTCGAACACGGCATCCACCAGTTTTCCGCCCTGCTCAAAGCGCAAGCTCCGCGGCCAGGCGCCGGGCGGCAAGGGAAAAACGAACTCGCCGGGAGTCGCGGCGTTGCCTTCAAACAACATGTCCCACTCGCTTTCCACCAGGAAATCGTAAGCGGTCATCCGAATCGACAGTTCGACCGGGGGAAGTACCCGCGGGTCTTCCGTGGGAATGATGATCCGGGGTGTTTCGGCCCAAAGAAAAGGCATCAAGACCGGAAGGCAAAAGAAGGCATTGGGCAACCTCATCGAACAACTCCACGAGCGGGCGGCGTCACGCCGGGCGACACCTGAACGAGCAGATTTTAAGCCATAAAGAAAAAAATGGGTAAACTGGATCTACCTTAATTTCCCCTGCGGCCCAAATTCCTGGAGCTCGCGGCTATCATACCATTGGCGGGTAGACAAAGACCCCACAAGTACGCCATCGCTTTAAACTTTCTTTACAAAACGGCTTGGAGTTCAAAATTTTGGACTCGTAATGCCGCGCGATCAGTAAATTGGTTCACGCCGCTCTATTTGGGGAAGCTGTTCCTATCCGCATAGAGGATGCCCGCCTCTTGCAGGCGTACTTTATTGGCATCCGCAATCGGTTGCTCGCTATAGAAGAGAAAGAGCGTATCGTCATCGAGCCGTCCAACCAGGCTTCCCCTGGCCTGGATGAAAGCGGAAACCCGGTCTTTTTTGACCTTGTCTTCCCAATCTTTGACTTCAACTACCACATCCGGCCCCTCGGCAGCTTGCGCGTAGAGATCGCATTCAATCGTTTCCCCGTTGTCGTGGAAGGTATGTTTGGCCACCGTGTCGAACGGGGCCAGGTGGAGGTCGGGGACTTTCGGGGCGTCCCGCTTCATGGGAGGGTGAACCAGATCGTTGAGATGACGCCGTTTTTGCCCCGCCATGGCGATTTTATAGCGCATGCGATACTCGGCGGTTTCTCCCCGATAGTTGGACATCTTGCCGCGTTCGCTTTTGAGGTCGCGTTTCAGGGCTTCCAGCTCTCCGGCTATGCTTTTGCGGATAATGTCGATATCCACCTGTTCGATCTCCGGTTCGTATGCCTTGCGGAAGACCATGTCGAAAATTGGATCGCCCAAACCACGAAACGCCCAACGGGATTCGCCCTGACGCAGAATATCGCCCGCGACCAGTTTGCGCAGCAGGTCGTCCAAATCCTTGTCGGTCAGGTCCAAGTTCAGGTCTTCGGCGATTTGTTTGCGGTTGCGATCTTCGTTGCTGTATTTGGCCAGGTACAAAACGATCCGTTTCGCATTGATATCATTGGTTCGTTCAATGACGGTAGCCAGGTATTCGTACCACATTCGGGCAATCTCCCCGTCGGTTTTGACGGAGGTTTCGTAATCTAAAACGGAGGACACACCCTCGGGGGTGGTCAGATCCTTGGGCTCGAAATTACTGTCAAACATACAGGCAATCGTGTAGGGGTCCCGGTCGCAAGCCTCGGCCATCCAAACCGCGCTTTCATCCGTCACATCCTGACCATAGACTCTGGCGTAGTTGAATACCGCGGTCAACGCTTCGTCCGCGCTGAGGTTTTTCAGATAGTAGGATTTGTAGCGGCCGACCATCTTGTCGATAATGCGGTTCAACCAACCGATATAACTGCCCGCAATCAATTGGGGGGAGATTTTGCTGGAGCCCATGTATTGGTAGGTGCCGGTCAGGATCATGGGTTCGCTATCGCTCTGGTTGAAATAAGTAAACCTATCCAGAAACTGAAACTCGTCCAGAATTTGGACGATCCGCTCGTCTTTCAACGAGGCGATTCGGTGACCGGCATGACTTGCGTGTTGCCAGCAGTTACTCTGTCTCCTCTCGTTCAGATAGTCCTTCATCGTCTTAATGTCCTCGGAGATGATCCGGTCATCGGCGGCAAGTTCGGCCAGTTGCCCCAGGCTGAGCGGCTGGTTGATGTAGACAACCGTACGGGTCTTAAATCCGAAATAGGCGCTGAGCAGCGCACGGTAGAAGATTTCGGAAAAGTCCAGGAGCGTGTTCTTTACCTCGGGAATACGAAAATAGAAGGGGATCAATTGAGGATCGTTGCGGGTGTATACGATATTGAAAAGCCGCTGCAACAAGGCGGTTTTGCCCTTGCGGCGCCGAGCCAAAACGGCTGTTGACCAACCGATTTGCCGCTTGACCTTGTCCATCCAATTCAGGAAGTAGTCCATTTCCTTTTGCCTGCCCACGAAAAGTTCGGGATTGCCTATCTCTTCTTTCAAAGCAATTTCTACTTCCATGTCAGTCACCCACTATCGGTCTCGGCAATATTTGGTGAAATCGTCCAACCAGATCATAGCACGTATGATAGACGACCCGCCCCGGTGATGTCAGAGCCGCGAGGAAAGGCGCGCCGACACAGGAAATTCTCCTCCGAAACCACGGGGACAATTCCACGAGATGAGGAATTTTCCCCAGAGTTTTTGGTCGATTGCCGCGTCGCGGTATTTGCCGAAGACTCACCCCTCACTGCTTCCAACCACTTGACTGCCAATATATTTCGCGAATGCGGGTGCCTGCTTTAGACCGTTAGGCAACCTCTCCGGCACGCCGGCACCGCTCTTGCCCTTTCATAAAGACAAAGCCCTTCTAGATAGGGCGGGGACACAAGTCCCGGGAGGTTACCATGGACGCAATCACCAACATAATTTTCCCGTCCGATTTCAGTTCCACCTCGGACGCCGCGGCTGCCGGCGCGGTGGCGTTCGCCCGCCGATGCGGCGCCGGCTTGACCGTTCTGCACACGTCCCTGCTCTATGAAGACGACCCCCACGGCCGGGCCTTCAAGAACGGCAGCACCCAAACCGGACTTCAAGAAGGTCTGGATGTTGAAGTGACCCACGCCATGGATGACCAGTTAGCCAATCTCGAAACCAACGACATCGACATCAAACGCGTTCAGATACGCGGTATTACCGCCGGTCGCTCCATCTTGGAATACGCACGTGATGTGAAACCGGGCCTGATTGTCATGGGCACCCACGGCCGTCGCGGCTTCCGTCGCTGGCTTATGGGCAGCGTTGCCGAGGAAGTCGTTCGCTTTGCCCCCTGTCCGGTGCTTACCATCAAAGAAAACTGGACCGGCTCCATTACCGATATCCAAAAGATTCTCGTCCCGCTGGACTTCTCGCTGGCTTCCACTCCTGCCTTGAAACATGCCGCGAGCCTTGCCGATCTGTTCGGCGCATCGCTTGAAGTACTGCACGTGATTCAGCCGCCGCAATATCCCGAGGTTTACGCCTGGACCACCAGCGAGGGTTTCTATGAAGACGCCCGCACCCGGTCCGGCGAGCTGATCGGTCGCCTGTTGGCTGAAACGGCGCCCGAGGTACCCGCCGTGGTGCATACCGTGACGGGTTACCCGACCCACGAGATCCTTCAGGTCGCCCATAAACTCGAGGTCGACCTTATCCTTATGGCCCATATGGGTTTGACCCGAATGGCGGGCCGTCCTCTGGGCAGCGTCACCGAGCACGTAGTGCGGGCTGCGAGTTGCCCCGTTCTTACCGCGGAACTGGGCGAAGCCTGAGCGGAACCCAAGGAGGATGTCATGACCAAAGTGAAGAAAATCCTGTACGCAACCGACTTCTCCGGGACCTCCCGGAAAGCCATGGAACTGGCCTGTGACATGCGCGACCGCTACGGCGCCGAGTTGGATGTGGTCCACGTCTATGACCCCGACGCCTTCGAAATGCCGCTGCCTTACGGCATGATGCCGGGCGCCGCCGAATGGATCGACGAGCACTTCGCCCGCATGGAAGACCGCGGCCGTCAGGCCCTGGCCGATGTGCTGCCCGATATCGGCGCATGCACCAGCCATTTCCTCAAAGGCCGTCCCGGCCCCGTCATCGTGCACTACGCGCATGACAACGAGATCGATCTGATCGTGATGGGGACCCATGGTTACAAGGGTTTCCAACGCCTCTTGATGGGCAGCGTTGCCGAATACATCCTGCGTCATGCCGATTGTCCGGTGATTACCGTTAAAGACAATCCCGAATCCAAATAAGGGAATGCCTGATTTGACTAACTTGAAACCGGAGCCGGAAATCATAAAGGGAACCGCCCCGTGCAAGCATTGTGGTGAGCCCGCTTACGGGGCGGCCTTTTGTTGCGGGGGTTGCGAAACGGCGTGGGACATCATCCACGCGGGCGGCTGGGAAGCCTATTATAAGGTGCGCGACCGGAAAAACGCCGCGCCCGTGGACGCGCAAGCCCCGTCGTTTGCCTACCTGGGCACGCCCGCCTACCTGGACAAACATACCGTCGAGCGCGACGGCCTGCTGCACGCCACCTGGTTCCTCAACGGCCTGCGCTGTCCCGCCTGCACCTGGCTGGTGGAAAGCGTCAGCAAGAGCCAGGGGGCCGTGACCGATGTTCAGGTGAATTTCAGCGACAGCCGTATGGATTTGGCGTTTGGCAAAGACGCCGATCTTACCGCCCTGGCCGAAACCCTGGCCGAGTTGGGTTATATCGTCGGGTTGCGCCGCATCGACGGCAATCGCAACTCCGGCGAGTTGTTGCGTCTGGGCGTCAGCGGGGCCCTGGCCGCCAACCTGATGCTGATGAGCCTGCCCTTCTACGCGGGCATCACGGCCGGCGGCGCGGCGCAAATCTTTTCCTGGGTAGCTTGCGGACTGGCTACCGTGCTTTTGCTCTACGGCGCAAGACCCTTCTTTACCCATGCGCGCATCGCCCTGAAGAACCGGGCGATCAGCCTGGACCTGCCCATTGCGCTGGGCCTGAGCGGCGCCTATATCCTCAGCACCGCCAACCTGCTGCGCGGCGAGTACGACCTGATCTATTTCGACTCCATGGGCATGCTGGTCTTTTTCCTGTTGTTGGGCCGCTACATCCAGGGCATGGGCGTGCGCAAGGCGCTCAGCGCCGGACGCCGCCTGCTGGCCGATATGCCGCAACTGGTGACGGTCCTGAAAGACGGCGTCTCCCAAGAAGTATCCGCCGAGGACATTCAGCCCGGTGACCACCTGCAACTGGCGACCGGCGACCTGGTTCCGGTGGACGGCATACTGACTTCAGAATCGGCAGTCTTCAACCTGCACGTGGTCTCCGGCGAATCCCACCCCGTGGAAAAGGCCGAGGGAGACCGGGTCCTGGCCGGCGCGGTCAACATGGGCGGCGCCACGCGCATGATCGCCGAAAGCGCGTTCGACGACTCGCGTTTCGCCCAGCTGGAGAATATGGCCCGCGATCTGCGCCGCCGCCGGCCCAAGCGTCACGGCAGCCTGTTGGCAACCGCCTTCCTGGCAGTGATCAGCCTGCTGGCCCTCGCCGGTATGATTGCCTGGTGGCCCGCCGGCCCCGTGCAAGCCGCATCCGTGGCCCTGACCCTGTTTATCGTGGCCTGCCCCTGCGCGTTGGCCCTGGCCGAACCCACCGCCCGCGCCATGGCCTGGGCTCACGCGGCTCGCCGGGGCGTTTGGATGAAAGACGAAGAAGTGCTGGATAAACTGACCCGGGTTCGCGAGATCATCTACGACAAGACCGGCCTGCTGACCAACGGCACGCCGCAAATCGTGGAAAGTCACATCATGATCGGCCGCAAGCACTGGCTGGAAGCAGCCGTCATGGCCTTGGAAAACGCCACCGATCATCCGATTGTCCACGCCTTCCGCGCTCACCTGTCGCCGCACCTGACCGTTGCAGAACCCAAGAACGTACGCGTGATTCCCGGCGCGGGCGTCAGCGGCTCCGTAGAGGGCCGGTCCCTGGTGCTGGCCGCGCCCAACCGTTTGGAGCGCTTCGGCCTGGACCGGAAAACCATCGACGAGGTTCAAGCAACCTGCGACCAGTTCAACAGCGGCGACACCCTGGTCTGCGCCGTGCTGGACAATCAACCCGCCGCCGTCTACGTTCTGCGCGACGACCCCAGGGAAGAGGCCGGCGAACTGGTGAGCGGCCTGCGCAAACAGGGCCTGCACCAGACCATTATTTCCGGCGATCGTCGCGGCGCCGTACTGGCCGCCGCGGCGCACCTGGGCGTGGAAGCCTACGAGGCCGAGATGCTGCCCGAGCAGAAACTGGCCTGGCTGAAAGAAACCGACAGCGAACGCGTGCTGATGGCCGGGGACGGACTCAACGACATGGGCGCCCTGGCCGCCGCGGGCGTCGCCGTCACCCATGACGAAGCTTCACGCGCCGCCGTTCACTTTGCCGACGTGGTGCTGCAAGGCCGCGATATCGGTCGAATTCAACATCTATTCACCCTGGCGAAAGTCACACGAACCGCCACCTATGCCGGTTACGCGCTTTCGCTTACCTACAACGCCGCGGCCGTGTCCCTGGCTCTTGCCGGGCTCATCGGTCCGCTGACCGCTGCTATCCTCATGCCGCTCAGCTCGCTCACTCTGATCGGGCTGATCGCCGTCATTTTTCGCGGGAGGTCTCCGTGGGTATCTTAATCCTTCTGGTTCCCGTTACGCTGCTGCTCACCGGGTGCGCCGTGGGCGCCTGGTACTGGGCGTGTCGGAACCGACAGTTCGATGATTTGGATTCCCCCGCTTACAAAATGCTTCTTGACGATCATCAGGAGAAAAAGGAATCGATATGACGAAGAACCAAGCAAACCCTGATTCGGCCGATACCGGATCGAGAGCTGTCGAGCATTTCAGTTACGATGACGCTATAGTGCGCAAATTCATCTGGGCAACCCTTATCTGGGGTCTGGTCGGCATGGTCGTCGGCCTGCTGGTTGCCTTACAGTTGGCCTGGTGGCCCGCCAATATGGAAACGCCCTGGCTTTCCTTCGGCCGCCTGCGCCCGTTACACACCAACGCGGTGATCTTCGCGTTTGCCGGAAACGCCTTCTTCGCGGGGATGTACTATTCCCTCCAGCGCTTGCTGAAAGCCCGCATGTTCTCGGATGCCCTGTCCAAGATCAACTTCTGGGGCTGGCAGGCCATTATCGTCTCCGCCGCGCTTACCCTGCCGCTGGGCTTCACCACCGGCAAGGAATACGCCGAGCTGGAATGGCCCATCGACGTGGCCATCGCCCTGGTCTGGGTGGTCATGGCCGTCAACGTCTTCGGCACCATCGCCAAACGCCGCGAGCGTCACCTGTACGTGGCAATCTGGTTCTATATCGCTTCCATTATCACGGTTACGTTGCTGCACGTCTTCAACTCGCTGGAACTGCCGGTCAGCTTCCTCAAGAGCTACTCGGTCTACGCGGGCGTGCAGGACGCACTGGTTCAATGGTGGTACGGGCACAACGCTGTCGCCTTCTTCCTGACCACGCCGTTCCTGGGCTTGATGTACTATTTCATGCCCAAGGCGGCCGAGGGTCCCATCTACAGTTACCGCCTATCCATCATTCACTTCTGGTCGCTGGTCTTCCTTTACATCTGGACCGGCCCCCACCACCTCTTGTTCAGCGCCCTGCCCGACTGGGCGCAAACCACCGGTATGCTGCTGTCCGTCATGCTGATCGCGCCTTCCTGGGGCGGCATGATCAACGGTCTGTTGACCCTGCGCGGCGCCTGGCACAAGCTGCGCACCGATCCCGTGATCAAGTTCATGGTCGTGGCCATTACCTTCTACGGCATGTCTACCTTTGAGGGTCCCATGCTGTCCATCAAGTCGCTGAACAAGCTGGCGCACTATTCCGACTGGATCATCAGTCACGTGCACGGCGGCGCCTTGGGCTGGAACGGCTTCCTGGCTTTCGGCATGATCTACTGGCTGGTGCCCCGCCTCTACGGCGTCAAGCTGCACTCCATTAAAATGGCCAACGCCCACTTCTGGATGGGCCTGATCGGCATCCTGGTCTACATGGTCTCCATGTACATCAGCGGCCTGACCCAGGGCCTCATGTGGCTGGACTTCGACAACGACGGTTACCTGGTCTATCCCAACTTCATCGAAACCGTGGCCGTGGTCATTCCCTTCTACTGGCTGCGCTTCCTGGGCGGCATCCTCTACGTGGCCGGCCTGGTGGTGATGTTCCTCAACCTGTTCAAAACCCTGAAAGGCGTCACGCCTCCCGATGACACCAAGGCCGAGGCCGTACCGTACGAGCGCAAGCCGTTGATGGGCAAGTTCCACTTCAAATTGGAAGCCAAGCCGGCAACGTTCAGCGTATTGGTCGTCGTTGCCGTGCTGGTGGGCACCGTCCTGGAAATCGTGCCCATGCTGGCCGTGGAGTCCAACGTACCTACCATCGCATCGGTGAAACCCTACACGCCGCTCGAACTGACCGGCCGCGACATCTACATCCGCGAGGGCTGCTTCAACTGCCACTCCCAGATGGTGCGTCCGCTGCGGGCCGAGACCGAACGCTACGGCACCTACTCCAAGTCCGGCGAGTTCGTCTACGACCACCCGTTCCTGTGGGGCTCCAAACGAACCGGGCCCGACCTGCACCGGGTGGGCGGCAAGTATCCCAACATGTGGCACCTGCGCCATATGGAAGATCCGCGGGCCATCGTCGCCGAGTCCATCATGCCGGGTTATCCCTGGATGCTGACGGACAAGATGGACCTGGACAAGCTGGGCAAAAAGATCAGGGTCATGCGTCAACTGGGCGTGCCCTACGACGAGCAAACGGTTGAGAACGCGGAAGAGATGGCCAAACAACAGGCCGCCGAAATTGCCGCCGACCTGGCCGCCTCGGGTGTAACGGGTATGGAGGACAAGGAAATCACCGCCTTGATCGCCTACCTGCAACGCCTGGGCACGGACATCAAGAAGTGAGGTGATCCCCATGCTGAAAAACGTCATCAGCCAGGGCGATTGGGTGCTGTGGCCCCAATTGGCCCTGGGGGTTTTCACCCTGACCTTCATCGCGGTCGTCATCTGGACCGCCCGCCGTAAAGCGACAGATCATTACGAGACCATGGCCCGGATGGCCTTGGAGGACACGAGGGAGCAACACCATGACTGATAAGCCCGTAGAACACAGCCACGACTTCGACGGTATCGTGGAATTGGACAACGACCTGCCCCGCTGGTGGCTGGGCATCTTCTGGGTCACCACCATCGTAGCGGTCTTCTATGTGCCCTATTACCACTTCATGTATCCCGAGAAGCTGCCCGAGGCGGCGCTGTTGGCAAGCCAGGAAGCTCGGGCGGAAGAACTGGCGAAGATCGAAGCCGCAAAACCCAAGCCCGTGGACGAGGAAGCCGACCTGCTGGCCAAATATAACGCCGGCGGTTGGGAAGAAGCGGCCAAGGCCGACTTCACCACCTTCTGCGTCCCCTGCCACGCGCCGGACGGCGGCGGCACCATCGGCCCCAACTTCACCGACGACTACTATATCCACGGCGGCAAGCTGACGGATATCCGTCGCATCATCGTCGAGGGCGTACCCGCCAAGGGCATGATCTCCTGGAAGGTCAGCCTGAAACCGCAACAAATCGAGAACCTTACCTTCTACATCCGCTCGTTGCGCGGCACCACACCGGCAACGCCCAAAGCGGCCGAGGGTAAACTGGTCGACGAGGCCGGTAACTTCACCGAATAAACCGACGGGGCTCGGGGCAAGGCTCCGAGCCCCCCTACCTGAATCCATTCGATGCGACATCTTCGCCGATGGTATAGTTTCCCGTGCCGGCTTTAAGCTTGGAGCTTGTTATGCATACCCCGATAAAAGATAGAGTCACCACCATCGGAAAGGGCGGACGCCGCTTTTGGCTCTACCCCGCGAAGTTTCACGGACTCTGGTTGAAGCGCCGCCAGATCCTGGCCGCTGTCCTGATCCTGTTCTTCTTCATTGTTCCTTGGACCAAGGTCAACGGCACCCAAACCGTGCTGCTGGATGTAGCCGAGCGCAAGTTCGCCATCTTCGGCGCGGTCTTCTGGCCGCAGGACCTGATCATCTTCTGGTTCTACCTGGTGGGCACCGTCATCCTGATCTTCCTGATCACGGCGCAATGGGGCCGCCTGTTCTGCGGTTGGGCGTGCCCGCAAACGGTTTTCCTGGAGCACGTGTTCCGCCGCATCGAGACCTGGGTGGAAGGTGACGGCAACCAACGCCGTCGCCTGGACAAAGCGCCGTGGACCTTAACCAAGGTGCGCAAGAAGGCAACCAAATACTTCCTGTTCCTGATCGTCAGCAGCCACTTCGCCAACACGGTTCTGTGCTACTTCGTGGGCACCGACCAGGTCATCAACATGACCTTTTCCGATCCTCGCGAGAACTGGAGCTGGTTCGGTTTCATGGCCTTCGTGAACTTCCTCTTCTTCGTGAACTTCACCTGGTTCCGCGAGCAGTTCTGCTTGATTGCCTGTCCCTACGGCCGTTTCCAATCGGTGCTGCTGGACGGCGACTCCATGATCGTGGGTTACGACTACAACCGGGGCGAGCCTCGCGGCGTGTTGCGCAAGAAGGAAAAGCGCGACAAGGGCGACTGCATCGACTGCAACCGTTGCGTGGCGGTCTGTCCCACGGGTATCGACATCCGCATGGGCCTTCAAATGGAATGCATTAACTGCACCGCCTGTATGGACGCCTGCGACGAGATCATGGATAAGATCAACAAACCGCGCAAACTGATCGGCTATACCTCGGTCGCCTCGCTGGAAGGCCGCAACCGCCGCTTCTTCCGCGCCCGCACCCTGGTCTACACCGGCCTGTTCTTGGCGCTGTTCACCGTGGGTTCCGTGTTGCTGGTCAACAAGAGCGAGATCATCATCCGCATGGTGCGCCCGCCCGGGGCCAGCTTCACGCTGAACCAGTCGGACGAAATCACCAACCATTTCCAGGCCAAGGCCAGCAACAAAACGCCGGAACCCATCACCCTGAAACCCAGCGTACCGGAGGGCTACGAACTGGTAGCCGCGCTCGATCCCTGGGTGGTGCCGCCGCAGGAAACGGTTCAAAACCAGATCTTCATCCGCAAAAAGAAGGACAACTTCTCGAACACGGGCAAGGAAAGCCTGACCATCCGCTTCTACGACGGCGAAGCCGTCGCCACCGAAGCCAAAATAACCTTGATGGGGCCTAAACCATGAAAAACTATTGGAAGTACATCGTCATCAGTATGTTGGCAGGCGTTGCCGTATTCCATATCGGCGCGGTCATGTACATATGGGGAGAAAACTACGAACTGACCTCGCCGGACTACTACGAGCAGGAAAGCGCCTATATGGACCTGGTCCCCAAACTGAAAGCGGGCGCGGTCTACCAATGGCAGGCAAACTTCAGCCGCGACGGCGTCAGCCTGAAGGTGACTGACGCGGCCGGTGCGGTTCCGGCCCTGGAAAACCTCACCCTGGCTTTGTACAAACCGGACAAGGCGGGCCTGGACCGAACGCTGACGCTGACCCCGGACGGCAGCGGCGCCTGGCGCGCGGAAGCCGGCCTGGTGACGGGCCTGTGGCGCTACACGATCACGGCCAACCTGGGTGAAACCGAACTGGCCTACAAATCGAGCGAAAACATACGGTAACTCCATGAACATCCTTCTTGTACCCCTGGCAGGTTTTTTGGGCAGCTTCCACTGCGCGGCCATGTGCGGACCCTTCATAGGTTATTGTAGTGCGGGCCGAGGTGGTTCGGACTTGACCGTGCATACGGCCTACCAGGCAGGGCGTCTGGTAGCCTACGCTGCCCTGGGCACCCTGGCCGGGATTCTCGGCCAGGGCATGCTCTTCGCGGGCGAGGTGGTGCAAGCACAAAAAGCGGTGCTGATCGGACTGGGCGTGCTGATGATCGGCACGGGCCTGTGGCATTACCTACCGACCCGGTTTCGACCCAAGCCGGGTAAGGGTTCCCGTAAACTGATGGGCTTCGTCTTCCGCACCACGGGCCGGGTAGAGGGACCGGAAGGCGCGGCCCTCATCGGCCTGCTCTCCGCACTGCTGCCCTGCGGCTACCTCTACGGATTCGTAGCCCTGGCCCTGGCCGCCGGCGGACCGCTGCCGGGCATGGCGACCATGGTCGGCGTCTGGCTGGGCACCCTGCCGGCCTTACTGGGCGCGGCCTACCTGGCCAGAACATGTTCCCGCCGCTTCCTCAACAAACTAAGCGGCCTGACCCCGGCAGTCCTGATCCTCCTGGGCATCCTGGCCATTCTGGGCAAAAGCACCGCCTTCCCCGACATGATCGGCGGCCCCCACTGCTTCGACCTGTGGGCTTCGGTGAAGTAACCGCGCTTTAGTGCGGCGATGATCTCTTTCGCCAGGGCGGTGGTCCCGTTAACTCGTCGGCGCCCCAGGTATCCATCCAGGCCATAACGTCATCGTTGTCCAAATATAAGCCCGTTTCCCGATAGTCCTTTAAGGAAGCTTCCGTTTCTTCAAGGAACCGTTGCTTTTCTTTATCTTCTTCCCGGCTACGCACTACTTAAAGCCCTCCATGGTTCCAAGACTAAAATGGTTTGCTCCGATTTGCAAGTCGACGCGGCTAGTCATATCCTTTCTTTCGGTTCACCCTAATCCCGGTGGACTGGCAATAAAGAGTTTCTGCCGCAGATAGCACAGATCTTCACAGAAAAGACCAATCTCTCATCTCTGTCGGGCAGCCGAGAACACCGTCACCATGGGACCAAGATGTCTTTTTCTGCGAAGATCCGCGGGATCTGCGGCTAAAAACTCCTGATCCGGAGTCGGGGCTTCGTCATATTCGAGTAAGGGCATCATGCAGTCAACACGCCGCTTGGCTCAAATCGTTTCGAGCCTTCGAAATCGTTGACAAACCGGGTCCAATTTCAGTCGAACACTTGATATCGACAAAGTCGCAGGACATTAAAAATAGGAACCTCCATTTTCGGAGATTTTGGGGGGGTTGCAGGCTACATACCCTTATAAATCGTCGATGCGACCCCCTATGTAGATTACATAGGGGGTAAAATCAACGGTTTCTAACCCCATGTAGATTACATAGGGGGTGAAATCAACGATTCCTAACCCTATGCAGCGTGCATAGGGTCTAAGATCAACGATTTTTAACCACATGCAGGTTAATGGGTTGTCGTATCGGCGTTTTACAACCACATTTTTCAAAATGTTCCCCAAAATCACAGAAAATAGACCCTCATCAATTTAATGTTGCGGAAAATCAACGGTTTTTAAGCCTATGCAGCGTGCATAGGGGGTGATTTCATTGATTTCTAAGCTTTCGTTGCGATTAGCACCTGAATATCGATCAAGATTCCCCAAATGGGAAATCTTGCCGGCTGAAATTTAACAACCGGACACAACTCATTACCGGCTGCTTCCGACGACTCCCGGCCCATAGGCACTGAACTAACGGCGGTCTTTTTTGATGATTTGGAGTAGGTACTTTTTGGCGGCGTTGAGGTTGATCAGGTAGGGGCTGCTCAAGTCGAAGACATCTTCCAGGAAGTTGACCGGTTTTTCTTTATCTACCTTTTCTAGGATCGTGGTCACCGTTCGGCGCAGGAAGGCGCGTTCTTCCTCTTCATTGGTCGGGGCCTTGATTTGCACTCTGCCCAGCAGATCCGAGACATTGTAGAAATTGCCGTTGAGCGCGGGTAGTTCGGCGATGCCGCGTTCCTCGGCTTTTTTCAGGACGCTGTAGGCCAGGGCGTGTTCCGGCACGGGGTCGTCGGGCAGTTGCACCTTTTCATGTACCTTCAAGTTGGTGAATGTGGCGTGGATACTCCTCAGGAAGAAGCGCACCACCAGCAGGTAATCGCGGCGTTTGGGGCCGCTGACCTCGATGCTGATGCGGTTGGCGGGCTGATTGGCCAGGACCGCCGCGCGGCTGTCGGTATCCTTGTCGTAGAGGATGACGCCGGTGCGCCAGGCGAAGCTGATGTCCTTGTGCAGACGCACCATGAAACGCGGCATAACGGAGGGCGGTAGGAAGGTATAGTCGAAGAGGAAGGTCAGGGTATCGCCCCTCAGCTCGAAATCGGCCGGGGAGTTTTTGGCCAGCAGGTCCGGCACCAGCACCGCGTCTTCGCCTTCCAGCGGGTAGCAGAGTTCGAACTTGCGCATCAACTCCACCAGGAAGGGGTGGGTTTCGGAGGGATAGCTTTGCGGCATCTCCTCGGTGGGCGCCAACACCTCGTCCAGTTTGTCCAGGTCCAAGCGGCCGTGATGATCGGCCAGTTGCTTGGCGTTGATGATTTTATAAACGCCGTTGGTGGCCCAGTGGGGATTGAGTACCTGGGTCTCGCGCAGGTGCAGATCCGGGAAGGACAGCATCACGCCCAGGTCGTGTAGGAAAGCAAGTAGGGTTCGCTGTTGATCGGTTGTGTCTACAGTATGCTGTTTGCAAACAGCGCGGTAGCGTGCACGAGTTATGTAGGGCTTTTCCATGGATTCCAGCGCTTCTTTGATTTGGAACCAACGTTCGGGCCAGATTGCTGAGGCCAATTCGATCTTAGGCAACTCTTCACACAAGCGGTTTTTGAATCCGGCAATCCCGCGACCCTTTTTGCAACTAAGTCGATAGAAGCCGATGATATTGGGAAACTCCCGCTGGAGTTGGTTTTCATCCACTTCAAAGCCAGGGTTCTCATCGATTTTATTGATGACTACCAACACGGGCGAATCTCCACCGAAACCGCGAATGTGGTGCAGCCAGTACCAGGTGCGATCCTCATCGCGGGCGCTTTGGACCACTATATACAGGCAGCGCTTGCTCAAAAAGAATTGGTGGGTGGCGTGCATAATCTCCTGACCGCCGAAGTCCCAAAACTTGACCACCATGGGGTCGTCCTTAGGACCGTCGGTAGACCATTCCTCGATGCGAATCCCGTGGGTTTGACCCTGATTAGGTTCGAAGGTATCGTGGAGTACACGTTGCACCAATGAAGTCTTACCCGCGTAGCCGTCGCCTACTAACAAGACCTTGACCTGATTCAACAGGCGCTCACCGGTATCGCCCCGGGCGGCAAACCAGGCCAGGACGGCTTCTTTGCCCTGCCTGACGATTTCAAGCGGCGGGGCTTTTAGGGGATTATCTCCGAGGACTAATTCACTGCTGATATTGGAAGGTTTCTCCCTGATTCTGCCGAAGCGTTCCAACAGCCCTGCTATCGGGGATACGTCCTCTATCTGGTTGCTATCCAAACGTAGATTGGTCAAACCCATCAACGATCTCAGCCCTGATACGTCCTCTATCTTGTTGTTATGTAGATACAGATGGGCCAAACTCGTCAAAGATCCCAGCCCTGATACGTCCTTTATCATGTTGTTACATAGATTAAGGTGGGTCAAACCCGTCAAAGATCCCAGCCCTGATACGTCCTCTATCTCGTTTCTATATAGATAAAGCCGGGTCAAACTCGCCAGTGGTCCCAGCGTTGATACATCCTCTATCTTATTGTTATATAGATTAAGGTGGGTCAAACCCGTCAACGATCCCAGTGCTGATACGTCCTCTATCTTGTTGCCATGTAAATAAAGGTGGGTCAAACCCGTCAAAAATCCCAGCGGAAGCAGGTCTTCTATCTGGTTGCTACCCAAATTGAGGTAGGTCAAACCCGTCAAAGATCCCAGCCCTGATACGTTCTTTATCTGGTTGTTATCCAAAGTTAGAATGGTCAAACCCGTCAAAGATCCCAGCCCTGATACGTCCTCTATCCTGTTAAAAGTCAGCCTTAAATGGGTAAGTTTTGTTAGCGAAGCCAGGGGTTTGAAGTCTCTAATCCCGACTTGACCTAAACCCAAACGCAAAAGCCCGGTCAAGCTTAGAAGCGGCTCCAGGTTCTTCATGGTTTTCTGAAAAAGACAAAGCCGAACCACCCGCCCGGCATCGTTCAGTTGGTAGCCAGTTCCGCGATCGAAAACATGCAACTCATCGACTTGCGCAATGGGCTCCCCAATCTGCGCTTCCAATTCCCGGATGACCGCTAAATCATCGCTCATCAAAAACTCCCACCGGCTGTTTGCCGCAATTTTAGCACGGTCGACCCTTCGCATGACCATCTCCGCGAGCGATTATTCTTAACCCGCAAAGCAACCTGTGATATCTTAATCAGCTTGCCCGGGTTTCGGCGAAAGCCTGACAGGGAGCCGCTTTACGGCCCACCGCGCCGGTGCAGGTTCCTCAGTTTTTACCGGCACCGATATTGCACTTAAACCCAGGCCGAAAAACCGCCCCCTGCCCTCAGGGGCTCCGGAGGATATCGTCAATATGCTGAAACTATTGCTTTTGTTGTCGAATCTCGCCCTGTTTGCGGGTTTTGTAGAACAGACCGAGATTCGCATCACCAGCAGTGATGTGACCTCTTTTCAGGAATGGGTGCTCAAATTAGATAACGACCAGACCTTTCCTTTCGACAAGTCGGGCATGCTTTCCATCAGTATTCCCGAGGACTCCATTACCTTCGAAGTGGTCGACACCAAGGGCTCCACGCGTTTTATCGGCACCTGGCAAACCTATCCGCAGGGCAAGCCCATCAATATCACCATCGCCGGCGCCGGTATTTCCCTCCACCAGGTGGTTTCGGCCAGCCGCATTCAGCAAAGTTCCTGGGAGGTGGCCGCCGAGGTCGCCGTGCTCAGTCCCGCCGAGCAGCCCGAACGGGCCCTGGCCCAAACCTCCGACCTGTTGAAGGAAGAGGCCGAGGTGCTGTTGCAGAAGACCAACCTGGGCGGCGGCTCCCCCATTATGCGCGGCATGTCCGGCAACCGCGTGCTCCTGATGGTCGACGGGTTCCGCCTCAATAACGCCACCTTTCGCCTGGGTTTGAACCAGTACCTGAACACGGTTCCCGGCGGTCAGTTGGAGCAGATAGAAGTGATGAGCGGACCCAGCGGCGTGCAGTACGGCAGCGACGGATTGGGCGGCACCATTCACCTGCGCAGCGGCGATCCCGCCTCCGTCAGCAATCCCAACAATATCGGTTACCACGGTTTCTGGAGCACCGCCGACGGCACCAACACCCACCAGGTCAGCGCGCACGGCACGGCGGGCAACCTGTTCGTCTCGGGCCACTTTCGCGCCAACCAGTACGAGGACCTGGAAGCGGGCGGTGCTTTCGGCGAGCAACCCGCCACCGGCTACGATTCCTGGGACGGCTCCGTGAACCTCACCTACAAGTTGGACGAAGCGCGCCGGCTGCGCTTGATCAATACCGTTTCCGACGCCCGCAATGTGCCGCGCACCGATCGCATCCTCTCCGGCCGCGACCTGCTGTGGGAATACCACCCGCAGAAACTACGCTTCCACGGCCTACGCTACGAGTCGCGTTTCAAGGACAATGCCCTGATCGATTTCATGGACCTGGGCGCGGGTCTGATGATCGCCGACGAGGGTACGCGCCGCATCTCCTCCGGGTCGCCCGATCGCCTGACCGAGTCCTTCACCGCGGTGGATACCTTCCAGTTCAACGGCACCTTCACCAAGATCGGCGAAAAGGTTCAATGGGTGTGGGGCTTCGACAGCCAGATCGACACCCTGGACGGCTACGGCAACCGCATCGACCTGAACAGCGGCGCCGTGACCCCGGAGCCCGGCAAGTTCCCCAACGACAGCGACTACACCAGCTACGGCGTCTTCCTTTCACCGGTCGTGCACCTTACCGAAACCCAGGACCTGCGCCTGGGCCTGCGCCAGACCTGGGTCAACCTGACCGGCACGCTGGATCAGCCCATCGGTGCGGTAGACGAGAACTACGAACAATTGACGCCGTCGGTCTCCTGGTCGTACACGGGTAATCGCCATTTCGTCAGCCTGGGCATCAGCCAGGGCTTTCGCGCCCCCAACCTGGAAGACGCCCTTTCGCTGGGACCCAGCAACTCCGGTTTCGACGCGCCCAACCCGGGCCTGCAACCCGAATCCATGTGGAGCTACGAGCTGAACTACCGCCTGCGCGGCAATCATTCCATGTTCCAAATCAGCACCTATACCGGACGCTATACCGATCTCATTGAACGCGTGCCCGGCACCTGGCTCGGTCAGGACACCTTCGAGGGCGAGCCGGTGTTTATTCTGGACAACGTGGGCGAGGCGCAAATCGACGGGGTTTCGGTTCAGTACAACCGCAATATCGGCAAACACAGCCTGCGAACGGACGCTACTTGGACCTACGGACAACAAACCGACCAGGGCGTGCCCATGCGCCGCATCCCGCCCCTGCGCGGAAACCTGGGCTGGACTTACGACTCGGGTAAATGGCGCCTGACCGGCCTCTTCACCTGGGCCGACCGCCAGGACCGTTTGTCGCCGGGCGATATTAACGATAACCGCATACCCGAGGGCGGCACCCCGGGCTACGGCGCGGTACACCTGCGCGGCCATTACCGCTTTACGGACCGCGTATCGCTCAACCTGTCGGCGGAAAACCTGACCGACAAGCTCTACAAGATCCACGGCTCCGGCATCTACGAACCGGGCCGCCGCCTGATCCTGGAACTGGACGCCAAGCTGTTTTGATAGAAAAGCATCTTCCTTTTCGATATTTGTCTTGGTTGAGGCGATTTCAAGGTTAATCGGTAATCGGCATGCCGAGCAAAAACCCTACCTTTCTTTTTCCAATTTCAGCCTTATCAAGGGGCGTTTCGGCGTCTTTACTGGAATGGAAGTGTCGCCCTACCCGGCGCCGGCGTACAAACCCAAGGCAGACAGGCTGACTACCTCCTGTCGGCCGACCACAAAATGGTCCAACAAAGTAACGCCCACTGTCCTCAGGGCAGCGGCAATCTCGTGGGTGGCCGACACATCATCCCGGCTGGGCGTCGCCTCTCCGCTTGGATGATTGTGGGCAATGATGACACGCGCCGCATTACAGGCCAGTGCTTCCTTGGCCAACTCGCGAGGGTAATGCGCCACATGGTTTACCGTGCCACGGAATAATCGGCCCTTGCGCAGCAAGCGGTTGCGGCTGTCTAAAAACAAGGCCATGATATATTCCGCCTCTTCCCAAGCCAACTCCCGGCGTAAATAGGCCTGCACCAGATCTGTCGTGGTCAACAGGTCGCGGTCTTTCAACTCTTCCTCGTCCAAGGTCAGGGTCAGTTCGTGCAACAGGTGCAGGAATAGACCCGTGCGCGGGCCGATCCCCTTGAGTTGGGTCAAGCGGTCCCGCGGCGCCCGAATGACGCCGGTCAGGTTGCCGAATTCAGCCAACAGGGCCCGGGCCAGGGATTTGGTATCCCGCCTGGGCAATACAAAGGTAAGTAAGAATTCCAGCTTCTCGTAATCGTGAACAAATCCCCGGCGGAAACCCGACTCTTGGAACCGGGTCCATAATCGCTGCCGATGGCCTTGATTTGCATCAGTCCCCATGAATACCTCCCCAAGCGGACCTTTTGTTCTAACATTACCCCCGCCTGATTCTCAAGACCGAGCCCTCCGGTTTCCGATAAAAGTGGTATCCCTGCTGTAATCATCAAGGCCCTGCGTGATCGGGGCATGTACCTTGCCGATATCGAAAAGCTCGTAAGTCTGATTACCGGTGAGAACAGATACGAAATCGTCTATCGGGAAACCCACCATCGGTACGACCGGGTTCACTTCCCCCAAATCATCGACCGGCTTAAACGGGCCGTGGGAGACCGGCAAAAAATGGAACTGCTGCGCGAGTCCAGAAAGGCGAAGAAGAAGATGGAGCACGACACCTTCTGGGAATGGTTTGAGGCTGTCAAATCGACATTGAGCAATCGTGATCAACGAATCCTGGCGAGTTATCTGACGGAGGAATTGGTGCAAACGGTGGGAACGAGCAGAACCATCGACATTGAAGCGTCGATTCAGCAGGACCTTATGATGTTCAACAAGCTCCATGCGGCCGGCTTCGACTTCATGTAAGACACCGAAAAGAAGGTGCAAGCCTAAAAAATTACTCTTTGATTGGATATTTCGCCACAAACGCCTTGATGTTGGTCAACGGAACACGGGCGATGCGCACTTCTCCGCTTTCGACTTCCCGCCAGGAAAGAAAGGCCTGGTTATTTTGAGTGGCCAGTAGGCGGTCCAAGGTTTCTCGTTTGTAGCTTTGCTTGGACAATGTTCCCTTGGCATCGAAAACAACAGCCTTGTCTATAGAGCGGTTCGGGTAGAAATATAGATTACCATACGGGTCGAGTCTCATATCCGCGTACCAACTGTTCATTTCTAGAGAAACGCGACCCCCTTTTTTCTTTCCTTCCATCATCCATTTCAGCTGGGTCTCAGCGTCAATCTTGATATTCAGTGGCAGAACGGCGATTAGTTTCCGGGCTGTAAGGTCCCAGGCTTCGATACTATTGGTGTTCGGTTTCCGTAGGTAGAGGCGGTTTCGAACAGCATCCAAGGCCATACAAAAGATATCCGGGCGATAAGCCAGGGTCCGCTTACCACCCCGTTTGATCGCTTTCGTCTCCCACTCTGAAAGGACTATAGGATTGGTTAGATCATTATTATATAGAACGACGGTATCTTTGAGTTGGCTGTGTAGTGGGTTGGGATATTCGATCCAGCCATTCTTGATTTTCTTTAGTCGTAATGTTCGGTTTAATCGTTTGATCTGTCTTTTCAATCGGCCGGAAGTATCGAAAATTTTGATAAGATGCGGGGAAACCGCGTATAGATTACCCTCTTCGTAGTAAACGGCATCGGTTTGCTGAAGTTCCTCCGGCCCTTCCCCTTTCTTGGTAAGAGTTTTAAGGAAACGGCCCTCTACACTGTAATGAAGTAGCCTTTGCTCCTTAACGTCCAAAACAAACCAGCCTTCATCGCCACCATAGGAAACCTGATTCGGTGTAAGCGTCCGGTAGATATCGGTTCCACGGATTTGCCAGGAGGGCTCGGCCTCCCCATTTATGAGGAGTAGAAATAATAAATTAAAAAGGACCACCAAAGTCACTCCTTATTGGGTACCTTTCTTGATCTTCTTGTTATAAGCATGCAACAGGATGTTGCATGCCCTATCCTTTAGAGGACCGTGATAAGAGAGTTGTAACTTACTGTTTTTGTATGCTAAAAGTGCCGGAAGAGTTACAATATTATATTCATCCAATTGTGTGGGCTGAGTAATGAAGAAAATTTGATCTTGAAGGATTTTTGGATAATTAGTAAAGTACTGATCAATTTTATCTTTTTCTCCTAAGATTAGAAAAATACAATGGTGTTTGCTCATAAAGCGACTCTCGATTATTTTGATTGCTTCAACACAGGCTGGACAATTCGTTGAAAGGAAAAAGCAGAATGTGTTATCGGCAACATTGTCTAATTTGAGCTTAGTTCCTGACATGGTCTCCAGATCTAATTCGATAACAGCACTACCTAAGCTTAAATTAATTGGCTTTGGGTCGATCATGCCAAAAATAATCAAAAGAAAGATCACCAAAAAACCTCACTTGTTAGTTACGCGAAATAAGTTGGAGAGGAGAGAGGAACTCTCCTCTCGCCTGTTAGTCGCTTATTAATGGCTGGTGATAACTTATTTTCAAATTTAGTTAGCTGCCAAAGCGACTATGGAGTTGTTCAATGGTTTTTACATCAACAACGATACCAGCCTTTGTCTCAGAGAGGAAGATTGAACCAATCATCTCCATCGGTACAAGAAGCTTCACTACCGTCACCGACTTCAATACAGCAAATGTCGGTGAAAACGATAATGCCTTCGGAAGTTTCGATAGCAGGATGCCAATTATCATTGATGCAGCCGGCGACTGCAACTGAAGCAATGGTGAAACTCAAACAGGCTATCATAGTCAAAGCAAATCTCTTCATAGAATCCTCCTTAGTTTCTTTATCAACAAGTTTTCTTTAAGGCTTGCAATACCGTGATCGTATCAATCTCCGTGCACTGAGTCAAGAGTTAAATTTATCACTGAGTGCGATAAAGTGTAGAGAGCTATACCAGGGTGAATTGATAAAAAACATAGTCGAGCTGGTTTACCTCTCCATTCGTTTCGCCTTGGTACTCGGCCGACCAGTTTTGTGGTGGACATCGACAACTCTTGGACTAAAGCCAATGACACCGTCAGATACAATAACTCACCCAAAACGAAAAACGTTGTCGCCGCGCGCGGGGAGTTCGTTTTCCGGGTCAATAAGTTGTGCCCGAGCTCGGGGAGTCCGTTTTTCGGATCCGCAATGAATGTACTGGGCGCGGCGAGGGGTATTTTTATCCCACGGCAGGCCCGCCCCGGCCGGTTGGTTGCTTCTATTTCGGCGCTCACGGTGAACCGAGGCGAATCTTCGGACTCAGCTCGCGGGGGTTGCTTCTTCCAGGCGTGGGAGCAGGGCGCGTAGGCGGTGGATGAGGGCCTTCGGGGCGTCTTTGGATCGGGCCGCGAAGCGGAAGCGGTGGTAGTCTTGTAGAAAACCCGTCAGGTCGGCTTTCAGGTTGCCGTCCAGGGTCAACTTGTCGATGTAGTCGTAGATGCCCTCGTCCGGTTTGCGTTCTCCGAAAGTTCTTGTCAGGCGGTGCTCTAATTGGCTGTATAAGCGAGCCAGGCGGGTGTCAGGTTGGAGGACCTTGTAGCGGAGAATCCAGGCCGTGACACCCGCGAAAATCAGGATTACCAGCCAGGCGAAGCGTTGCAGCAGAACCACGACGCCGTCGATCAGGTTGCGGAGTTGGACCTGGATGTAGAGGATGACCTCTTTCTGCGATTCGTGGTTGAAGGTCATGATCGATTTACGCCATAAGTATTGCAGGGTCGCCAGTTGCGTGGACAGGAAGCCGGGCGGCTCATAGGCAACCGGCGGCGTGGGGTCGGCCTTGTGCCAGGCCCCGTCGTGAAAGTATTCTACCCAGGCGTGGGCGTCCGATTCGGTGATGTGATAGAACTCGGCATTGGGGTGTTTTTGCGTCATCAGGAAGCCCGTGACCAGGCGGGCGGGAATGCGTTGGGAGCGCAGCAGGAACACCATGGAACTGGCGAACAACTCGCAGTGACCCTCGCGCTTCTCCTTCATGAAATGGTAGAGCGGGTCCTTGCCCTGGTTGTTCACATCCAGCGTGTAGCCGAAGTTATCGGAGAAATAGTTCAGGAAGGCGTTCACTTTTTCGGGCGTAGTGGACGCGGGGTTATCCGCCGCACCCAGGATCTCGCGGGCGATTTCGCCGAAGTACTGCTGGTCGGAGTGTATTTGTGTGTAGATGTGGATGCGCCGGCCCATGCGGGTCCTGACCGGGCGCTTCATGGACGTGACCGTATACGACAGGGAGACGGGCAGGGGGCGGATGACCGAAATATGGTCCAGGCCGCTGAGCACCTTGACGGGATGCAGGTTGCCCTTCAGGGAGACCAGGTTGTCCAGGTAGAAGACCGTGTTGCCGTGCAGGGGTTGCAGGTCGATACGGTAGCTGAGCAGCTCATCGCCCTCGGGTTCGCGGAAATAGAGCGTCTGGTTTTCCTTGGGCGACGGGAAGTAGGCGCTGAGCACCGTGGTGGACCAGGTTCCCTTGCGGTAGAAATCCAAGACCCGGCCCTTGATATAGGGATCGTGTAACTCGCCGTTCAAGGGCATGATATCCATGATGTGTTTTTTGGATCGTTTGAGGGAGCCGATATCGTTCAGGTTCACCCTGTTGCCGAAGCCGGAGGTGCGGTCGCCCAGCAGGCTGGGGATGGCGCCGAGTTCCTGGTAGGGGAAGCGCGGCATGATCCAGAACAGCGACATGCCGATGGCGAAGATGACGCCGAAGTGCAGCGGCGATACGGTGAGTCCCTTCAGGGGAATCCTGCGAAACCCGGTGGATTCGGACGCGTGCAGCAGCATCAGGCACAGCACCAGGGAGAACAGGTAGAGCAGCACGCCCCCAAAGAGGGCCAGGCCGGCATCCACCCGCGCATGGTACAGCAGGATCAGAAACGACAACAGGGCCAACAGTCGGGACGGCGCCCTGGGCCGTTTTTCGCCGTAGAACTCGTAGACGATACAGAAGAAAACCAGGAAGAAGATGGAGTATTTCATGGACACGCGCATGAAGTAGAACATGACCACGATGATGAAGGTCAGCGCGCCGTAGAGTTTCCACAGGCCGTGATTGCGAATCGCTTCCAGGTCGTTGATATAGAACAGGGGCAACATGGAGGCAAGCGCCACGGCCAGCAGGGGGACTTCCAGGTCGCCGGAAAAAAACGACGCGAGCACGGAGCCGATGACCGGCAGGGTCAAGATACGCAATTGGTTGAGAGGCATGTGTACCTCAGGCGAAAACGGTATTGCTTTGGGGAACCGGCGGCAGGGTGACGCGGAAGGTGGTGCCGCGATCCAACTCACTTTCTACATCGACCGTTCCGCCGTGAGCCTGAACGATGTGCTTGACGATGGACAGGCCCAAACCGGTGCCGCCTACTTCCCGACTGCGCGCCTTGTCTACCCGGTAGAAGCGTTCGAACAGACGGGGCAGGTGTTCCCTTGGGATGCCGTGTCCCTGGTCGATGACTTCCACGTGCAGACCGCCGTCCAGAGCGTAGCCCCTTATTATAATACGCGATTCCGAGCCGCTGTACTTCAAGGCATTGTCCACCAGGTTGAAAATGGCCTGCTCGAAGAGGTTGCGATGCAAGCGGGCTTTCAGGTCGGCCGGGCAATCCAAGACCAGTTCTACCCGACTCTCCTCGGCGCGCTCGCGAAAATGGTCGACCACCGCGGACAACCGTTCCCGCAACGGACTCTCTTCCAGCACCAGTTCGATTTCGGTTTGTCCCTGCTCGATCTTCGACAGGCTGAGCAGGTCCTCGATGATATTGTGCAGCCGCTCCGACTGTTTGGAGATAATGCCCAGGAAACGGCGGGCCACATCGGGTTCGTCGACCGCGCCGGAGCGCAGGGTTTCCACGAAACCCTTGATGGAGGTCACCGGCGTCCGCAGCTCGTGGGAAACGTTGGCTACGAAATCGCGGCGAATATCTTCCAATTGCTTCAAGCGCGTGACATCGTTGAGGACAACCACGGCGCCGAAGGCCTGGCCGCTGTCGTTGCGCAGGCGCGTGCCGGTGGCTTGCAGGAAACGCTGGTCCGGCGTGTACATGACCAGGTTGTCCACAATGGTCTTCGGGCTGTTCAGGGCCTTTTGCACGAACTGGTTGAACTCCATGTTGCGGATGGTTTCACTGACCCGTTTGCCGCGGCTGCGTTCCCTGCTCAGGTTGAACAGTTCGGCCATGGTGCGGTTCATGCGCAGGATACGGCCGTGAGAATCGACGGCCAGCACGGCCTCGATCATGCTGGACAGGATGGCTTCCACCTCGTTGCGTTGGGCAGCGATGGTCAGGGTGCGTTCGTCCAGGCGTGAAGCCAGGAGATTGATGGCGCGGGCCAGACCGCCGATCTCCTCGGAATGGGTTTCGGGCAGTTCCTTCAATTCGCCGCGAACAAAACGCAGCGCGTCCGAGGTCATGTTCTCGAAAGGGCGGCTGATGCGCCGCGATGTATTGAGAATGAAGAAGGTCGCCAGAATGGAAGTGATCAGCAAGGCGAGGAAGACCTTGCCGTAAATGGAACGCAGGGCCTCTTCTATGGAAGAGGTATTGCGGGCCACGCGCACCACGGCGCGCATCTTGTCGCCTTCCAGTAACGGCAGGGCCACGTATACCATTTCCGTTTTCAGGGTATCCGAGTAGCGCGTGGACACGCCGCGTTGGCCGCGCATGGCCTCCAGGAACTCGGGACGGTCGTTGTGCAACTTCATCCTGGCGATATCCTCATCGGAATCGCCCAGAACGCGGCCGTCGGGATTGATTATGGTCAGGCGGTTGGAGAACTGGCCCCGCAGGGACTTGCAGACGGCGTCGACCTCGTCGGGTCTGCCGCCGGCCAGTAACTTGCCGATCTGGGCGCGCGCCAGCACGGCGTTATTTTCCAATTCACGGACGGTTTGGTTGATATAGAACTCGCGGAAGGAAGCGGAGGCGAACCAGATGACCAATATCAAAAATACGATCACGATAAGCAGGAAACTGGAGAAGATCTGCCATAGCAGTTTCCGCTTTTTCATGACCGGCCGGGTCTGTTCTATGGGCTCTTGACCGGTTTCCTGGGATTGTTCCATGGCCGCCGCGCTTCTACCTCCGAACCGTTGACCTAGTCCTGGCTCAGGTCCTTGAACCGGTAGCCCACACTACGTACGGTTTCGATCAGGTGGCTGTGTTGCCCCAGCTTCTTGCGCAAGCCCACAACCAGGGTATCCACCGAACGGTCCGTAACCGCAAAGTTCTCGCCCCGAATGGCCGCCACGATTTGAGAGCGGGTGTAGGCCCATCCCTGGTGCGAAGCCAGGAAATGCAGGATCTTGAACTCCATGTTGGTGAGGTTGAGGGTCGTGCCGTCAATCTTGACTTCGTGCTTGCCGGGGTGAATCATCAGGTCGCCCATTTCCAGCACGCCGTCTTCGACCTTGGTCCGGGCTTCGCCGCGTCGCATCAATGCCTTGATCCGGGCTTGCAGCACCTTGGGGCTGAACGGTTTGGTCATGTAATCGTCGGCGCCGACTTCCAGGCCGGTCACAATGTCGGCCTCTTCGTCCTTGGCGGTCAGCATCATGACTCGCGTATCGGAAGTTTTGGTATTGCCTTTGATGGTCTTGCATACTTCCATGCCGTCGAGGCCCGGCAACATCAGGTCAAGGATCACCAGATCCGGCTTCAGGCCCGGAAGTGCTTTCAATGCATCTTCTCCGGAGGGGAAGCCCGATACTTTGTAGTTTGCTTTCTCAAGGTTGTAGGTGATCAATTCGAGAATGTCCTGCTCGTCTTCAACAACAAGAATGTGCTCGTTAGCCATGCGATTTACTACACTCACAAGATCATGATTTGGGCCGATGCATTGTCCCGGCCACCTCTAAGATAACCGAAAACCTCACAATCTACAAACACCGCCGACATCCCGCCTTCGGCGGGTTTCCGACAGCCGGGCCGAGTCCGCAATCACCGGCGGCCTATCTAAAACTTTGCAGCGCAAATGGTTGCCTGAAAAAAAATGGGCCTGTACGTCGCGCGAGCCGACCCTTGCGGGTCCTTTTGCTCACGTAAATCTGACATTAAATGGATGTTCGGCTGACCGCTGAATCGACTGAAAGCCAGACGCGGCAAGCCCTTACAGGGCGGCTTCCGAGCGCCGGGAGATAAGGATATACGTATTGTGTCGGCGGAATTCATCCATCGAAAGTGCGCGATTGCCGGGACTCCCCGATCCAAGGAGACTGCCCTTGTCGGCCGGTTCCATGCCTATGGCGGAAAGCTCCCGGCCCATGGTTTCGTGTTCCACCCCCAAATCTTCGGCCAAACGAGTGTACCGCGACCACTCGGCAAGCAGGGAACGGGTAATCAAGCCTTGATCGATACAGCTCCGGAAATATTTACGATAGACCGTGACGGCCCGGGTCTTGTCGCCGGTATCGACAAGGGTTTGCGCCAGTTCCACATAGGCCGTTGCGTCGAGGGCGCGTTTGACCCGGTTGGGATGGGTCATGAACTCGGGATGTTGTACGGCGGCTTCCAAGGTTTCGATTCGAAGCGCCGAACGCCGCGCCTCGGTAAACTGCTCGTCCGAGGGGTGTTTCTCGTAGGCGTCGGCCAGGGCAATCAAGGCATCCGCTTCAAAGACGGAGCCGGCAACCTTTTCCCGCAGACGTTCCAGGGTGGTGACCGCTTCCGCGTGTCGATTCACATGTTGTAACGCGGTCACCCTGGCTTCGGCTCCCCGATAGGCGCGCTCGTAATAGTCAAAAGGTTCCAAGGTCTTGTCCCGGCGTTCCCTGTCCAAGGCTTTTTGGAAGGCCTCGTAGTCGGCTTGAAACGCCGCCATCTTTCCGGCACGGGCCTCCTTATCGGACATCACGGCCAGTTCCATTTCACCGACGCCGATCAGTTCACCGAGTAGTTGGGACGATGTTTTGAAGTAGTCCGCCCGAGCCTGCCAAAGGATTACGGCGACGGACAAGACCAAAAAGAGACCGATTTTGACTATTTTCATTACAGAAGGACCTCATGTGCTGAAATGATGCGCGGAGAGCTCTAAACGATGAAAAAACGCTTCCGACCAGGGGTGCACACAACCAATCGATGAAGTCCTGGGGATAAGGGTTGCTATCGATGCCCGGCAGGCGACAGTAATCATTGTAAGCGTCGCCGAAGAATATCGTCAACTGGGGGAACTACGGGTTTTTATCTCCCGAACGCCGGCATTCGGGTAGACGGACTAGCGGCGCAGAAGGATGGTGTTGATCTCGTCGCGAGCCTTTGCGGCCGCATTTTCGATGGCGTCGAAGCCGTGTTCCGGCCAGTCCTTGGGGAAGAGAATGCCTCGCGAGGAATTGATCAGGGCGCCGTAGCCGTCTTTGTTAAAGGCCGCTTTGATCGCCTCCTTGCTGCCGCCCTGAGCCCCGTAACCCGGCACCAGGATCAGTGATCGGGGCATCAGCCCGCGCAAGGAGCGCATATGATCGGGATAGGTGGCGCCGATAACCGCGCCCACGTTGCCGTAACCCGACTCGCCCACGGTTTCCTCGTTCCAGCTGTTCACCGCCTCGGCCATACTGTGAGCCAGGGTTTTTCCACCCTCGATCGGCAGATCCTGCAATTCACCGCTGGAGGGGTTGGAGGTCTTGACCAGCACAAAGATTCCGTTATCATGATTTTTGATGAAGGGCAGAATGCCGTCGCTGCCCAGGTAGCCGTTGACCGTGAGCGCATCCGAGGGAAAGCCCGGGGGCATGGAAGTGTCGCCGAAAAAGGCCCGCGCGTAAGCCTCTGCCGTGCTGCCGATGTCATTGCGTTTGGCGTCGGTGAGAATGATGCCGCCGGACTTGCGAATCATACCCAACAGCCGGTTCAGGGCCCGCATGCCGGCCAGTCCGTATTGTTCGAAAAAGGCAACCTGCGGTTTATACGCCGCCACGTAGGAAGTGGTGACGGCGACCGTCTTGCTGAGAAAGGCCACCAGGGTCTCTTCCACCTCGAGGTATTTGTTCTTGAAATCAGGGGGAATGCGATCCCAATGAGGGTCCAGACCCACCACCAGGCGGCTTTTTTTCTTCCGGCAAGTCTCGATCACCCTGTCCGCAAAATGCATGCCTCAACTCCTCATACCATCAACGGATGCGGCCGTGAGCGCCACCCGTCTGCAACGTTATAACACGGAACGCGCCGGCTGCCTAATCGGTAACATGCAAACATGCAAACGCCTGTTCGATTGTCGTGGTGCGGATTGAAATAAGGAAATATTGTCCGTTGTCCTCGGGGAACTACTCCGAAGCCCGAAAAGAAAATGGGGCCGGTAGGTGCTGCAATATACCTACCGGCCCCGGAGAAGAAATTATTCGAAGCCTTTTCAAGCAACACCTGGAACAATATCCCGGGGAGGCTTTATTCCCGAAGTGGAAAAAAATTTTAAAAAACCTCGATAAAGGCTGTTCTAGCCGCCTCTGGTCAGGCTTTCCAAGAAGTCGTTATTGCTTTTCGTCTTGGCCAGGCGTTCGCAAAGCAGTTCCATCGCTTCCGTGGCGGACAGCGGATTGAGGACCTTTCGCAAAACCCAAAGACGGTTGAGTTCCAGCTTGGAGAGCAGCAACTCTTCCTTACGGGTGCCGGAACGGGAGATATCGATGGCGGGGAAGACCCGGCGCTCGGAGAGACGGCGGTCCAGGATGACTTCCATGTTGCCGGTGCCCTTGAATTCCTCGAAGATGACCTCGTCCATACGGCTGCCGGTTTCGATCAAGGCGGTGGCGATGATCGTCAGGCTGCCGCCGCCCTCGATGTTCCTCGCGGCGCCGAAAAACCGTTTAGGCCGTTGCAGCGCATTCGAGTCGACGCCGCCGGACAAGACCTTGCCGCTGGGAGGCACGATGGTGTTGTAGGCGCGAGCCAGGCGGGTGATGGAGTCGAGCAGGATGACCACGTCGCGGCGGGATTCTACCAGGCGTTTAGCCTTCTCGATCACCATTTCGGCCACCTGAACGTGGCGGTTGGCCGGTTCGTCGAAGGTGGAACTGATCACCTCGCCGTCCACGGAGCGTTCCATGTCGGTGACTTCTTCAGGGCGCTCGTCGATGAGCAGCACGATCAGGTAGACCTCGGGGTGATTGGCGGTGATGGAGTTGGCGATGCTTTGCAGCAGCATGGTCTTACCGGTACGGGGCGGCGCCACGATGAGGCCGCGTTGACCCTTGCCCAGCGGGGTCATCAGGTCCAGCACGCGGCCGGACAGGTTTTCGCCCTCCGTTTCCAGGCTGATGCGCTGCTCGGGGTAAAGCGGAATGAGGCTGTCGAAGAAAATCTTTTCAGCGGCTTCCTCGGTAGGCTCGAAGTTGATGGCCTCGATCTTCAGCAGCGCGAAATACTTCTCGCCTTCCTTGGGCGGTCTGATCTGGCCGCTGACCGTGTCGCCCGTTTGCAGGTTGAACTTGCGGATCTGGGACGGGGAGACATAAACATCGTCGGGACCGGGCAGGTAGTTGTAGTCGGGCGCCCGCAGGAACCCGAATCCTTCCGGCAATACTTCCAGGACGCCTTCACTGAACATCAAACCGTCTTTTTCGGTCTGAGCTTGCAGGATACGGAAGATCATATCCTGCTTCCGCATTCCGGCGGTGCTGTCTATCTTTAGTTTCTTGCACTTCTTGGCAAGATCTTCCACGGAAAGTTCTTTCAGCTCTGTGATATTCATGTGGCAGCTTCCTTGGTTGATTGATTCCAGTTTCCGTCAAAAGAACCGGCGATAATTTGCCAAACGTCTTTCATTCCCCGACCGGAAGTAGCCGATGTGGCCACCAACTCACTCCGGTCGAGATCCAGTTCCTTAGCTATCCTGGTCTGCTGATTGATAATTTTGTTATTGGACAATTTATCCGCCTTGGTGAGGATGATGTGAAAGGGAAGTCGGTGGTGTTGTAACCAGTCCAACATCTGGCGGTCGTTAGCGTTGGGTTCGTGTCGAATGTCGATGAGGAGGAAGATAACGGCGATGAACGGCGTGGTTTCCAGGTAGGTTTCAATGAGTTCTCCCCATCCTGCCCGCTCCCGGCGACTGACCTTGGCGAAACCGTAACCCGGGATATCGACGAAGTAGAAGCGGTCGTTGATGAGGAAGTAGTTGACCAAACGGGTTTTGCCCGGCGTTTGCGACGTTTTTGCCAGCTTTTTTCTGTTGAGCAGTTTGTTCAACAGGCTGGACTTGCCCACATTGGATTTGCCGGCGAAGACCACATGGGGAATCGGCCGACGAAGGAATTGGCTGGGTTTTGCTGCGGAAGTTTCAAAGTTTGCGGATCGAATTTGCATACATCAGTCTGTAGGAACTACGTTTTTCGGTTGAGTTGGTTTTGAAAATCAGGGAGTTGATCAGACTTTGAGTATACCCCAAAGGCAAAATTAATGCAAGGGAAAGTAGAGAATTCAGCGCCTAAGCCCCTCACCGCCGGCAGAACAAAAAGTGAGGCGGGACCCAATAACGGTGCGGCTGAAAAATAGAGTTACCCTTCCCAGGCTGTCTTTCAGGTGCGAAGCGGGCCCTTGGTAAAACCCGCCTCGCGTCAGGCCGGGATGGAATCATCCGGCCTTTTCTTCCAGAACCTCGAACTGGTGTCGGCTCTGTTTGCGGATGATGTCCGCGGTGATCAACAGGTCTTCCTTCTGCTTCTGGCTCGGCAGGTCGAAAAGGAAGTCCAGCATCAGGTTTTCCATGATCAAACGCAGGCCGCGGGCGCCCAGTTTGCGTTCAATGGCCTGATGGGCGATCAATTTGACGGCGTCCTTGGAGAACTTGAGGCTGACCCCTTCCATCTCGAAAATCTTCTGGTACTGGCGCACCAGGGCGTTTTTCGGTTCGGTCAGGATACGGCCCAGATCTTCCTCTTCCAAGGGCTCCAGGTAGGAAACAAC
The DNA here is from genome assembly GCA_030066195.1 of Acidobacteriota bacterium. Taxonomy (GTDB): domain Bacteria; phylum Acidobacteriota; class Holophagae; order Acanthopleuribacterales; family Acanthopleuribacteraceae; genus JASJCB01. Next base: position 54,033 of record JASJCB010000004.1, read on the forward strand.
CGGAACCCGACCCACGAATTCGGGAATCATGCCGAATTTGATCAGGTCCTCGGGCTCTACAAAGCTGTAGATGGATTTGTGGTCCAGGCGGCGGTGCTTGGGCTGTTTGGCCATAAAGCCGAGGGTCGCCTTGCCCATCCGCCGTTCCACGATCTTGTTCAGGCCCACGAATGCGCCGCCGGCGATGAACAGGATGTTGGAGGTGTCCAGCTGGTAGAATTCCTGGTGAGGGTGCTTGCGGCCGCCCTGGGGAGGAACGTTGGCCACGGTGCCTTCCAGGATCTTGAGCAGCGCCTGCTGAACGCCCTCGCCGCTGACATCGCGGGTAATGCTGGTGTTCTCACCCTTGCGCGAAATCTTGTCGATTTCGTCGATGTAGATGATCCCGCGTTGCGCCTTTTCGATGTCGTAGTCGGCAGCCTGTAACAGGCGGAGCAAGATGTTCTCTACATCCTCGCCCACATAACCCGCCTCGGTCAGGGTCGTGGCGTCCACAATGGTGAACGGCACGTCCAAAACCTTAGCGAGGGTGCGGGCCAGCAGGGTTTTCCCGGTTCCGGTATCGCCGATCAACAACACGTTGCTCTTTTCCAGTTCCACATCGTCGTTCTTGCTGCGGGGTTGGGAAATCCGGCGGTAGTGCGTGTAGACGGCCACGGCCAGCTTGCGCTTGGCCAGGTGTTGACCCAAAACATAATCGTCCAGAAAATTTTTCAGGTCGGTAGGGGTAAAGGTCTGTTCCGGGAAGTCGTTCTCGTATACCTGATCCTCTTGTGCAATATCGTTACACACGTTGACGCACTCGTCGCAGATGTAGACGTCCGGGCCCGCGATCAGTTTTTTGACTTCACGTTGGCTTTTATTGCAGAAGGAACATCTCAGGTCTCGGGGTGATTTCATATGGCGTTCTTCTCCATCCTTGCTGCCCGACAAGGGCGGTTGGGGTGTTAACCCTCAAGGTCACGTTTGCTGATAACTTCGTCCACGAGGCCGTAGTCCACGGCTTCCTTGGCGCCCATGTAATAATCCCTATCGGAGTCTTCCTTGATTTTTTCGAGGGTCTGACCGGTATTTTCAGCAAGAATGGAGTCCAGCGTTTCTTTTATGCGCAAGATTTCCTGTGCCTGAATTTCGATATCCCGGGCCTGACCGCGTGATCCGCCCATGGGCTGGTGAATCATGATACGGGCGTTGGGAAGGGTATAGCGCTTGCCCCTGGCGCCGCCTGCCAACAGGAAGGCGCCCATGCTGGCCGCCTGGCCGACGCAAATGGTGGAAACGTCCTGTTTGACCAGGTTCATTGTGTCGTAGATGGCCAGGCCGGCGGTCACGCTGCCGCCGGGGGAGTTGATGTAGATGTGGGTGTCACGCTCGGGGTCTTCCGCCTCCAGAAACAGGAGTTGGGAGATGACCAGGTTGGCCAGGTGATCGGTGACTTCCTCACCGATGAAGAGAATGCCGTCTTTCAGCAGGCGAGAATAGATGTCGTAACTGCGCTCGCCGCGACTCGTTTGTTCTACAACAATAGGAACAAGTGCCATGTTGCTTCTCCCTCTTTTTAGATTTTGGGAACTACGCTGAATCCTTCGATTCGTCGTCATTATCTTCATCCGGCGTGTCATCACCGGAGGTTTCGGGGGTTTCGGCCGCGGCCTCTTCATGACCGTGGTCGTGATCGTGACCTTGAACGTGTTCTTCTTCAGCCGGCGGTTCTTCCTTGGTCAATTCGTCGACCTCGGTGAGGACAGCCGCCTCGCGGACGGCATCCAACGCCTTCCTTCTCTTGATAACATCGATGATGTTCTCAAGTGCTCCGGACTCGGTCAAGGTTGCTTTCAATTCTTCAACTGTTTCGGCTTGGGAGTAAGGCAGGTAGGTTTCCAGGTCGGCATCCAACTCTTCATCGGAGGGCGCAATTTCCAGGTTCTCGGCCAGGGTATCCAAGATCACATCGGCGCGAACCTTGCCGGCCGCCTGGGGCATCGTATATTGCAACATGCTGCCGATCAGCTCTTCCTGTTGCGCACGGCCCTGACCTTGTAAAGCCTGCATGTAGGGCGCCATTTGTTGTTCCACCATGGCGCGGGCCTCGTTGGTAACCCATTCCCGGGGCACCTGGAAGTCGTAGCCTTCCATCATCTTGCCCATCAGAAAATTGTCCAGTCGGTGCTTTTCATGGTCCTCGGCAGATTTCTTCAAATCTTCTTCGGTTTTCTTACGCAGGTCCGCCAGGTCTTCAGCGTCCAGGGTTTTGGCGAATTCGTCGTTGAGTTCGGGTTTGGTCTCTTTGACGATTTCCTTGATTTCCAGGTAGGCCTTGACCTTTTTGCCGGCCCAATCGGGGAAGGCATCGTCTTCGCCGGCCTCGAATTCGCCCACCACGTCGTCCCCGGTTTCAGCGCCCAAGATCAGTTCGCTGATGTTGGGATGCGCGCCTTCCGCACCGAGTTCAACCTCATAATCATCCATATCGGTAAGCGATTCGTCGCTTTCCAAATCCACAACGGTCAGCGCCGCCTTGACCCGGTCCCCGTTTTCGGCGCCGCGGTCGGTGATCTTTTCGCGTTTGGTCGCCTGCTCCAGCTTGGTTTCCAGCGCCTGATCCACCTGTTCCGCGGTGATGTCGATCCGCAGGGTCTCGGCCTCCAGGCCCTTCCATTCCTGCAACTCGATCTCGGGTTTGACATCGATCTCGGCCTCGAAGTGGAAGTGTTTCTTGTCGACCAGTTCCACATCGACGAGTCGCGGCGTGGTCACGGACTTCAGTTTTTGGGATTCCACCACTTCTTTCATGCAATCGGGGAGAAGGTGACGAATGATCTCTTGAGTGATTTCGTTCTTGAAGCGTTTCTTCAGTAGGGCGGCGGGCGCCTTGCCTTTGCGGAAGCCGGGGAGTTGTGCATGCCCCTTGATCTCTTGAAGGGCCTTGTTTTGGTGCGGAGCGACCCGCTCCCAGGGAATCTGTACGGCGGCCTTGACCAAAATGGGGTTTTCCCTGGTGATCTTAACGTCCATCCAATCTGCCTCTATATTTCATTAAGTTGACCGGTACCCGAAGCGTGGGATCAGTGGTGCGAGGGAAGGGACTCGAACCCTCACAGGTGTTAACCCGCCAGATCCTAAATCTGGTGCGTCTACCAATTTCGCCACCCTCGCATAATCGGGAAACAGGTCGGCGGACCCGCTTCCACATGAAAAATAATTCGGGTTTGGGTTCCAACAGGCACAGGTAGCCCGTCGAACGGTCTAGTATACACGAAAAGCGAGTGTGTGAAAGGTGAAGTTACCGGACGCGCGAAAAAAATACGGGTCCGCGCTTGGAAAAGAAATGCCCGAAATCGCTTGATTCCGCAAGGTTCGTTTCCCTGCCTCGTCTAGATGTACAGCGGTTCGGTGGCGACGGGTTCCAAGATCATCTCGGGGAAGAGTCGCGCCAGATTCGTGGCGACGCTCTCGTGGAACAGGTAGTCGTACCCTTCGAGATGGAAATCTTTGAGCGAGACCACGGGTTTGAGGTCGGCGGTTACCTCGGGGACGGGTTGAAAGTCGAAGGGCAGTTCCGGTATTTCCCGCCGGCAAACATGGCAGCGAATGGGCGGGAAGCTTTCCAGCAACTCATCGGCCAGAGCAATCGAGTTCACCGGTTTGAAGTAGAAGCAATCGGGTTGGAAGGTGTGGGCGCGCTCCACCAGGGTTTCCGAGGGCGGCGTGGATAACAGCAGGGGCGCTCGGGTCATCCATGAGGAGATTTCCACGGGAATGCGCTCGAACATATCGGGAAAGGTGCCGTCCAGGGTAGCGGCCAGGGCCTCGTCGCCGATGAGCCAGTGATCGGCCAACATGGGCTTGCCGCGCAGGCGCGATTCCCAGTCCTCGGAATCCACGGTGATGATTTCCACACGAAGCGTTTCTTCCAATTCCCGAAAAGGCATCTCACAGGCGCGACAGGCGTGGACCACATCTTCCTTGTTGGTGACGTATGCAAAAGGTGGGGTTTTGATATCGCGCAACCGGAAATAGCTCATATTGGCAACCGCACCGCCTGGCTTGGAGGCATTAAGCGCACCTCAATCATGTCTCGATATTATCACGAACGACAGGGTCAACAAGGCGCAAATGTCGGCCGGGCCGCATTTACGGCCGTTTTTGCCCTGACAAAACGGTGTTTTTGACACGTGCATTTCACGAATCCTTTTTTTTCCTCCGTCTACGGACCTTTTTCTTGGGTTTGGGTTCAGGTGTTCCTTGTTGCCATAATTGCTTGATCCACACCGAAAATCGGCCCATATCCACGATATAAGCGCCCAATACCTCGTCCTTCCAGATGCCGAATTCCTGTGCGGCTTTGGGGTTCCGCTTGGCCAGGTAGCGCATCTGGCTGCCGTTGAACGGGATCAGCTTGCAGACCTGGGAGAGGAGAAAATGACCCCTCTGCTCCAACAGGACATTGGCATCCCATTCCTTATCGATTTTCCGATAGGGCAGTTCCAGGTATTTTCGGTAGTAAGGTGCAAAGACTTTCATCCGCAGGACCCAATTGCTCCAGACCTTCTTGGCGCCCACGACATCCCACGGCGATTCCCCGCGGTTTTGGGCAGCCTCCACATGTCTTTTGAGAGTTGGAGAGTCCAAACCCAACAGGTCGGCAACGTCCTTGAGCAGGAAGATGCCCTCCATACCCAGAATTTCGGCGCGGGTCCAGGTAGGACGCGGCTGAACCAGGTTCATTTCATCCTTGTCAAAGACCTTCGGATACCTGGGTTTTTTGTTGTTCGATTCGCTCATGTTTCCTATCTTCCAAAATGAGTAGTTTCCAACGCCAACCAAACCAGGCCGGAACGGGTCTTTGTCCCGTACGACGAACGGTGCCGTCACCGTGTGTGGGGAATTTGTGGTAGCTCCTGAGTCGCCCCATCGCGACTTTCACTCGCTGCCTCGCGGTTTTTCCCTGATCGGGGTAGAGCAATCCATTGCTGTCCGCAAATTCGGCGATGGTGGAAGGCGTGTAAAGTTCTTCTTCGCATAACATTTCTAATATGTGCCGATATTTCATCGGCCGACCGGCTGGTTTTCCCATGTGAATTCAAGCTCATGTATTCAGTTTTGTATTCGGCGGGGGTACCGCAAGGGCTTTTTGCCGCCTTGACCTGGTGAGGTCATGTAAACTCCTTGAATTCTTTGGCGTCTATTTGAGAATTTGGCAAGTAAAAACGACCGAAAAGGACTTTTTCAAATTTTTCTCTACTTTGAAATAATAGAACAAGTCCAAAAGTAGAGGTTCCCTTATCTTCTTTCCGACGTTTTGACCCTTTGTGTCGTACCTGATTCGTCATGCACCTGGGACAGGTCGACCCTGTTCAAGCGTCCGATTTCTTAAATGTTATTCTTACCCGAGCAAATCAGTTTCTTGTCAGGGGCAGCCGGATGGTGATGTCGGTTCCCACACCTTGCTTGGATCGAAGTTTGACCGTTCCGCCATGTTCGCCGATGATACGGCGGGCGGTTACCAATCCCAAACCGATGCCGCGGCCCGTGCTGAAAAATGGCTGAAATACTTTTTCCAATTGGTCCGCCGACATGCCCGTGCCGGTGTCCGCAAAAATTACCACCGCTTCCTTGTCGTCATATCTGGTAATTACCGTCAATTTGGCCGGTGCTTCGCCGCCCTCCTCCTGGCGACGTTCCATCAAGGCATGGCAGGCGTTGAAAGCCAGGTGAATGAATACTCTGCTCAAGGCGGACGGGCGACAGGCCAGGGGAATGTTCTCGGTCAAGTGCTCCACAACCGTGACCGCGGGAAAGGCGGAAGTTACCAGATCCACCGTCTCGTGCACTGTTTCCGAGAGATCGATGCGGCCTTGTTTGCGGTCATCGCCTGTCAGGCGACCGAAGACCTCGGCCGTGCCGCGAATGCGCCGACTGTTGCGGCGTATGGTTTCCAAGCCGTGATCCAGTTCGTCCAGGGTCTTGTCCAGGTAGCGGGCTCTTTCCTGTTTATCCTCGATTTGTTTGAGATCTTCTTCCAGGCGGTCCAATCGGCGGCGCATCGAGCGGACGGTTTCCGACGCGGCAGAGGCGGCCTTTTCGCTTTCTCCCGCAATGCCGCGCCCCACCCGGCCCAGGCAGACGTCCTTTTCCTGCTCCACCAGCCGGCGGGCGCGATCCTCGGAAAGTCGGGCCTGCTCCTCGTAACGTGTGGTCTGGTCCAGCGCAATACTCGCCTGATTGGCCAGTTGGCGCAGAACCTCCACGCGGTCGGCCGAGAATGCGCCCGGGTTGTGGTTGTTCTCCAGATAGATCATCGTCCGGCGTCCCGGTAACGGCAGGCACAAGACCGAACGCGGTTTATGACGCGCAATATAACCCGCTTTCCCAAAGCCCCGGTCCCGTGCCGCATCCTCCAGGACCAGCGTTTTTCCGGTTTTTTCCACGAATTGGATCACGGCCATGGGAAGCAGTTCGTCGCTTGCGGCCCGGCGGGTCATGGTTACGGGCTCTCGGGCGTGGGCGTTGCCCTCGGCCTTGATCACCCAGGTACCGTCTTGGGAGATCAGGACAAAACCCCGCTCCGCGCCGCCGTGCTCCATGGCCGTGCGCAGCAATACCGCCGCCAGCCGATCCACGCCCGGTTGGCGGAAGAAAACGGTTGCCGCCCTCAGAATTTGGGCCATGTCGGTACGATCGGCGGAGATGGTGACCGTGTCCTCACGAATGTCGACGCCCCGTTTCTGTTCGCTCACGATCACGTCGGGATGACGCCGCTTCAATTCGGAGACGCGACCGGTGGCCCCCCAGTTCAAATAGCAAGCGGCCGCGGCGCGTAGATAGGCGCCCGCTGCCTGTTGCAGTCCATTGGCGAGACAGTGACGGGCCGCCAACTCGTTTGCCAGGCCGGCGCTGCCCGGGAAGGCTGCCGCGTTCGCCTCGGCCGCTGCCTGCTCGTAGTATTTCATGGCGCTGAGCGGATTGTTTTCCACGCGAGCCGACTCGGCCAGCAACAGGGTCCACTTGTGACCGAAATTCTCGGGACAGCTTTGGGCCCAGTCCTCCATGCGCGTCGTGCAGGTTTCCAGGATTTTGGCCAGGGAAATGCGCTCCTCGTGCGGGGCTTCCGGCAACAGCGCGGCGGCCGTCAGGCCTTTATATAATGTATGGAGCGATTGGGTGATAATACCGGAAACGTGATCATACAGGCGATCGGCCTCGTCGACGACGCGCAGGGCCTCCCGGTAATTCTCCTGTAAATAGAGGGTTTGCATCTGAAATACCAGAAAGGCGTGGGCGCCCGGTGCAAAGGAATGCCGGTCCAGCAGATACAATATTTCTTCCAGGGTATGGGCCGCCGGTTCGTCCCGGTCGGGGCTCAACCCTTGTAACGCCAGAGTGGTGCCGAGAATCCCCTGAATCGCCACGTACAGGCCCATGCCGCCGCTTTTATCGATCAGTGAGATCGAGTGACGGCACTCCCGCGACTGGACCGGCAGGGGCGCCTCCTCAGCATAACGAGTGATAGCGGTAACCCACAGGGCATAATAGGCATAGACGAAGTCACCCACGGCAAGGGAGCCTTGGTAGGCGCGCTTCAGGTAGGGCACGCTGTCGCGTACATGATGAACCCAGTGCAGCAGGAAGCAACCGTTGACGAAAAAAACCTTGTTGGCGATCAACGGGTTATCGTAGCGCTTGTCTACCTCCAAGCCCAGCAAACCCAACTTGTAACCTGTCTCGTGACGGCCGCGGGAGCTGAGCAGGATGCCCAGGGTCGCATAGGCGAATGAGGCCGTCGGCGTATTGCCGTGTTTCAAGGCCAGGTTGGCCTGCTTCAGCACGATCAGGTCGAAAAGCGGAGGCTCCCGGTTATAGGCCGCCGCCGTAATGGTAGCCAGCAGGTTGGAAATCGTCAGTAGATCCGCATCCTGGCAATCCGGCGCCCCGGGAACCTCGCTCATGGAATGGTTCGCCAGCCACTTCAAGACCTCCGACATCTCCAGTTCGGTCTCCCGCGCAATTTCCTCGGGTGTTCGCACCAGTTTGAAACCCAGTTTGGCCAGGGCCTCTGTGCCCACGTCCAGGGCCTGTTGCAAATCCCGTCGGTGGTCGAAGTAGGCAAAATAGTGGAGGTATAGTTGGACCATGTTCTCCCGGTTCAACTCCCGGGCGAACAGCAGTCGGAACAGCTCTTCCGCCTGGTCCCATTGACGGGTGAGGAAGCTGCATTCGGCGGCGAGCAGGGTCAGTTCGAAAGCAAGGTCGAAACAAACAGTCCAGCAATCCTCGGGCAACAGGGCGCGGCCCTTATTCAAATACTCCAAGGAGGGCATATAGGCCGTAGCATGCCTGGCTTTTCGGCCGGCCGCCAGGTTCATAAGCGCCAGCTTGCGACGTTCGGCGGGATCGTCGATGCAAGCAACGCCCTGATTGAGGTGGCTGACAATGTCGAACAGCTTTTCCTCGATTTCCGATTCATCCAGTTGCGCCAGGAGCAGGCGGCCGATTTGCAAGCGAGTTTCGGCCTCGCGTTCCGGGGTGATCAGCGCGTAGGCGGCCTGTTGCACGCGGTCATGCAGGAAGCGATAGCTCATGTTGCCCGCATCCTCGCCGGTCTGCTCGTACTGCCAGGCATCGCCGACCGGTTGTACCACGCCCTCACGGAGCGCCGGCCAGAGCGAGGCCGCGGTATCCGCCGGCGATTTTTGACAGACGATGGCCACCAACTTCAGGTCGAAACGGTTGCCGATGCAGGCCGCGGGCTTCAGCACCTCCACGGTTTGCGGGTCCAGCCGTTTGATTTTGCGGACCATCAAGTCGATGACATTGCCGGTATACCCGGCCTCGGCGATCTTTTCGGGGAACCAGTCCCAGCGGCGAGTTGAGTTGTTGAACACGATCAGTTGGGACCGGTAGAGCGATTCCAGGAACTGGACCAGGAAAAAAGGGTTGCCGCCGGTTTTGGCAAGCAGGAGTTCGGCGAGAGGAGCGACCTCCGCGGGCTTGCGATGCAGGGTATCGGCGGTCATGCGGGTTATGTCTTCCAATCCCAAAGCGGCCGGGACCAGGGTTTTGATGCGAATATGGGCCTGATCGAGATTGGCGATGAGGGTCATGAGGGGATGATGACCGTCTACCTCGTTGTCGCGATAGGCGCCGATGATCAGCAGATGCGCCGGGCCCTGATCCGTCATGCAGTACTCGATCAGCTTCAGCGACGGCTCGTCCGCCCATTGCAGGTCGTCCAGGAAGATGACCAGGGGGTGTTCCTCGCGTGCGAAGACGCCCAGGAAGCGTAGGAAAACCAGGTTGAAACGGTTCATGGCTTCCATGGGCGGCAGTTCCGGAACGGGCGGTTGCGGGCCGATGATCAGCTCCAACTCGGGAAAGACCTCGATCAGTACGGCGCCGTTACCCTCGAGCACTTTCAGAAGATCCTCGCGCCGGGCGGCCAGGTTCTCGGGGCTTTCCGTGAGCTGTTGATTCAGCAGTTCCCGAAATGCCTGGATGAAGGAGGAATAGGGTATGTTGCGCTTGTACTGGTCGAACTTGCCGGAGATGAACAATCCGTTGCGTTCGGCGATCGGCTTGTGGACCTCGTGAATCAAGGCGGATTTGCCGATGCCTGGATAACCCGCCACCAGCAGCAGCGATTTCAGGCCGTTGCCCGCCCGTTCGAAGGTAGTCAGCAGCGTGTCGCGTTCCACCTGGCGGGCATAGAGTTTTTCGGGAATGGAGAAGCGGTCGGAGGTGTCCTCGGTGGCCAGGCCGAATGCGGGGATGTGGCCTTCCTTGCGCAAATGATCCAGGCACCGCTGCAAATCGGCGCGTACGCCGTGGGCGGTCTGGTAGCGGTTCTCCGCGTTTTTCTCCATCAGCTTCATGACGATGTGCGAGACCGCCTGGGGAATCCGGGAATCGACGCTGTGCGGCGGTTCCGGCAGTCGGGCCAGATGACTGTAGACCAGGCGCATGGCATCGGATTCAAGAAACGGGGGTCGGGTGGTTAGCAGATAATAGAAAGATGCGCCCAGCGAATAGAGATCGGTGCGGTAGTCCATGACCCGGTTCATGCGGCCGGTTTGCTCGGGCGACATAAAGGCAGGCGTCCCCTCCAGGCGCTCGGGCGCCACGGCGGCGCGCCGCTCCACGGGCAGGGCGGTGGAAATACCGAAATCGATAATGGCCAGGCGGCCTGTTTCCGGGTTCCAGATGAAGTTGCCGGGTTGGATGTCCTTGTGCATGATGCGGCGTTGGTGAACCCGGTCCAACAGGTCCGCCATGCGCACGGCCAGTTCGAGGAAGGTTTCCAGGGCGAGCGGTTTGCCCTCGCTGACCAACCGATCCAGGGAGATGCCGCCGAAATCTTCGAGCACCATCATCCAGGACGCCTCCATGCGCTCCATGCCGTAAACGGCGGGCCCGCCGTGCCCGCTCAATTGTCGCGCCATGCGGAACTCGCGGCGAAACCGATTCTCCTCCTCCGGTGAGGGAAAGCGCAGCATCTTGAGGATAACCGCGCGGTTCGTCGCCAGTTGCGTGGCGCGGTAGACCAGTGAAAAGTTACCCTGGTAGATCAGTTTATCGAGGGTGTATCCGGGCAAAACGGGCATGGGTGGAACTCACAACAAGCAAACGAGACCTTTGTGGAAAAGAATCGGCCTCAGCAATGAATTGCATGAGAGACGCCGACGAGAAGTGGTCCCCATTTTACCGCCTCATTCGTTGGTTCTTTCTTTCCGGAGTCGAGAAATGAGCCGTGATTTCTCGATTCGGCCGGTCGAGACACGCTAAATCACGCCTGATTCCTCGATTCAGAAGTTCGGGACGCAAAGAATCAGGACTGATTATTGGGAGAGTGAGTTTCGGAATCGAGGAATCAGAACTGATTCCTGGGAGAGTGAGTTTCGGAATCGAGGAATCAGGACTGATTATTGGGAGAGTGAGTTTCGGAATCGAGGAATCGGGACTGATTATTGGGAGAGTGAGTTTCGGAATCGAGGAATCAGGACTGATTATTGGGAGAGTGAGTTTCGGAATGCGAGGAATCAGGACTGATTCCTGGGAGAGTGAGTTTCGGAATCCGAGGAATCAGGACTGATTATTGGGAGAGTGAGTTTCGGAATCCGAGGGTTCGCTTCGCTCACAGGTTACCGGCAAACCGGCAGGCTGATGTGGAAGGTGGTGCCTTCCGCGGAGCTGTCTACCGTTATTTTGCCGCGATGGCCTTCCACGATATGTTTGACCAGGCACAAACCCAGGCCGCTGCCTGAGATGTTGGAGGCCACGTGTTCCTTGCCCCGGAAGAAGGGTTCGAAGATGTTCGCCAGGTCCGCTTTGGGTATGCCCGGTCCCTTGTCGGTGAAATCGATCAGCACCCGGTCTGCCGTCGCCGTAACCGAGACGCGCAGCCAGGCGGCCTCGGCGGCGTATTTGATGGCGTTGCCCACCAGGTTTTGGACCACGCGGGTGAAGGCGGTTCGGTCCGCGTTTACCACCGGCAGGTCCTCGGCGATGCGTCGCTCCAGGGTGAAGCCGGCGCTTTCCAGGACGGTTCGGCAGTGGTCCAGGCCTTCCGAAACCAGTTCGCCCGCGCCGATCGGGGAAAGGTCGTATTCGCGTCGGCCCGCCTGGATGCCCGCGTAGTCCAGCACCTTTTCCACCATGGTGGTCAGGCGGCGGCTCTCGCTTTCGATCAGGTTGCCGTAGCGGCGGATCTTGGTGTCTTCCTTGATGACGCCTTCGGCCAGGTTCTGCGCGGCCGAGCGGATGCCGGCCAGGGGGGTCATCAACTCGTGGGAAATGCCGGCGACGAATTCCAGTTGACGGTGCGCCAACTGCTTGCCCCGTTCTGCCGAGCGAATCATCAAGATCAGGGTGACGCCCAGAATGGCCAGAATGCCGGTGCTGATCAGGAGATTGTTGCGCCGGGCTCGGGCCAGGACGGTCTCCAACGAACCGGAACGATGGTTGACCAACAACAGCAGGTCGCCGTTGGCGCCGTCGCGGTTCTCGAACATGGCGGGTCCCAAAATGCGCATCAGGCCCATGCCGCCGCGTCGGAAGGTTTCCGGGGTTATATCGGCCCGGCGCATTTCGGCCGGCAGCCCCGGCATTTCGTGTAATTTGGGCAGGTAGCGCAGGCCGAAGAAGGGGACCGCATTCCTGGTGGATGATGTCGGGGCGCCCGGTTGGTTTTGGAACAGGATGGTTTCCGGTTCCGATGCCCGGACTACCGAGACGATATATTCCTCGGAAAAATGTTTGCCGGCCAGTTCGGGTAGGATCTTGCGGAACAACTCGGCCCGGTTCAGTTCCACGAACAGGTAGGTTGCTTTGTCTCTTTCGGCAGGAGCGGCAATCCTGAAATGCGGGGGCGCGCCGATCACATCCACCAGCGGGCCGCGTCGCCAACCGCCGCGACCACGTCGACCGCGCTGCTGACGGGTACGTGAATTACCGCGCTGATGACGCTCTTCCAAATGGGTGATCAGTTCCGCGGCGGATGCTTGCAGCGATGCCGGCAGGGTCGCGGGCGCCGGGGAGCCGCCGGCCCAATCCAGGCGTTGGGTTTCCGTTTCGCCGTCATGGGTGCGGCTGAACAGGTACAGATCCTGGACCAGATCGGGCCACCTGGCCATGTCGCGCCAGTTTTTGAAGTTTTCGGGCAGGGACCCGATGGGCTCGCGGGGGTCGGGCGATACCAATAACATAATGGCCAGGCGGGTGAGGGTCAGGTCCATTTCCTCGGCGAAGGCTTTGCGCGACTCGGCCAGCAGGTTGTTCAGACGGACCCGTTCGGCGCGGCTGACCTCGCCTACCCAATGGTACTGCAAGGCGGCCACGGCGATTAACGAGCCCAGAATCAACAAGGGCCGGCTGAAGCGCATGTTCACCCCCGGGAAAGGCTGTATCCGTTGGCGGAAGCGGCCTGGTAAATCTATTCTAGCAGAGGAAATAAGGGCGGCCGGGCCATTTTACATCCTTAACACAGAGTTTACAGCTGCATAACTACTTCTCTCGACCGGGGACGTAGATTAGCTATAGACGACGGGTGGCGACACCCGCTACCGGGTGCTTCAACATTATGAGATCAAGGGGTAGTAGCCATGAAAAAGAAAGTTGTTTTTATCGCCTTGCTGCTCACTGGAATTTTGGCGGCCGCACAGGCCCAGGGTCCCGGTAGAGGTCATCTGAAAAATGCAGACACGAACGGTGACGGTCAGATTTCGGCCGAAGAATTCGCGGCCGCGACCCAGCTTCGCTTTGAGAAGATGGACGCCAACGGCGACGGCGTATTGACCGAGGATGAATTCGGACGTCGGGGCCGTCACGGCAAGGCCCGCATGGGTAAACGCGGCGGTCATCGCGGCGGTCACCACGGCCTTCGCGGCGGATTGATCGCCCTGGCCGACAGCGATCAGGACGGCAACATCACCACCGATGAATGGAGTGCCTTCCTGGCGAGCGTTACCGCCGACGACGGTGAAACCATCGACCACGACAAGGTCCGGGCGCTGTTGCCCGAGAATCGCGGTCACCGCCATCGCGAGAACCCGCCCACGATCACCGTGGCGGACGCCCAAGCAGCCTTCGAGCGGATGGATGCCGATGACGACGGCGTGGTGAGCGCTGATGAGATGCCTCGCGGACGGATGCGCGGCATGCGGCGCGCTCTGGGCGCCATGATTTTGCTGGAAGGCGCGGACACGGACGGCGAGCCCGGCCTCACCGCCGATGAGTGGTCCACCTTCCTGGCCAATCTCGACGAGGACGGCGACGGCGCCTTCACGAGCGAGCAACTGGCCGCTTTGATTCACGCCAACCTGGGCCTGGAACAGCCCCCCGAGGGCCGCGGCCCCAGAATGATCGACAGATTTGACAGCGACGGTGACGGTACGCCCGACATCGCCGGCCTGCAAGCAGCCTTCAATAAACTCGACGCCAACGGTGACGGCGCGATTACCGAGGACGAATTACCGCCCATGAGGCGCCACGGTCATCGCGGTCGGCGTCACCACTAAATACCTCTTCCTGGGCCGGTCGGCCTGCCGTCCGGCTCAGGAGCCCCCTGACCCCAACCCTACGAAACCCTTTCTATCACCCGAATCACCAACTCTCCCCGCGTGTGGGGAGGTCACGGGAGTCAGCTTGTACCGTGAGTCACGACTTTACGGCACCCGGAAGGTAAATCGCGAATTTACGTTACAGCGCCCGTGTCCTCCCCACACGCCGGTCAATGACAATCAGGAGACGTCTTTCATGAACCGCCTCATCATTTGTTTCCTAATTCCCATCCCGACTTTGACCGCCCCCTCCTCTTTCCCCTCTTCTTAGCGGACAGTTATGCGTCATCAACCTCGTCGCATGCTCTAAGGGTCCCGTGCTTGGCACGGGGCCATTTTTCCAGACTGAATCCCCACGGAATACCGCCGGGCAACCTTCCGGGAACGCGCTAAAATCTCCCAACCCTACGAAGAAGGTTGCCCGGTGGCTTTTATTTTTGTCCGGTTCACATCAGTTGGGTCTTCCACAGATCGTGCAGGTGGACCACCCCGCGGTAATCACCCCGATCATCGATCACCAGAATCGAGGTGATGTGATGCTGTTCCATCAGGTTCAACGCTTCCACGGCCAGGGCCTCGGGGCGAATGGATTTGGGGTTCGAGATACAGATATCGCCCACTTTCATCTCCAGGGCGGCGGAACCGTGTTGCTGCAACAAGCGCCGGATGTCGCCGTCCGTAACCAGACCCAAGCCTTGGGGTAAGGCAACGGCCGTCATACCCAGTCGCTTTTCGCTGACCTCGATCAGGGCTTCGCTGAGAGCGGCGTCGGGTTCGACCAGCGGCCGCGCGTCGTCGCGGTGCATGACCTGCTCCACCAGCAGCAGTTTCTTACCCAGTTTGCCGCCGGGATGGAAGCGGGCGAAATCGCCGCTGCTGAAACCCTTCAGCTCCATTACGGTGGCCGCAACGGCATCGCCGAGAGCCAGCGAGGTGGTGGTGGAGGCCATCGGGGCAAGGCCGATGGGACAGCCCTCTTCGTCGATGCGATAGCAGACAGCCGCATCGGCGTGTTTGGCCAGGGTGCTTTCTGCATTCCCGGTGATGGCAATCAAGTTGGCGCCCTGGCGGCGTATCAATTCAAGCAGGCGCACCAGTTCCTCGGTCTCACCGGAGTTGGACATGCCGATGACGGTGTCGCCCTTCACGATCATGCCCAGGTCGCCGTGCACCGCCTCGGCGGGGTGCACGAAAAAGGCGGGCGTGCCGGTAGATGCGAAGGTCGCGGCCAGCTTGCGGGCGATGATGCCGCTCTTACCGATACCGGTCAGGATCAGGCGGCCCTCGGTGCGCATGATCAGGCGGACCACCTTCTCGAAGTCTTCGTCCAGATCGTCGATCAGCGCGGCAACCGACCGCGCCGCTGTTTCCAGAACCTGACGGCCCTTATCCAGGATCATGAAACGGCCTTGCGGACGGCCGTCAGAACGGGCAGCAGATCTCGGAACAGTTCCAGGGTCAACTGGTTGGGACCGTCACTCCAGGCCTCGTCGGGGTTGTCGTGCACTTCGGTGAAGAAGCCGTCCACGCCCACGGCCGCGGCGGCGCGCGCGATAAAAGGCGCTACTTCGCGGCGACCGCCGCTGACATCGCCCAGGCCGCCGGGCAGTTGAACCGAGTGAGTGGCGTCCATGATGACGGGGGCGCCGATGGCCTTCATGCCGTGCACGCCGGCGAAGTCTACGATCAGGTTGTTGTAGCCGAAGCTGGTGCCGCGTTCGGTGATCATGACCTTGTCGTTACCCGCGTCCTTTACCTTGGCGACCGGGTGTTTCATATCGTGCGGCGCCACGAACTGGCCTTTCTTGATATTCACGATCCGGCCGGTTTCCGCGGCGGCGTGTAACAGGTTGGTCTGGCGACACAGGAAGGCGGGGATTTGCAGGATGTCGACTACCTCGGCGACCGGGGCCGCCTGGTCGGGTTCGTGGATATCGGTCAGTACCGGAACATCCAATTCCTCTTTGATGCGCCGCAGAATGCGCAAACCTTCTTCCATGCCCGGGCCGCGTCGGCTGCGCCCGGAGGATCGGTTGGCCTTGTCGAAGGATGATTTGAACACCCAAATGAATTCGTCCCGCCAGGGCGCGACGATGTCGGCCAGCTTTTCGGCCATGCCGTATGCATGGGCTTCCGACTCGATGACACAGGGCCCCGCGATCAGAAGATAAGGTCCGCCGCGCTCGAAGTCGCGGCCGTCGATCTCGAATTTGAAGCTCATCTTTCCTCCAGCCGGCGTCATACCAACTCTTCCCGAGCCGTTTCCTCGGCGCCAACCTTATCACGAGTTTGGCGATGGGCCAACGATGCGCCCACGAAATCGCGGAACAGGGGGTGACATTCGAACGGCTTGGACTTGAATTCCGGGTGGAACTGACAACCCAGGAACCAGGGATGGTTTTCCAATTCGACGATTTCCACGAACAGGCCGTCGGGCGACATGCCGGTGAACTTCAGGCCCGCCTCGGCCATCTGGTCCTTGAAACCGATATTGAACTCATAGCGGTGGCGGTGGCGTTCGGAAATAAACGACTTGCCGTAGGCTTTGTGGGCAAAGCTGCCGTCTTCCAACTGACAGTCGAACGCGCCCAGGCGCATGGTGCCGCCCATCTCGTCGATGTCCACCAATTCACGCAGTTTGTAAAAGATATTGAAGGGCGCCTCGTCATCGAATTCGGACGAGTTGGCGCTTTCCATACCGGCCGCATTGCGGGCGAATTCGATACAGGCCACCTGCATCCCCAGGCAGATGCCGAAGAAGGGGATACCACGCGTCCGGGCGGTTTGCACCACTTCCACCATGCCGCGTACGCCGCGAATGCCGAAGCCCCCGGGAATGAGAATGCCGTCCACCACATCCAGTTCTTCCAGGTTTTCGCCCTTCTCGAACCGCGAGGACTCAATCCAGTGCACCTTCACTTTGGCCTTGTGATGGAACCCCGCATGGGTGAGGGCCTCGCTGATGGATTTGTAGGAATCGGGATAGTCGACATACTTGCCCACTACGCCGATATTGACCTCGGACATGGGTCCGTCGATGATGCTGGACAAATATTCCCATTTCTCCATTTTGCGCCGTTGGTGGGGAAGGCCGAGCAGCTTGCAAACCAGGGTGTCGACCTCCTGGTCGGCGAAGGAAATGGGTACCTTATAGATGTTGTTGACATCGATGGCAATCTTCACCGCTTCCACGGGCACGCTGCAAAACAGGGCGATCTTGGCGCGCAGTTCCTCGGGCAGGTGTTTCTCGCAGCGACACAGGATGATGTCGGGCTGGATGCCGATGCTGCGCAGTTCCTTGACCGAATGCTGGGTGGGCTTGCTTTTCAATTCCCGGGCGGCTTGCAGGTAGGGGACATAAGTCAGGTGCAGGTTGACGGCGTCGCCCACGGGCAGTTCAAGCTTCAACTGGCGGATGGCTTCCAGAAAGGGCAGGCTCTCGATATCGCCGACCGTGCCGCCGATCTCCACGATAACGATGTCGATATCGTCCCCGGCAATCTTTTTGATGCTGTTTTTGATCTCGTCGGTGATATGGGGGATGACCTGGACGGTTTTGCCCAGGTAGTCGCCGCGCCGTTCCTTGTTGATGACCTTCTGGTAGATACGGCCGGTGGTCCAGTTGTGACCTTGGGTGGCGGTCATATTGGTGAAGCGTTCATAGTGGCCCAGGTCCAGGTCGGTTTCCGCGCCGTCGTCGGTCACGAAGACTTCGCCGTGCTGGAACGGGCTCATGGTTCCGGGATCTACATTGATATAGGGATCGAGTTTTTGCACGGCTACCTTATAGCCGCGGCTTTCGAGCAGGGCGCCGCAGGAAGCAGCGGCAAGACCCTTGCCTAAACTGGAAAGAACACCACCGGTGACAAAAATAAACTTGGTCATTCTGAACCCCTGTTTTCCTCGATAAGAAATGCTTCGGCCCGCGGCACGTCGGCGGGCGTGTCCACACCAATCGACGGCCATTCGGAGGCCGCCACTTGAATACGTGCGCCCATATACAAGGCGCGCAATTGCTCCAACCCCTCCATGCGTTCGAGCGAGCAGGGCGGCTCGGCAACATATTGGAGCAGAAATTCCCGGCGATAGGCATAGATGCCGACATGGCGATAGTGCCCATGGGCGAGACCGGGTTCCCACCGGATTTGGTTCATTCCCTCGTGTTTGACGAAGGGAATGGGCGAACGGGAAAAGTACATGGCCCGACCGGCCTTGTTGAAGGTCACTTTGACCACATTGGGATTGAAGAGATCCTCGTGGTTTTTGATGGGCTCGGCCAGGGTGGCCATCTCCAATTGGGGCTCGGCTTCCAGGGGCGCCTGAACGGCATTGACCGCTCCGGGATGAATGGTGGGTTCGTCACCTTGAACATTGACGATGAGGTCGCTGTCAAGCGTGGCGGCAACCTCGGCGATGCGTTGGCTGCCGTTCTCGTGATCGGCGCGGGTCATGACCGCTTCACCGCCGAAAGCCCGTACGGCATCCAGGATTTCGGTGCTGTCGGTCGCCACGATCACGCGGTCCACCGACGCGGCGGAACTGCGTTCATAAACCCATTGGATCATGGGCTTACCGTTAATTGGAGTGATAGGTTTCCCCGGGAACCTTGTAGCGGCCATGCGTGCGGGAATAAGAACCGTGACCTTCATTTGCGGGGGTGTACCAACTCCTTACTATCAACCGCACTATTCTACTTCCGGGAGGGGCGGTTCGTCAATTTGGTTTATCCGGTGGAATGCGATTCACCGGCTTCGGCGACCGCGAAACCGACCGCCCCGATGTTCTTCGATAAGAATTACAATGCTGCTTCCCTGAAAACTTCCCAGGTTGGCGAAATAGTGTTATTCTGCACATCCTTGAAATATGTTCGGCCTCGATGCCGTATAAGATGTTGGTAAAAAAAATAGGGAGTGCTCACATGACCAGAATCGAAACACATTGCGTTCACGCCGGCGTCAAGCCCGATCCGGTAACCGGCGCAATCATGACCCCCATCTACCAAACCTCCACTTTTGTTCAGGAAAAGCCCGGCGAGCCCCTTTTGCACGATTATTCTCGGGCGGGCAATCCCACTCGCGATGCCTTGGAGACCTCGATGGCCACTTTGGAAGGCGCCCGATGGGCCTATACCTTCTCGTCCGGCCTGGCGGCCGCGCAAGCCGTGATCCAAATCCTGGAGCCTGACGCTCATGTTTTGGTCAGTGAAGATGTCTACGGCGGCACCGGTCGGCTGTTCCGACGCATGTACGCCAAGTACGGCCTGGAGTTCGAGTTTATCGACATGCGCGATCCCAAGGTCATCGAGCAGCACATGACCGATAAGACCCGCATGATCTGGATTGAAACGCCCACCAATCCATTGCTTCGCATTGTGGATGTGCCCGCGATTGCCGAACTGACGAAAGACCGCGATTGTTCCGTTTTGGTGGACAACACCTTCTGCTCGCCCATTTTGCAACGGCCCCTGGAAATGGGCGCCGACCTGGTTTTGCACAGCTCCACCAAGTACCTGGCCGGTCACAGCGACCTTGTGGGCGGCGTGGTCATGACTTCCGATGAGAAATGGTCCGAGGAATTGAAGTTCGTCCAGTTTGCCGCCGGCGCCGTCAACGCGCCGCAGGAGTGTTTCCTGTTATTGCGCAGCATCAAAACCCTTGCTTTGCGCATGGAACGTCACAGCACCAATGCCCTGGCTCTGGCCGAAGCCCTGGAAACCATGCCGGAATTTGAAGAAGTCATTTACCCCGGCCTGCCCTCGCATCCCCAGTACGACCTGGCGCAACGGCAAATGCCCCACGGCTGTTCCGGTATCGTCAGCGCCTACCTGCCCGGCAGCATGGAGCGTGTCTCCCGGTTCATGTCCAACCTTAGTGTTTTCTCCCTGGCCGAGAGCCTGGGCGGGGTAGAATCGCTGGTCAACCACCCCGAGACCATGACGCACGCCTCCGTACCACCCGACCTGCGCGTGAAGTTGGGCATCGACGCCGGCCTGATTCGGTTCTCGGTCGGCATAGAAAACGCCGAGGATCTGATCGAAGACGTGCGCCGAGCCCTCGAAGCCTGAATCAATGTCCCGGGCGCACGCGTCCGGGGCTTATTCGCTGTAACCGTGACCGCCGTAATGGAAGAACATGGGGGCCTTGTGGTTGTCCGGCACCAACATGACGTTGGTGAAACGCACATGCTCCGTCCGGTCCAAATGATCGGTAATCGCCATCAAGCCCAGGTCCAAATCATTGAAGAAAAAGAAAGTGGCCGGCCGCCCGGCGATCAAACAAGAGCCGTGGTACAGCTTGTAAACGGGCACGCTGATGACCAGCAGTTGCTCTAATCCGGTCCGCCCATACATCTGAACGGCGATTTTTCGAAAGGCATTTTTCAGCATGGGGGAACGGATGGGTTTTCCCAGCTCCAGAAATGAAGCATTTTCGGCGAGTGCTTGAAAGAAGAATCCGTTAACTGAGGCGAAATCGTCATTGTCCAGCAGGTGTGATTTCAGGTCCGAAATCTCCCTAGTGAAATCGGGCATGCCATTCACCTAATCACCGATCGATATCAATGTTGCAGCCCATGTGGGCAAGGGTTCGCAAAAAGAGAAAACAGGGCCGAGTTTTAAACCCGGCCCACAAGCTTTGGCAAGTAGCGAGCAAGGAGCCTAATGGGGGTCCCTGAACTACATTGTGCGGGAATAAGTGATGGAGCAATGTAACCACGCACTTTAGTAATACATCAACGATTTTTATTCTAACACGAAGTCTTCGATGGAGCCATGGAGAAAACGTATTCGACACATTCACGCATTCGAATGAAGTTTGTGAACGCTTATCCAGAATTGTGGTAAACTGAACCGAATAGGAGGTTAAGCCCATGACCAGCCCGCTCTTTCACTGGTGGAGTCGAGCAAGAAAAATTCCAGGAGGGCCCTGGCTTTTCTCTCGCTTTATCGGTTTTGTCGTTCCCTACACCGGGACTATTCGCTCGAAAATTCTCGAATTGCAGCCCGGCTTCGCACGCGTTGCCTTGAATGACCGGCGGCGTGTTCGCAATCATCTGAAATCGGTACACGCTATTGCTTTGATGAATTTGGGCGAGTTTTCCACAGGAGTGGCTCTTATGGCGCAACTCTCCGATCGATCGCGCGCCATTCTTAACTAACCTGTAGTCGCCCTACTTTTACTTTGGAAAAAAGAACACTCGAAACCCTTGATTCGCATCGGTGTAATTAAAGGGGATCTCTTTTGCACTCACAAAAATAGGCTCTTCCGGTTTTTGGGGGGATGGCCCTGCGAGATCTCCTCATCCTGGGATTCGATGATGATCAAGTCGGGCTCTTCCGGTTTTTGGGGGGATAACGGTGCCAGGGGTCATGCCCATCCCCCAAAACCGGAAGAACCCGGAAGAAAGAACCCTTTTTATTGGCGTTCGCCCTGGAAAAAGTTACAATGACTGTAAGAACATGCGACGCGATCTACCCTGCCTCCGTGCGGTGGATGCCTACAGCCGAAGATCCGACGCGATGGGTGGAAGCACCTTAAACATACGGTGTGATGTGCTGGAAAGCTCGCTATGCTAAAATTTGTAGGCGTAGTATGGGATACATAACCTCGTTATTTGTGAGAAAAGTCATCCAGCAGGTTGACGAGAACGTTGACAAAAAATCAATAATGATGAACGTCGGCGTGGATCCTGATGGCCCGGTCGAGCCCAAAAAGATGGTCTTAGACACCGATTATTATTCGTTTTTGGAAGATATCGCCGCAGCCGATCCGCATGTCAGGACACTTCCCTTGAGAGCGGGTGAATCCATGCGCTGCGACGATTACGGTATCTTTGGGCTGGCTTGGAAGTCCGCTGTAAATCTTCGAGGATCGTACGAGCGGGCCGAGCGTTATGCAAAAGTTTTGACCAATGTCTCGGCATACCAGGTCGTGGAGGTCGATCATGGGGCCTTGATGCATTTACACCGCGACGGGGAAAGGCGTTTAGGCATGCGCCTATCCAACGAAGCAACCATCGCGAGCGTCACAGCGATCAGTCGGCAGGTATCTTCAACCCCGTTTAACCCCACGGCTGTATTTTTTAAGCATGCAGCTCCGGACGACGTATCGGATCACGAGGCTTACTTCGGCTGTCCCGTGTATTTTGATTCGGATAAAGATGCGCTCTTAGTTTCCAGACAGTCGCTGGAATCGCCGAATAAGTTAGGCGATTTAACGATCTCCCGGTTTTTTGATTCGCATTTAGAGGGCGAAGTCTCGAAGTTGGAAGATAAGACCGGCTTGGCCTTTCAGGTGTGTGCCATCATCTCCCGCTCTTTGAGTGAAGGCGTCCCAAATATCTCAGGTGTGGCTCGCCAGTTGGCGATGAGTGGACGAACCTTGCAGCGAAAACTCTCAAGGCAAAAGTACACATTTCAAGCACTTGTCGATGAATCCAGGCGTCAGTTAGGGGAGCGGCTCGTTAAAGAGACGGAATACAGTTTTGCTGAAATTGCCTTTATGTGTGGGTTTTCGGAGCAAAGTGCATTCAATCGCGCGTTTAAACGCTGGGCGGGAAAAACACCGCGTACGTACCGATTAAATCCGTAAAAACGCTGGACGGCAGGTGTCCTCGATATACATCTTCACGATCGGCTCGCATTCTGAACTACCCGTGTAAGACTTCGCTGAGTTGCGCGCGGCTTAACAACCCGCCTTGTAAGCTAAGTAACGTCAACTTGTTCCTGGATACCGTCTACTTGGTACTGCTTGTTCAGTTGGTGCTTTCTCGAAGTAACTTTTCGGCGATCTGAACAAGTCCGGCAAAGGCAGCCTTTGAAAATTGGCACACCCGGTCAATTTTTTGACGTCCCATGTCAAGCATTTTCGCCTGCCGGCCACTATCTTGTAATCAGGAATTACAGCTGAGAGGAGAAACATCATGAACAAGAGTCAAAATAATCAGCCCAAAGATGTAGAAGGCCTAACCCTTGTGATTGGAGGATCGGGTAAAACCGGACGGCGAGTCGTGAATTTGTTGAAGTCAAAAGGCGTCCCGGTTCGAATTGGATCCAGATCGGCGAACCCTTCGTTCGATTGGAACCGCGAAGATGGGTGGGGATCATGCTTGGAAAATGTGACCTCCGCGTACATAACCTACGCCCCGGATTTAGCTATGCCCGGTGCGACTGATGCGATCCAGGCTTTCGTTGACCTGGCAAAGAATCGCGGCGTCAATCGTCTGGTGCTGTTATCGGGTCGCGGTGAGGAAGAGGCACAGGCGTGTGAAAGCATTGTTCGGGAAAGTGGGATCCGCTCGACCATTGTTCGTGCAAGTTGGTTCTTCCAAAACTTTTGCGAAGGTGCTTTTGTCGACATGGTTCGGGCCGGTGAGATAGCATTGCCGGCCGGCAACACGCCGGAACCTTTTGTCGATGTTGATGATATTTCCGACGTGGTTGTCGCTGCATTGACCGAAGAGGGTCATGACGGCAAGGTTTATGAGGTTACCGGGCCACGAATGTTGACTTTTGCAGAAGCCGCGGCGGAGTTGTCGGAAGCGATTGGGAAAGAAATAAAATACACGGAAATACCCCACGATGCTTTTGTTGCCGGGGCAGCTGAAGCTGGAGCGCCGAAAGACGTGATTTGGATGTTGGACTACCTTTTCTCGACGGTTCTTGATGGGCGTAATGCCTACGTGACAGATGGTGTCCAACAAGCGCTCGGGCGGCCTCCACGGGATTTTGCCGATTATGCCCAACAGGTTGTTGCTCGCGGTTTATGGAAAAATGCAGACGCGTGAACCGGACGAACTGTCGTTTTTCAACAGGAACTCCAAATCACTTGTTTACGAGGATACACCATGACTATGTTTGATTTTTTTTTATTAACTGCAACGTTACTCTGTTCGCTGGTTGCAGGGTTTGTTTTGGCATTTTCCGTTGTTGTGATGCCAGGCATTCAATCGCTGAATAATCGAGCCTATCTTGAAGCCTTTAAGGTGATGGATAATGTCATTCAAAACAATCATCCTGTTTTTGTTATCGTGTGGTTGGGTTCGGTCGTGGCGCTTCTGATCACCACGGTAATGAGCACCTGGCATTTAGAAGGTCTCAGCCGTATACTAATTGTAATCTCATCTTGCATTTATGTTTTTGGCGTTCAACTACCGACATTCACGATAAATATCCCTTTGAACAATACGCTTAAAAGGCTCGATCTCGCTCATGCTGATCAACAGGCACTGGACGACCTGTCCAAGCAATTTGATACCAGATGGATCCCCTCCAATACGCTCAGAACTGTCCTGGCTATTGTGACGGTGATCCTACTGCTTGTGGTAATCATTAAAGTCTAACAAAATAGGACTTGAAACCATCAGGGTTTTACCTCCATCTCCACACCTAAGGAATTTTTAATCCGCGATCGACCTGGGAGTCTTGATTCCTGGAATCCAATCGCTCGACCAGCCCACGGTCCGTGGGCTCCATCTGCAGCCGAACCCGGAGGATCATAAATGGAATAAGGTCCTGGAACCTCCTCTCCCAATATTCGGAATCTCGTTCAAAATTGGCTGACTCGGTGAGCGATGGGCTGGTGTCCGGACATCGGAACAGCAGCGGAAAGACGACCCTGTCATAACGTTATGCAGGCGGCCTTCCGGGTGGAAGACTCCTAAAGGGGACCTTCGGGACCTGTCGGTTTCCGGCGACGGTCCGTCCGTACCCGAAACCGCCGCAAGCGCAAGGCGTTACCGAGTACGAAGAGCGAAGACAGTGCCATCGCGCCTGCCGCGAACATCGGTGAGAGGAGCACGCCGGTCATCGGGTAAAGCGCGCCCGCGGCGACCGGGATCAGGACGATATTGTAGGCAAAGGCCCAGAACAGGTTCTGGTGGATGTTGCGGATCGTCGCTCTCGAGAGTGCGATCGCCTGGCTGACGCCGTTCAGGTTCGCCGACATCAGGACGACGTCGGCGGCCTCGATTGCGATATCGGTACCTGTTCCAATCGCGAAGCCGACATCGGCTTCGGCGAGGGCGGGCGCGTCGTTGATGCCGTCGCCCACGAAGGCCAGGCACCCGTGCCGCTGCTTCAGGCGCGCCACCGCCGCGATCTTGCCCTCGGGCAGCACTTCGGCGACGACTTCCTCGATGCCAAGTTGTCGCGCGATCGCCTCCGCGGGCCGCTGATGGTCGCCGGTGATCATCGCGACCTCGAGACCCAGTTTCTTCAGCGTGCGAATCGCCTCGGCGCTCGTCTCCGCGATCGGATCGGCCACCGCCGCCACGGCGGCGAGCCTGCTCTCGATGACCGCGAACATGCCCGTCTTGCCCTCATCGTGCAGGCGTGCACGGACGTCCGCGAAGACGGAGATATCGAGACCGCTTTCCGTCACCAGACGATGGGAGCCGATCACCACCGATTTCCCGTCTACCCGGCCCCGCACGCCGCAACCCGGGATCGCTTCGAAGCCGGTCACCTCCGGCAGGGTCAGCCCCTCGGCGGCCGCGACGATTGCTCGGGCGATCGGGTGCTCCGATTTGTCCTCCACCGCGGCGATCGTCGCCAAGACCCGCTCGCGATCGAATCCCTCGGCGAGGATCAGATCGGTCAGCGCCGGACGACCCTCGGTCAGCGTCCCGGTCTTGTCGAGAGCAACCGCGCGAACCTCTCGGCAGCGTTGGAGCGCGTCCGGTTCGCGGAACAGGATGCCGAGCTCGGCGCCGCGCCCGATTCCCACCATGATCGAGGTCGGGGTTGCCAAACCCATCGCGCAGGGACAGGCGATGATCAGGACCGCGACCGCGTTGACCAGGGCAAAGCCGGCGGCCGGCTCGGGACCCAAGGAGATCCAGATCGCAAAGGTCAGCACGGCCGCGGCGATCACCATCGGGACAAACCACATGGTCACCCGGTCGACCGCCGATTGGATGGGCAGCTTGGCGGCCTGGGCACGAGCCACCATCTCGATGATCCGGGCGAGGACCGTTTCGCTGCCCACCGCGGTCGCGCGCATTGCGAGTACACCGTTCTGGTTGACAGTACCGCCGGTGACCCGCTGCCCTGATGTCTTGGCGACCGGTACCGGCTCGCCCGTGAGCATCGACTCGTCCACGTAACTGTTGCCCGCCGTGACCTCGCCGTCGACGGGAATGCGCTCACCGGGTCGGACCTCGAGCAGATCGCCGGCAACCACAGTGTCGATCGCGATCTCGACCATGTCGCCGTCGCGAACGACTCTTGCCGTCTCGGGCTGTAAGGCAATCAGACGCCGAATCGCCTCGGAAGTCCGGCCCTTGGCCCGCGCTTCGAGCATCCGGCCCGCCAGGATCAGGGTAACGATGACTGCCGCCGACTCGAAGTAGACGTTGACCGTGCCCTCGGGCAGCAAGCCGGGCAGAAAGGTCGCCACCGTCGAGTACAGATAGGCCGCGAGGGTACCCATCGCCACCAGCGAGTTCATATCCGGTGCCCGTCGCCAAAGGGCCGGTAATCCTTGCACCAGGAAACGCCGTCCCGGGCCGAGCATCACCAGCGTGGTCAGGCCGAATTGAAGAAGCCGGCCGGTGTGCCTTCCGACCGTGTTTACGAGCCAATCCCCGAGCGCGGGTACCAAATGCGCCCCCATCTCCATGGCGAAGACCGGCAGGGTCAGCGCTGCCGCCTGCAAGAGGTCGCGTTTCAGCGCCTCGTATTCCTGCTCACGCCGGCGCTCGCGGGACGCCCCCGGCTCCGCTCGGTTCACGGGCGTCGCGCGAAAGCCGATCGCCTCGACCGCGCGAACCGCATCCCCGGGTAACAGGTGCGGGACGGCTTCGATGCGGGCGTGTTCGTCAGTCAGGTTGACCGCAACCGAAAAGACCCCGGGCACCGATGCCAGCGCTTTTTCTACACGACCGACGCAGGAGGCGCAGTGCATGCCCTGCACCGCGAGCGTCAAGGTTTGCGACGGCACCGAAAAGCCCGCTTCTTCAAGGACCTTGCTCAGCTCACGAGCAGTGACGGAAGGTTCCCGATCCACGTGGGCCTGCTCGGTCGCCAGGTTCACATTCACCGAAGCAACGCCGGGCACCGATGCGAGCGCGCGGGTGGCGCGACCGACGCAAGAGGCGCAGTGCATGCCCGCAATGGGCAGGATAATCGAACGAATCTCGGTGGACATGGCGATCAACCTCCTGGTCCCATATCATCTCACGAGGCGGGCGGATTTTTGGTCAAAATGGTCAGCGTTCCGGTTCTATCCCATTCTGTACTGTTTCTTCTCTCTACTGTTCACTTATCATTTATCGAGGACTGCCCGGCCGTCTGCAGGGGAAGTAGAACCGGAGCGACCAAAAGGACGATCAAGCATCTGGAAGGACTCTGTGTTCGAGGAGACGAGACCCTCACAGGAAAGAGATCCTTGTCCTGTTCGTGAGGTTGTTCACGCGCCGCCGGACTCGGGGCCGGGAGGATTGTTCGAAATACCGTTGTCTAATTCGCTGCACGTTCAGCGGAGGTATTTTGAACGGTCGATCATGATCGGACTCCTCGACTTTGAAGGGCCCTCCCGTCGTGGACGGTGAACGGGCTCAGTGGTTCATCAAGGCCGAGTGCTCTAGAGCCGGGTGTTCAGCGTGTAGGTGCCGGTCCAGGCGTCGTGGCCCAGAATGTGGCCTTCCATCGCAGCCAGGGCTTCCCGGCCCGTGAAGCTGCCGCTGAGGTCGAGAGTTTCGATGTCGAGCGCATAGACGGTGAACACATAGCGGTGGATCAGCGCGTCATTCCAGGGTGGGCAAGGGCCGTCGTAACCGCCGTAGTCGCCTTTCATGTCTTCATCACCGGCGAACCAACCGGTGTAGTCGTTGATGCCGGTGACGCCCAGATCGCTCTTGCCAGGCTTCTTGCCGCGCGCGGTAATACCTTCTGAGACGGAGCCGGCGCCGATTTCATCGACGGTCGGGGGGATGTTGACCAAAACCCAGTGGTAGAAATCTACCCGGGGCAGTTCTCGGGGGACGGTTTTACCTTCCTGGTTGACGTCGTCGCCGACACTGGGAACATCGGGGTCGTGGCAGATCACCGCGAATGACTTGGTGCCCTCGGGTACATCGGACCATTTCAGGTGCGGGTTGCGGTTGCTGGAGAGGGCGACGTGACCCTCGTCGGCGGGAACGGCAAAGGAAAATTCTCCGGGAATGGCGCTGCCGTCGGCGAAAGAGGAAATGTGCAGTTTCATAGGGTGACCTCCAGATGTCCGGCCTGAAAACGGACTATAGTTTAACATGGCGGCGGGCGTTCGGGAGAAAGTTATCCTCGTGTGTTATATTTTGGATGCGGTAACCCGTAACTTCCAAAAGCTGCCGGCCGGCACATAGTGGGCGCACAGATCGGAGGTACCCTATGCACTACCCCAGCATCTTCAACGACGTTCTCGGACCGGTGATGCGCGGTCCCTCCAGCTCGCATTGCGCGGCGTCCCTGCGCATCGGCAGGCTCTGCCGGGATTTGATGGGCGCCGTGATCGACGAAGCCCTGATCGCTTTCGACCCACACGGGTCGCTGGCAACCACCCACGAAAGCCAGGGCTCGGATATGGGGTTGTTCGGCGGGTTTTTGGGCTGGGAAGCCCACGATGAACGGTTACAGCACTACCGGGAAGGCATCAAAGAGGCCGGCATCGGGGTGGAGATCGAGATCACCCCGCTACACTACGAGCACCCGAACACCTATCGAATCACCTTGAGGAATCGTGAAGAAACCAGGCAGCTTACAGCCGTCTCCACCGGGGGCGGCATGATCGAGGTCGTCGAAATCGACGGCGCCGAGGTATCGATCCCCGGTGATTACTGCGAGACGCTGGTGTATACGCGCTCACCCGGTGAGGTCCGGCGCTACCTGGAAGGCGCCGTCACCTACGATGAGTTGATTTGGGCGGTTGGCAAGGAAACCTTTCTGGAAATCAAATCGCGGGAATTTCCACCCGACCACGTTCTCGAGGCCCTGACCGCCATGGAGGAGGTGGCATGCGTGAAGAAGCTGAACCCGGTTCTTCCGGTCAAGTCCCGCAAGAATCTCGAGGTGCCCTTCATCACCTGCAAGGAGATGCTCGCCTACAATGACGGTAAGGACCTGGCTCTCTGGGAGTTGGCGGTCGATTACGAAGCGGCCCGCGGCAAGCTCACCCATGATGAGGTGGTTTCGAAAATGACGGAGATCGTCGGTATCATGAGCGCATCGGTGACTGAAGGGTTGAAGGGCACCGAGTACCCGGACCGAATCCTGCCCTGCCAATCCGTGGGCTTCAAGGAGAAAATGGAGCAAAAGGAGCTGATCGACGGCGATGTGTTGAATAAGATCATCATGTTCGTCACGGCGATCATGGAGGTCAAGAGCGCCATGGGCGTGATTGTCGCGGCACCGACGGCCGGCTCATGCGGCGCCCTCCCGGGCGCAATATTGGGCGCGGCCTCAGCCATGGGTCTTTCGGAGGGGGAGGTGGTCAAAGCCATGTTGGCCGCGGGCATGATCGGCGTTTTCATCAGCGCTCATGCGAGCTTTGCTGCCGAGGTGGGCGGCTGCCAGGCGGAATGTGGGTCGGGCGCGGGCATGGCGGCCGCGGCGCTGGTGGGCATGGCGGGCGGCGATCTTTCCCAATCGCTTTCCGCGGCCTCGATCGCACTGCAAAACTCATTCGGGATGATTTGCGATCCGATCGCCAATCGGGTCGAGGCGCCCTGTCTCGGCAAGAACGTCTCGGCGGCCTCCAATGCGCTTTCCTGCGCCAACATGGCCCTGGCTGACTACAACCACCTCATCCCACTGGACGAGGTCATCGAGGCGATGGACAAGGTGGGCAAGAGCATTCACAACGATCTCCGTTGTACCGCGCTCGGCGGCCTTTCGGTGACTCCGACCTCGAAAGAAATCGAAGCACGGCTCCAGGAACAAGGGGTCGCGCCCGCTTTTCGTTTCAAGATCTGCTGATTTGCAGATATTCGGCATGGGGTTCATCGATGAGATACAGGCGCCGGTCACATTCGCGCAAGCAGGCGAAGCGCTGACCCCGGAACAGATCCTTGCCTCCTCGGATTTTCGGCCGGCGTGCTTCGGATCCGCGCGCCGGGTAGCGCGATCTCAGTGACTGCCAAAGTGCAGTCGCTTTCAGGGTAAATGACACAGATTGTCCTTTAGTTGTTGCCGGGACAGAGAAGGGCCTCAAATCCGGTTGTCATTCGTTGTGTCGATAAAACGTGGGTCAAGGAATCACGACTGATTTCTCGATTCCAAAAGTCACTCTCCTAAGAATGAGTGCTGATTCCTCGATTCCAAAAGTCACGCTCCTAAAAATCAGTCCTGATTCTTTGCGCACCTAAAAGTAATGTGAAAGCAATCGGTAGTGATTCCTTGCTCCCGACTTTTTCGAATCAAAGAATCAGGACCGATTTTTAGCGTCCCGAACTTCCGAATCGAGAAATCGAGCGTGATTTAGCGTCTCTCGACCAGTCGAATCGAGAAATCAGTGCTCATTTCTTGACGCCGGCAAGGAAGAATCAACGAATAAGGCGATGAAATGAGGCATATCGCGGCAAATGTCATGCTAACGGCTGTATTTGGTTGTCAAGCCGGCAATTGAGGTGTTTTCCGGCAAATGCGGCAAGAACCTTCGCCGGCGGCCCGGCTCGAAACACAACGAAACCACGCCATGTTTTCGGTGGGTCGATAAACGTGGCGGAGGATACTCATGGCCGCACGTTACACAGCCCCTACCACGTGCGACAATTGCGGCGCCGCGGGAACCCGGGATCTCCCTGACGTGACCATGGGTGTGATCGACGATTACCGGCGGTTACCGGAAGGTTGGAGAATGGACCGGGATCTGATACGGCGGCGACGCGAAGCGGAGCTTTCAGCCGCCGATTTTTACCTTGGGGAAACCCGCTTTGATTTTGTTGGGCGGGCCTACGGCTTCCAGGATGGTGTCGCCCTTGCGGCAGGCGCCCAGGCCGTTGATGTAGACGGTTTTCGACGGCGTGATGACCACGCCCGGGCCGTGCGGCGGGATGGGCAGGGGTTTCAGGCACATGTGCACATCGGCGCCGCCCGCTGCCGAGCGGATGGCCGCGCCCATTGTTGCGGCCGCCGTGCTTTTGGCGACCTGTTCGGCCGCCTTGGCCGCGGGCGCCGCCGGGGTGCCCATGGCCGCCTTGGCCGCCGTTTCCGCCGCCTTGATGGCCGCATCGGAGGTCTTCTTCGCCGCCGACAATCCGGCGGCAACCGCCGCCATTACGCCGCGCCAGGCCGGTTTACCGCCGATGAAGACATTCAGCGAACCGGGCGAACCGGTGAGCACCGGCGGGGTTGGGTGTTGAACCGGGTCGAAGACTCTAGCGGCATCGGGCATGGCTTGCTCCTTTTCATTCGATGCTTAAACATGATACTTGGAAACATCGACATCCCAAAATTCCTTTTTCACCAGATCATTTACACGAACCATGAATTTTGTATTGACCTGACTCTTGAATTTCTTCTTCATGTTCTTGGTCAGGTAGGCATCCACTCGTTTATTGGTCTCGTCGTGATTCCAACCCTTATCCTGCTGGGTGTGGGCATAAAAGACATCGGAAAGAGAAACATGGGCGATTCCCTGGCCGTTGGCCGCAACACGTTCACTCAATTGCGAGCGGGCATTCAGGACATTCTTGCTCAGTTGCGGCCAGGAGCCGCTAACCACCTTGACCTCCACGAATCGGGCTGTTCCTGAAGGTGCTTGTGATTGAACATCGGTATCCATCGTCGTATCGGCGCCGAAGGAAATATCGGTGTTCCCCAAATCGGACTCCAGTTCACCCGCGTAAAATTCTTCGTATTTTCTAAAAGCGGAAAACCTGGTATCCGTGGCCCAGATATCGGCGTTTTCCATATAGTTGGATAATGGAGCGCCCTTGTTCTGACCAAAGTCTTCGATGTTGCCCTTCAAGTCCATTAGTTCTTCCACGTGCGCTTCAATTCCTTTCGGCAATGCCGCCCTTTGGGCAACGTACGGCGCATTGGACGGTGAAGCCCCGAAGGCCATGGGTTGAGCCGCCATTTGGGCTCTGATCGCCATTGTATCGGCCTCTCTTTCCAAGCTTTTGTCATCGTTCACCGGGGAGCCGCCTATCGAGCCGGTTGGTTTCACGCGTCCCTGCTTCTGTTGGACGGTGTGCCACGCCTCGTGGGGAAGATGTTTCTCTTGTCCCGGAGCCAGATGAATGTCACTGCCCCGGGCAAAGGCATGGGCCTGCATTTGGGAAGGCTTGTCCGAGTTGTAATGTACCTGGACATCGGAAAGATCCATCCCGGACAGGTGCTCCATACCCGACTTCAAGCTCTCCGGAAGGGCCGCCCTTTGAATGGTCGAACCTTCGGCGTTCGCTAGAAGATCATGAGTGGCCTGGTTTCCAAGGCCTGCCTGCAGTTGCAACATCTTTTCCCGATTGTTTATCTCATCTGCCTTGCGCTGTATGCCATGGTTGGCGGAAGGCATAGGATCTTTGGTCGTGCCATTTTTCTTGTGCTTGTCATCGAATTGCCTGCTCATGTCATCCTCCTGTCAATAGTCCACGCCGCTGCCGCTCCAGTCTTCCCGGGTTACGTCGCCGTGTTCTACCGGGTCGGCGTCGAAAACCCACCAGCGCACGGTGAAGTGGCAGCTGAAGATACTGTTGTTCTTGATTTTGATCTGAAAGCATTGGCCCTGTATGTCCAGCACCACGCCCACCGCCGGCGCCTTGGTGATCCCCGGGAAGATACGGTTGCGGGGGAAGGCTTCCATGTCCCCCGAGAAGACCAGGTTGCCGTTGTCGCCGCCCTCTTCCAGCGCGGTTTGGACGGCCACCGCCTTGGGTCCCAGCCCGTGGCGAATCCAGCGGGACTGGCCGAAGGCGTAGGAACTCACGTGGATCGAGCACCAGCCCATGACCGCCTTCACCGCCGTGCCCTTCTGCGCCACGGTCATGTCGATACGGCCGAAATCCTGCTTGTCGATGCAGATGCTCCCGTCCGACGAGGTGAAGGTGCCGGGTACGTCGATATGCCGGGCGTTGACCGCGTCCGCCGCCAGTTCGTGGCTGTGATCCTCGCGGGCGAACTTTCGGGAAAGCCCGGGGCCGACATCGCCGCCCACGGGTTGTACCTCATCGCCCGGGCGGGTTTCCAGGTGGATGTGGTTGCCCTCCGTGGTGATGCGCACTGTTTCGTTGGGGCTGTCCAGGGTAATCTCGGCATGTTCCGGGCACTTCTCCGAAGGGCCGATGCCTTGCAGGGACTTGAGCGCGCCCACCTGTTCCGCCGTCACGCCGTGGGGGTTGTCGTAGACCGTGGTGTGGTGCAGCAACAGCGATTCCAACTGGAAGTGCGACAGGTGCATGCTGCGCAATTCGATAGTCTTGTTGCGGTGCAGATGCGGCTTGCCCTCCTCGAAGTGCAGCACGCCCAGAAAAACCCTGGGTTCTCCCTCCAGCGTGTCCAGCAGGTCGTCGCCCAGGCCCAGCCGTTTTTGCAGCACGCCCGCCGAGGGGTGATCGGCCAGGAACCGGCGCAGTAATTTGGCCTCGATGCGGCGCTTGGGCCGGGCGGGTGGTTCGGTGCTCAACTCCAGCGAATAACCCTCCACCACGCGGCTGTAATCGCAGGTGGTTTCGTCGATATGCTCGCCGGCGTTCTCCAAATCGGGGCCGCTCATGCCCGGTACCTTGTTTTTGACGATTTCCCGGTAGACCAGGTAGAGGTAGCGGATGCCGTCGCTGAAGGGGCCGTCCGCGGTTTCGGTGAGACGGCGGGCCACCACCAGTTCATCGCCCTGAGGCGTGATGGCCATGCCCGGGGTAACCTCGATAACCATAGCGCCGCTTTCCTCATCCAGCCGGACGTTCTCGGGCCATAGTCCGGTGATGATGCCGCTGCCGTGAACATAGCGGTTCAGCAGGCGCAACTTTTCGCGCGGGTAGCGCAGCAGGAGCTCGAAATCCTCCAACGTGAGCAGTTGACCGTGGAAGAATCGGGGGCGCTCGAACCCCGGAATTCCGGTTTCAAGATATTTCACCCTAGCCTCCTTAAGACGGTGTTGACGCCGACCATGTGGCGGCGTGGTTCGATGTGGGTGTTGATGCCGAGGTAGATATGGCGGCCGGTAATCACGGCGCGGGGCAAAACCTCGGTGTGCACTCCCGCGTGAGCCGGGCAGGCGTCTTCGATCGCGGTTCGTATGCGGTGCAGCCGCCTGCCGCCGTCCATATGGGCGGGGTCCAACAGCACGCAAAAGGCGTGTTCGCCCTGACCGTAGTACCTGCCGATACGTTGCCGGAAGGGTTCGCCGTCCAGGCAATCCAGCTGTTGTTTTTCCACGATGACCGGGTGGCGCAACATGCGCTCGCGGTCCTGATGACAGGCGGATTCGGAGGGGCCGGCGGTGATCCGGTTCAGCCGCTGTTCCAAACCACGGCGAGTTCCCCGCGTACGCTGTTCCTTGGGCGCGCGCCGGATCAGTGAGCGAAGGTCCTCGGGAGTCATGCGGTCGTCCGTGTCCATGCCCAGCCAGGCGGCCAGTGCGGGCAGCGCCTCGGGGCGGGTGACGCCCGCGTCCAGATGGGAGGGCAGGTCTTCCACGGCTTGCTCCATCTCCTCGTAAAGGGTTTGGAAGATGGACAGGAAGCGTTCGGGAAAACGGTCCTCGGGCATCTGTTGGCTATAGACCGCCGGCAGGTACGACATCCATGAGTTGCGCGGGAAATGCAGGCGCATGAGCCGTACGGCCGGGGTGCGGTCATAGAAGCCCCCTAGGGTCACCTTCAAGCTCAGGTAGCGGCCTGGTTGGGCCAGGAAAAGGGCGTCGACGGGGTTGACCATGGGGCCCTGCCAATCGCGGACCTTGCGGGGATCGGCGGGGGCGTCTTCCGTGACGGCATAAAAAACTTCCACTCGGCAGCCCTCGGGGACCTCCGCTTCCAACACCAGTTTATGCCACAAGGTATCCTCGCCCCGGCTGTCCAGCGTGGGGCTGTACCAGACGCCCTGGTTGTAGATGGGGCGCAGTTCCCGGCGTTCCAAATGAGAGCGGACACCCCGCTCGATACGGTGACGGCCGAAGAGGAAGAGTTCATTGCCCAGGCTGTGCAGCGCGTTGATGGAGCCCTCGCCCGGGTCCAACCGTTCGGCATGATCATCGCCCGGGCAGACGTGTAGCAACAGGCGTTCCTTATTCAAGGTCCCGGCGGCGAACACATCGCCGTCACGCGTCACGGTAAAGCAGCCGATCCGGGCGCCGGGAAGCAGTTGGATGAAGTCATGGTACAGCGGGTTGCGGCCCGGGAAACCGCCGTCCGGGTGGAAACGCAGGATCTTCTGACCGACGCCGTTGTCGGCCAGTACGTAGGCATTGCCCTCGGCATCCGTGGCCAGGTCGCGGATCAGGTTGCCCGCCAACCATTTGCCGCCCAGCGCATGTCGGGTGCCGTCGGCGTCGATACGCCATACCATTTCGCCTTCCAACTCGGCCAGGTAGACCCGGTCCTGAGGAGCGGCAGCCAACACGTGGTGGCGGCGAACCGGCGCCTCGAGGCAGCGTTCTAACCGATGCGTGCGCAGGTTGTAGGCATGCAGGTTGCCCTCGGCCGGGTCCGAGACGAAGAGATAGTGCGCACCCGCGGCCACCGCGTAGGGTGTCAGGGGTTCTCGTTGCTTCACATGCCGGGGGGTGACATTGCCGGTTTCGGGGTCGAAGACCAGCAGGCGTTTGCGCGGCCGGTCCACCAGGTAGACATCGCCGCAGCCGCCCAGGTCACTGTCGAAGCGGCCGGGCTGGAAGCTCATGAAGCGGATGCCGCACCGGTTGGTACGCACCACCTCCAGTTGACCGCGCAAGACCAGACCTTCCGCCTCATGCAGGGTGCCGTGGGCGTCCCCGCCGCAATCTTGCGTCAGGTCCAGGGTGGCAAATGTAGGCATGCCGGGGGTACAACCGCATTGCATCACTGTGCGCCTCCATTGCGTTTCACCCGGAACTGAATGTCCGGCCGTGTGGCGTCGCACCAGGCGATGGTGTCTTGGGCGGGGAACAGGTCGCCGTCCTGTAAGGGGCTGTTGCCGCCCGCGGCCTGTACGCGTAGTTGGATGTCGAAAGCGCCGAGAACGCCGTCAATCGCGGTGACCAGGCGATGGATGTGGGCGCGGGTGACGGGTTTGCCGAAGGGCGTGGCCCGCGGATCGTCTTGCCGCCGGTCAACGGGCGCGGTATAGGATGCCGACAGGGTCTCGGACACGGCTTTACGGATACGTTCCGGGGCGGTTTGCGGTCCGGTCACCACGGTCAGGCGTACCCCGAAGGCCAGATAAACGGGGGGAACCACGCGCATCCGTACCGTCAGCAGCCGCGACCGCTGCATCTGTTCCTCCACCAGGTCAAGCAGGCGCCGGCCCGGTATTGGCCGGGGCGTGCGCTCCGGATAGGCGGAGAACGGCAGGACGGCTACATTGACGATTTCGCGCTTACCCTCCCAGCCGTCCTCCAGGGTGATGAAGGCGTGAGCGGCGGCCAGGTGGATACCGGGCGTGGCAAGAGCCAGGGCAGCGTGGTCGGTAAGGGTGACGGCGCGATTTACCTTTTCCAGGTCGCGCTGCACGCGGCTCACGGCATCAGCCGGTTGTTCTTCCGGCACACCCTCCTCGGTACGGGTGATGAGGACGGGAATGGGGGCCCGGTAGGTCTCGGGATGTTCCAGCAAAAGCGTTTCCCGCGGCGGCTCGACTATTGAGCGCGACGTCACCAGGGATACCAGCCGCAGTTCTTCACCCACGCGGGGCACGCGGCCCCGCAGGCCGTTGCCGAAGCGCAACGAGGGTTCGTCGGGGTCCAGAACGAAGTGACGGTCCCGGGGTCCGGAGCCGTAGAAGGCGGTGACCCGATGCCAGTCGGCCCAGCCTTCCTCGCCCAAGCGGCTTTGCAGTTGCAGTTCACTCACGCCTCGATCGGCCAGGTAGAATTCCTGGTTTGCGATACCGGTGCCCACGCCCAGGTGGAAATAGGCGTCGTCGCGGTTGACTTGAATAAACTCCTCGCCCTCGGCAGGTTCCTGGCCGCGCATGCCGTCGCCGAAGGTAATTCGTCCTCCGGGACCCATGACATAGTGACGGTCATCGGGCTTCGAGTTGGAGAAATCGGTTACCGGCCGCCAGTCAAAGCGCCGTCCTTCCAGCCGTGAGGTCACCTGCCGGGCGTCGGTTGCATCGGCCGACACCAACTGCATGGTTTGCCCGGCCTGACCGGAACCTTGTCCGATGGGATGTTGCAGACCGGGCGCGGCGATCAGCCGGTAGGACGTTTCGCCCGAAAAACCTTCTTCCGGGATGAAAGTCAGATTGCCGTCATCGTCTTCATCAAGCATATAGGTCCCATGTTCCTGATCGTACCAGACGCCCCCGGCGTCCCGGCGGCTGACGAAACGCCAGGTCCAGTCCGAGCGCAAGGCGGGGCCGATGGGTCCGGCGCCCTTGAACTCGCGGCAGGCAATCAAGGTTTCCCGTTCCTCCAGATACCATTCATTCAGGCCCAGTCCGGTGATCACCGGTGTTTGATCGAAACCCGCCCGCACCAGGCTCACGCGCAGGTAGTAGAAGGGTTCGCGAATGGGCAAAACCGTGCGCTTCTGCAAATCGTTGACAGCGGGGAAACGGATGCGCCCGCTCCAACTGAGTTGGCGGGTGGTGTCTTCCAGCGGGGCCACGATTTGCCAGCCGTCCGCCGTGGCGGCCTCCCACAGAAGCAGC
Source organism: Acidobacteriota bacterium (assembly GCA_030066195.1). Classification (GTDB taxonomy): domain Bacteria; phylum Acidobacteriota; class Holophagae; order Acanthopleuribacterales; family Acanthopleuribacteraceae; genus JASJCB01. The sequence goes on from JASJCB010000004.1 coordinate 91,854, forward strand.
GCATCGTGGGCGGCGCGCCAGGTGAAGGCGGGTTCGTCTTCCGGCGCGGGACCGGAGGCCAGGTCCAGGTCCAGATGCAACGGTCCTTCCGGCGGTCGGTCGAAGCCGATGTAAAAGATTTGATCTACCTGACCCATACGGCCGAAGGGCAGAATGTCGGCCAGGTTGAGGCAATTGAGATAACCATTCGGCGTTTGCCGGAAAAGTGCGGTTACTTTTGGCGCGGGCAGCCGGCAGGATTCTTCGCTCTCGAAGAAACGCGTCCCGGCGCGGAAGCGGGTGTGTTTGGGAGCCGGAAGCGGCTCTTCCGGTGCGGCGTCGGGGTCAACCGTGATGCGTAACCGGGTGGGCCGGGCGGGTCGCGGGGCCGTGCCCAGCAGTTTGAGGAACTGCACCGTATACGCCGGACGCAACCTGTTGACATAGTACATCTGCTGCTCGGCCAACGCGGCCAGTAACTCCACCACGGTAACGCCGGGGTCGCTTGCGTTGTATTCCGTCCACTCCGGAGCCCGCTTGGGCAGGGCCTTCAGCGCGCCGGTGGTCAGCACTTCATAAGGGGTGTCGTCCAGGTTGGGCAGGGGCAGTGTCATGTTCTTATCCTTACCGAAATGGAGTGTCCGTGCCGATCGCCGAAGACCAGGCTGTCCGGGGGCAGGACGACCGCCGTTCGCGTCTTGTCGATACGCCAGGTTTGTTGCGCCGCCTCGCCTTCCACGGTGTGCAGGTGGACCGCTTCGACGGACACGGAGGGCCGGCCCGGAAGTTCTTGAAGCAGATTGGTCAGGTCATCCAGCGACGGGGCCATGCCGAACTGCGGGCCCCGGCCGTCGCGGCCGGTGATGGGGTGGAACCAGCCGGCCAGCCGTTCGGCGGCTGTCTTGCTGCCTTGAACCGAATCGTCCAACTCTTCGAAGACCAGGGTCATGTGTACGCGGGCGCGCAGGTAACGCGGACCCTTCAGCAACAACTGGTCGCCGTCCAGGGTGGCCGGTCCGGCGCTCAGCAGGAAATCCCTGACACGGCGCAGCAACTGGAAGGACGGTTCGGCCGGGTATCGGCTCGCCCGCGGCAGCAAGGCCAGGGAAACGGTTCCCGGACTACCGGGGATACAGCGGGCGGCCGCCACGCTTTGGCCGGCTTCTATGGCCAGGCGCTCGAAGTCGCGGGTGCTGACGGCCCGGTTGCGATGGGACAAACGCCAGGGCCCGCGCCGGGCGGCGGCTTCGGTTTCCTCCAGATCCACGCCGCCGGACGCGGGCAGCGGGTTTTGGGCGGCGTCCAGGAAGGGAATGGTGGTTTGCAGGTCGGCCACCACGCCCTCGGGCAGGTTGCCCATGGAACCCAGGGAAATCTTGTAGCGGGCCAGAATGACCTCGTCGCCGATGGGCGGGATCTCGCCGTTCTTGCCGTCGCCGAAGAAGATCTCGCCTGTGGCCGCTGAAAAGCAGTAAACACGATCGCCGGGACCGGCCGGGGACAGGCTCGGCACCTGCTTCCAGAGAATGCGGAAGGGGGCGGCCTCGTCGTCGTCCTCGGCTTGTTCGTCGATGGTGAAGCGGCCCGACCGGCGCAGCGCTTCCTTCTGGCCGAGCGACAGCAATTCGGCCTCGTCCACCCAAAGCTCCAACTCGCTGACGGGGGCGCGGTCCAGACGGAAGGTCTGGTTGGCGGTGCCCTCGGACGGGCCCAGGAACTCGGAGGGCGCCTGTTCCAGTTGAACGGCCCAGGTAGTGTTGAACCAGGCGTTGCGTACCGGTTGGTGGTCGACGCCGATGGGGCCGCCGCTCAGGCTAAGCCAATGGGCGTCGATGCGCGCCAGCGTGGCGGGCTGGAAATTCTTTGGCGGCAGGAAGCGCAGCACGCCGCTTTCGCTGAGGTTACGGGTGTCGTCCTCCACGTCCAGCGGGGTCCACGCTACGCCGTTCCAGTAGTTGACCCGAAATTGTTCGTCGCCGGTGTTGAAGCGGCCGGCGATGTCCAGGAACAAACCGCAAGGTCCCCTCAAGGGCGCGGCGTCCAGGCCCAGGTAGACCGCCATTCGCGACTTATTGCCCGATTGCAGCCATTCCTCCGGCGTCACCCGGCGGGCGTCCATGTCCGCGTTGTAATCCTTCTCGGCGTACAAGGCGGCGGGCAGTTGCGGCGGTACCATGCTCAGTTCGATCGCGGCGATGACGGGCGGATGAAAATCTTCCGTTTCCACCAGTTCCGACTCGGTGACCTCCAGGCGCACCGCACCGTAGTCGCCGTCGACCAGGCGGATTCGCAGCCAGGCGCCGGAAGTGCCGGCCATCCCGGTGGCGGCGATGTCCTCGGGTGTGGTGAAACGGACCGTGCCGTCCCGGGTGAGCCGTGCGGTGCCGTCGGCGAGTCCGGGAATGGGGCGCCAGTCCAAGCCGTCGTAGAAGTCCCAGATGATGCGGCAGTCCTCGGACGGTTCGCCCGCTTGTTCCAGCGTGAGGGCGACGGCGATTTCCAAACCGGGCCGCGCCAGGGTTGCCGGGAAGGCCAGGTAGACGCCGTCAAACAACTCGGGCTTGCGCGTGAAAGGCGCCAGGGGCTCGTTGACATCCACGGGCTCGAAGGTGTCGTTGTCCACGGCGGCCGTTGGGTGAATAGCCTCGGCGCCGCCCTCGGGAACGGGACCGGTGACAATCAGCCCGGTCAGAAACATGAGGTCCGAATCCCTCTCTTCGTCCATCCGGTAGCGCAAGCGGAACCAGATGCCTTCCCGTTCACCGATCTCCCGGGGTTCCATGAGGCCGCGTTCCTTGGTCAGCGTGAGAGTTTCGCCGTCAAACGAGACCTCGCTGAAGGGCGTCCATATTCCGCCCTCCCCGCTGTAGGCAAATTGTATACGGCCCCGGCTTGGATCGAAGAGGTGCAGGTTATCTCCGTCCAGGTGAAGGAGGTAGGACACGGCCATGGGATCGCCCGCGTCGGCGGGTAGGTGGATGTAACCGAGATGCACGGGCTCGCCGCGATCTCCGGCATGTTGTTCACCGCTCAGGGGCCGGCCCTTCAGATCGCAAACCCGGTTGCCGCGCACCCACAGGGCGCCTCTCAGTTGGCTCGGGGAAATCGCCAGGGCTGATTCGGTGCTGAAGGCCACGGTCTCCTCGGCGGCGCCTGCCACGGTGGTGCCCGCTTCCAAAATCACAGCCTCGGGAGCACCCGGGGCCAGGCTGAAGTGTACGGGAGCCCGGGCGGGCAAGGGCGGCTTACGGTCGGCGCCCAACATGTTGAGGAAGGCCACAAAGGCTTTGTCCGGCGCGCGGTTCAGCCGCTTGGTGATTTCGTCCAGATAATGGCAGGCCACGCGGGACAAACCCCAGCCCACGCCGCGATCCGCCTCCACGCGCCATTCCGGCGTGTAGGCGGCGGCAAGTTCGGCGATGCGGTTCATATGCACGTCGAAGTGACACGGGTCCAGGGCGGGAAAGCGGGTCATGGCGCCTCACCTCCCGGCAGCACGTAGGGCACCACCATGTTGAACAGGCTGTTGGTGGCCCGTACCCGGTAGTCGATGTCGATGCGCAGCCGGGCCGGTTGTTCTTCGTCCGGGGCCAGTTCTACCTTCAAGACCTGAATGCGGGGCTCCCAGTTCACCAGCGCGGTCATCACCTCGGACTGAATGGCGCCCAGCGAGGTCTCGCTCATATTGGTGAACATCCGGGAACCCAGGTTCGCGCCGAAATCCGGGCGCATGATGCGCTCGCCGTGATTGGTCAGTACGATCAGGCGGACGGCTTCCTCGATGTCTTCCTCATAGCGGGAAAACGCGATCCAGCCCCGTTCGTCCACTTGGAAGGGGAAGCGGGCGCCTACGCCCAGGAAATCGCCGCCGTGTTTGCCGTCCGTCATCGTTGCCTCCTCAGTTTACCTTGACGATTCTGCCGTTGATCTTGATGGGCCCGCCGCAATCCAACGACATGCTGCCCTTGGCGTTCAGCTTGATCACCTTGGCGTCGCATTTGATCGTGCCCTTGCTCTTCACCGAAATGGTGTTGGGCGAGGAACTGATCTCGATCTGGTTGTTGCCCGATTTATCGCGCACCGTGACCTTGGATTTGGCCGAGACCGTGATGGTGTCGGCCTTCGAATCGATGGTGATGTGATTGTTCTTCTTCAGGTCGCGGATGATGATCTTGTCCTTGGCCACCACCTGGATGGTGTGTTTGGTGGTGTCTATTTCGATGAAGTTCTCGTCCTTCTTGTCCTTGATCAGCGTCTTCTTGACGCTTTGCATGGTGGTCTGGTCCTTCACGGAATCGATGATGTTGTAATTGTCTTTGGTGTGATCGATCAGCGAGATCTTCTCGGCCTTGTCGGTGTCGTCGAAGGTCATGATGTGGTTCTTCCTGGTGTGGATGATGACCTTTTCCTTCTTCTCCGTGTGGTTGTCGTCGAAGATCATTTCGTGGCCCGAGCGGGAAGTGATGGCCCGGATGTTGTTCTTCTTGTTCCGGTTGTCGTAGGTGTTCAGGTCCACCCCGTTCCACAGCATGCCCAGGATGTAGGGGAAACGCACATCGCCGTGCTCGAAGGCCACCAGCACCTCGTCGCCCACCTCCGGCAGGAAGAAGGTGCCCCGTTTCTTCCCCGCCATCAACAGCGCCTGGCGGGCCCAGTAGCTCTCGTCCGTGTCATTGAGCCAGGGGTATTTGACCTTGCAACGGGCCAGGTTATCGGGGTCCACATTGTTGGTGACGACGGCGGGCACCACGCCGAAGACGCGGCCCCTGCGGACGGTTTCCTCGCGTTCGTCTATCAGAAGGTCCATCAGTTCGTTCATGTCGCGTTCCTCTCTACTTTGAAGCGGGTCACGTAACCGTCGACGCGGTCCACGGTGTGGGTGGATTGGGTGATGTAGTAACGGCCGGAAAAACGCTTGCCCATCTTGGTCAACTTGACCACCTCGCCCGAGCGGATGCGGGTGTCGCCCACGCTGACCGCTTCGCCGTTGATATAGTCCAGGGCAACGTCGTTGAACATGCCCTTGGCGATTTGGGTAGCTTCCTGCTTGGAGCGTACGGGAATGTCCACGATGCGATCCTCGCGTTTCTTGAAGGCCTTGACGGCTACCGCCACTCCGTGTTTCTTGCCGCCCATGGTGTTGCTGAGGTGCGATTTCTGCGCCTTGAAGGCGATGGGTTTCTTGGTCATGGGGTCCCAACCCTGCACCGACAGTTCCGTAATCTGGCCGATGGTGGTCAGGCGCGGGTAGAAACTGCGCAGCAGGCGGCCGTATTCCAGTTCCAGGGTTTCCTTCTTGTCCGCAATCTTCTTGCGAAAGCGCAGTTGGCCGTCCTCGATGTTCAGCTCGTAGCCGATGCGCCGCGCCCGGTCTCTCAGGAAATCGATGTTGGACTGGTTGCGTTGGAAGAGGTATTTGTGCACCACGCCGGTGTCGTCCACGCGGGGCTTCAGACCGAACTCGCGGGCAATCAGTTTGGCCACGTCGCTGTCTTTTTTATCCGTAAAAGTGCGCGAGACCCGCCCGCGCTGAAAGCGGCTCAAGAGGTCGTAACCCACCACTTCCATGGTGGGCGACTCGCCGTCGTGAAACTGAGGCTCCAAACCGGTGATTTCGCCCTTGATCAGGGAGACGGTTTTTTCCACGTAACCCAACATGATTTCTATCTTCACGCCTTCCGCGAACTTCTTGTCGTCGATCAGCTTGAATTCCTGGCGGTCCGCATCCCAGATATTCACCAGCAGGGTAAAGGTGGCCGCGCCTTCCAGATAGTCCGACAGTTCCACGCGCAGAACGTCCTTGGCGGTTTTGGTGTCCAGCAGTTTGCCGCCCAGTTTGATCTTGAAATGAGGGGAAACGGTGGTGACTTTGACCATAGCGAACTCCGTGACCTAGTTGACAGCGGGGATGCGCAGGGTGATGCCGGCGGGCAGTAAGCGGGGATTGTCGATATTGTTGGCTTCGGCAATCAGGCGCCAGCGGGTGGGTTGCCGCCAGAAACGCGCGGCAATGCCGCTCAGACTTTCGCCGCCCGTGGTGGTGTAGCGCTGCCAGGGGAAGGATTTCTGACGAGGCTTTCCTTTTTGCTCGGAGTCCAGGTCCACGAACTCCAGGAAGGTGACCGACATCTTGGCCCGAACCGGCAGCCCCTTGCGGGTGAATAGGATGTACTCGGTCTTCAGGCTCTCCAGAACCACCTTGGGCGGGAAGTCGGAGGTGTGATTGGCCTTGCCCCAACTCAACGCCAGCAGGGGAGGCCGGCCGCCGTCACCCGTGTCGAAGCTTACTTCCATCAGTTTGGCCATCTTGTCGGTGTGTTCACGCACGTCGTCCGGGCGGCCCGTCATGGAGGTTTCGTAGGTGTCCACGAACAGTTCCATGGAAATCTTCTTGAGGTTCTGGGCCGTGAACTGGAGTTCCGGTTTCACCCGTACCCGTTTCTGTTGTTCCCAGGTGTTGCTGTCGTCCAGGCTGTAACTGGTGGGGTTGAACATCACGTCGAAGTGCTTGCGCGTGTCCAGATTGGTGATGCGCAGTTTATCCAGGCCCAGATTGCGGAGTGAGGGTAGTGCCATAAAAGAATCTCCTAGATGCCCCGGCGTTCTTTTTCGCGGGTCAGGCGGCGTTGCAGGTGGCGGTAGACGGCGTCGCAGAGTTGCGCCATGTCTTGGGAATCGAGTTGGTCCAGCGGGTTTTGCGCGGCGGCGTGGTCACTGATTTCCTTACGGATCATTTTCAGAAGGCCTTCCCGTTCCTTACCGGTCGGCTCGCTGGGGAAAACGGACTGTGGTGTAGGTGCGGGTTCTTGGGTTTGAGCGATTGCCGGGGTTGGCGGTGGTTGTTGCGTGCGGCCCATGCGGTCGGGAACGGCTTTTTGGATGATGGCCTGTTTGCCGTAGGTGGCGCCGGAGTCCGTTTTCAAGCTGAGTTGGATCTGCCGGCGGGAGAGGGTTTCGTAGTGATTGCGGGCTTTCCAGGTGGCGAAGCTGGTTTGGATGTTGGTGTGGTTGGCTTGGAGAAGATTTTTTTGCCACAGAGGACACAGAGGCCGCGGAGAAGAAGAGGAAGAGAGGGGAGAGGGGATTGTTTGTTGGATTACGATGCTCGATGCGGTGGATCTTGCATAGGTCGGTTGCCAGTGGGAATAAGAATTTTTCACCGCTGAGGACGCTGAGGAAAATCTTGGAGAAAGGTTTTGGTTCGGCTCTTTCCCGGTTCTGGTTATGTGTATGGGTATGCTTTGGTTTAGGAAGAATAAGGGAAGAGAGGACACAGAGGGGGTTTCGAGGAGCCATGGTCTTGTTCTTGGATCTTTCCGGTCGATATAGAGGTTTTTTATTTGGGTTCTTTCTTGTTTTGATTTTTCTTTTAACTGCCGGCTGCCTGAGAATCGTTTTGTGAGAAGTGTGGTTCCGGCTGCTTCGGGAACCCTCCGTGTCCTCCGTGTCCTCTCTTCCCTTATTTTTTCGAACCAGTTGGAGAATTGGGGTGTTTGGTATCTGGCCGGGGCTGACCAGGCTCTCGATGTCGATAACGCGGCGTAAATCGGCCACCATTGGGAGTAGAGATCTTTGACAACAGGGAATGTGGACGAGGCGGTTTTATAGAAATTTCCAGGTTCCCATCCATGGCTGAACTTATTTATTTCAGGACCTATAGAGATATGGGATATTGGGAAGGGATGAGCTCGATCGTATTCACCGGCGTGCTCTCTTTCCTCCGCGTTCTTTGTGTTCTCGGCGGTGAACATGCGTTCCAGTCTTGGCTTGATATCGAGCAGTTCGGCTAGGAATAGATCGCCTCCCCACCTACGAAGATCGGTGAGATTGGTGAGGTGATCGTTTCTTTCCCAGGCATGTGAACGGGCCCTTGTTTCCTGACGGTTTTCGGTGGTTCGGTGCGTCCGGGTTATCGGGCCGTTTTGGTTTGTTCGGTGCTGGAGCGTGCCGGGCCTCAGTCCTTCGAACCATTGATCGTGCAGGTCCCTGAAGATGGGGAACAAGGTGGTGAAGCGTTCCACTCGGGTTCTGATGCCCCAGCGGTGGAGGTCCGCGACGGCCGTGGTGAAATCGGTGTGGTTCTCCGTTTGTTGGTGAGGCTCGCTACGGTCCGTGGAGGGGACCTGGGAATTCATGGTTTGTATGGTTGAGGAGAGTGTCCTCAGGTCGTCGGTGTTCCAGGTTTTTGCCAAGGCGTAGGGGTGATACCGGCTATGGGAAAGAAGATTTTTCACCGCTGAGAACGCTGAGGGAAATCCGTAAGGGAAGGCAGTTCCCGGCCGGTGCAGAGATGTCGCTCTATTTAGGGAGGATTTCACCAAAGAGAACACTAAGAACATTGAGAGGTTCGATAGGAGTTGAGATTCGGTCCGGTGATTGAATCTGTCGAGATGGAGGTTGGCAAGGAGGTTTTGTTGCCGTCTCCGGTCCATGCCGCCGATGTGGTAGTTGTTTTCTAAGTACTTTTGATCCCAGTTTGTTCCCGCCCAAGAATGATCACCACCGTGCATCTGTAGAAACTTGGGAAAAACAAAAGCTATCGCTCCGGCCGGCCCCCTCCGTGTCCTCTGTGCCCTCTCTTCCCAAAATCTTTCCAATAGACCGGAGGAGTTGAATACGGGACCACCGGCAAAAAGATACTCGGAGGTGAGGCGCGCCCAAAACTCTTCTCCGTGTTGTCTGTGATCTACGTGGTGAAAAAATCTTTCGAGGCTTCGAGATGGGGCGGCCGATATCGCATGATTCAAGAAGGGGAAAGCTACAGAGAATACAGAGGGGTTCGATAGGAGCCATGACCCGGTCCGGTGATGGTGAAGTCTGCTTATTAGAAGGTTGGAAAAAAGAGATCGGTTCCAGGATTGATTGGTCCCGCCGATGTGAAGGCTCTCTAAATAATTCTTGCTCCGGACCAAAGGCATAGGTAGCGTTAGATTCAAGAAGGAATAGGGAAGAGAGGTCACAGAGGGGTTTCCGAGAAGCCATGACCCTGCCCATCGATCGTCATTGCCGATATGGAGAGAACTGAAAAGAGATTGCTTCCATGATTGATTGGTCCCGCCGATGTAGAGGCTTTCTAAATGATTTCTGCTCCAACCAGTTCCAAACCCAAAATTCTCGCCACCAACAACTCGTGAAAACCAGAAAAGATCAGGAGTATTCGCTCTATCTGGCCCCCTCTGTGTCCTCTGTGCCCTCTCTTCCCAAATTCTTCCAAACCAACCAGAAGATCGAAGTACCCGGTCCCGGGCCGGAAGATGCGAGGAATAAAAACGCCTGATCTCTTCCCTATTCATCGAGCTAAAGGAAGTTCCAAAAACCCTCTCGCCCAAAATCCTCCCCAACCGATCAGAGGATCGAAGCACACGATCTCGGCTCAGAAGACGCGAGGAATAAAAACGCCCAATCTCCGCTCTATCCAACGAACCCAAAGGAGTTCCAAGCATCCCCGAACCCAAAACTCTCCCAGGCCGGTCAAAGGATCGAAACACCCGATCATTACCGGGAAGATGAGTGGAGAAGAAACGCTCATTCCCCTCTTTTTGCCCTCGAAAAGATAAATCCCAAGAAGCTGCTGAAATAAAAGGGATTAGCCGCAGATCGCTCAGATCTGCGCAGATCTGAGCGATCTGTGGCAAAATTTCCTCCGCTACGAATCCCAGCTCAATAGCTGATAGTCGACGCTCCTGGGCCTGGCTCTTGTTTCCCGGCCATTTAGTGCGCCGCGGCGCATCACCAACTCTGTGGTTAAAATCCCTTCTTCCGAGCCCAACAAACGAAGAAGCCGATGAATGACGCAGAACCGAAGCTCGATCGAGGAACCGGCTCTCTCTTCTTACCTCAGCGTTCTTTGCGTTCTCAGCGGTGAAAAAACGTTCCCATTCCCGCGCCAAGGATGAACCAACGGCTGTATTGAGCCTCTCCACCCCATACCGGCCGATCGTGCGAACGCCCGGCGGTCCGACGACGCCGGGTTGCACATCGATCGTGATGGAACGGGCATCGATGGTCTGATAGATCCGGTTCAAGAATACCTGGGGAGGCGTGGATGCCCGGGCCGGAATCTGGGAGGCCAGGCCGGCCAGGATCATGGGTAAAAACCAACTGCCTACCTTTACATTGACGTCGGGGACAATGGGTTGCGGCACGTTGTAGACCATCTCTGAACGGGATAGGGGCCGCTCCTTTGTGATTTGGAAGCGGGTCCGCAGGTGGTCGTAGAAATCCAAGAAGAAGGGTTTCAGGCCGAATTGCCGTTTGACCAGGAAGTTGTCGGCGAAGCGGGTGAGGCGGTTGCCCTGGATATCGGCGTAGCGTTCGCCCGGGGCCTGCTTCTCCAGGCGGCGGGTGAGGCGGTGGGCGCCGATGATGGTTGCGGGCCGGTTCATGCGGTCACCTCCTCGAAGCCGGTGTCGATGTGGTGGAAGTAGGGGCCGAAGTCGTTCTTCAGGCAAAGGCGGCCCATCTTCTGGTACTCGCGGCGCACGGCTTGGATCAGGTGGGCCATGCGCAGACTGCCTTCGGCGGCGGCCAGGAATGTGGCGTTGACGGCGGCGTTGCGGATGGCGCCGCCCGCGAGTTCGAAACGCTCGGCGAGGAAGTGCAGGTCGATATCGTCGGCTTGCGGCACGCGGGAGCCGAAGGTCTTGGCCCAAATCTGTCGGCGATGCACGGCTTCCGGGAAGGGAAAGCGCACGACGTGCCGCAGGCGGCGCACGAAAGCCTCGTCGATGTTCTTGGCCAGGTTGGTGGCCAGGATCGCCACGCCCTCGTAACTTTCCAGGCGTTGCAAGAGGTAGTTGACCTCTATGTTGGCGTAGCGGTCGTGGGCGTCCTTCAGGTCGCCGCGCTTGCCGAAGATAGCATCCGCTTCGTCGAAGAAAAGAATGGCGTTGGCGCCCTGGGCTTGCCGGAACAGGCGCTCCAGGTTCTTTTCGGTTTCGCCCACGTACTTGCTGATCATGGAGGACACGTCGATCTTGTACAGTTCCAGGCCCAGGCGATGGGCGATGATCTCGGCGGCCATGGTTTTCCCCGTGCCGGACGGACCGCAGAACAGGGCGACCAGACCGGCGCCGCCCGCCAGTTTGTGGTGCAGCTTCCAGGTCTCGTAGACGCGGCGGCGCAGGATGACCTGATCGCAGATTTCCTCCAGTTGATTGCGGGTATCGGCGGGGATGACGATATCGTCCCAGGTGTAGGCCGGGGTGATCTTCCGGGCCAGATCTTCCAGACCCGTGCGCGAGAGTTCGCGGCAGGCGGCGAAGCAGTCATCGGTGGTGACGGGTCGACCCGCCAGGGCCGCTTTCTGGGTTGCCCGGATGATGGCGCGGGAGATGGCGCCGGGCGTCAGGGAGAAACGGTCGGCCAACAGAGCCGCCTCGACGGCCTTGGCTTGGGTCACGCGGTCCAGCCCCGTGGTCCAGGCTTGCAACCTGGCCGTGTAGTCGCCGGCGGCGCAGTGCAGGCGGAAGAGACGCCCGGCCGGGAGATCTTCCAGGGGCAAGGCGCGCTCGGCGGCGAGAACGGCGGGGACCTGGTGGCCTTCCAGCATGCCGATCAAGGCGTGGCGGTGATTGCCCGAACCCGCAAGCAGGTTATCCCTGTCCTCGATGTACAGCAGCGCACCGTATAGCAGGGCCTGACGCATCACTCGGGCGGCGCCGTCTCGCGGGTGCGAACAGGCTGCCTGGAAGCGGTCCATGGTCAGGTGGAACAGGGGCCTGTTTTCGCGGGCGGCCAGGTGATGGGCCAGATCCAGTTTCCCCGCGCCTCGCGGTCCGTAGAAATGGAACAGGCGGCCCGCCAGGCCGCCGTCCAACAGCCGGTCCAGGGGCAGGTGCTCGGACACCCGCGTGTGCCCGTCGGCCTTCGCCGTCCGGCACCAGGGTTCGATGGCTGCGTCCGATAGCCCGTGGCCCATGGCCTCGTGAAGCAGGTGATCGTCCAGGCGCACCATGCAGCGTACCAGGGGTTGTTTGTCGGCGTCTACCAGGTGAACCAGACGGTAGCGGCGCAAGGCGGCGTCCGCGTAGAAGGCGGGCAGGCACTCCGCGCGTTCGGCGGGCGAGGTGCAGAAAAGGTCCAGGCAAAAGGCGATGCGGGGTTCGACGGCGTTGATATCGTCCTGAAGAAATCCCAACAGCTTGCGGTAATGGGGCTGCCAGGCAGTTGCCAGGGCCAGCGTCAAAACGTTGAACTCGAAGTGGGTGAGTTTCAGGATACAGGCAAGGCGATAGAGGGCGGGTATCCGGTCGATGTTCAGGGACGCTTCCAACCTGGCGGTCGTGATGCGTTCCGCTTCCTGTGCCCGGGCCTCCCGGTCCCGGTGAACCACGGCCGCGCCTGACTTGCCTTGCAGGGCGCCGGTCAGGGCGGTTTCGGCTTCCTCGCGGGTGACGGTGAGCCCGGCGAACTTGTTGATGCCTTCCTCGGGCTTGCGTAAACGGGCGGCCAGGCGATGATCCAATACCGCGAAGAGGTCGTATAGATAGTCCACATGGTGTTCGTAGGGGGTCATGGGTTGACCTCCGGGAGAGCGGGCCGTAGCGTGTTGTCTACACGGTCGGTGCGCGGGGTGATGATTTCGATACCGGTGTCCAGGGCGACCACGCGGACGCGGTAGAAGATGCCCAGGCGGTAGGTGCTGCCCAGGGCGCCCCAGATCCGGGTCTGGTCCTCGATGGTATAGGCGCAGAGGTCCAACTTCAGGGCGTCTTCCCGGTGGGCGAGGGCTCCTTTCAGGCGGTCCGGCTCGATCTGGGTGAAACCGTGCAGAATACTCATGGCGGTGCCCAGGGCGCGGTGCTCGTCGGCAAGGTCGTTGGCCAGGGCGGTCATCAGGTAGAAGAGGTGCAGTTCCAGGGCCTCGCGGCGGCGGGTTTGTTGACCGGTGACCTGCCGACTCGCGCCGGGTTTCATGGGGTTGGGCTCCAGGTGGAAGAGGAAGAGATTGACCAGCGGTTTGCCGTCGGAGCGGTTGCCGAAGTCGGCGGGGCTGACCGAGGTGACCTCGAAGAAGGCTGGGTCCTGCCCGTCCTTCAGCAGGCTGGTTAGCGTATGGGTGACGTCGCCGATGGTGGTTTGGATAGGCATGGTTTCCTCTTCAGTTTACAGGGGCGGTAGGACTTTGAAGCCCTCGCAGGCGATTTCCAGGGTTTCGACGGCCATGTCGGAGCCGCCGGCGGCCTTCAGGTCGGGCCCGGACCACTTGACGGGAAAGGCGTTCAGCAGTTGCCAGCGTTTGACGCGTTTGCCCTTTTCATCCGTGAGCCGGATGGCGATGTTGTTGATCAGCTTGCGCGGGTTCAGCAGGAAGATGCCGCTGGTCACGCTGCCCATCCAGGCTTGCAGCAGGTTGGAGCGGGTGACGCCCTTCTTGAGCGTGATGTTGTTGTGGGACGTGTGGCTGGGGAAGAGCAGGGTGCAGGAGTTGCGGCCGCCCTCGTTCAGGGTCTCGAACTTCTTTTCCACCTGAAGGCCGGTGCACTCGGTGAAAGCGCCGACCAGCACCATGTTCAACGACAGCCTGAAGTTGAAGCCGGGATAGGGATCGGTCTCGCGGCGGGGCATGGGTTAAACCTCCGTGGGATTGAGAATGGAATCGGTGTTGAAGAGGACGCCGTCCTCGTGGCGGGTGATGGTGACCAGAATGAACTCGGCGGGCAGTACGGGCGCAAAGCCCAGCAGGGCGATGACACGGCCCTGGTCCACCGATTCGGGAGGATTGGTTTCCTCGTCGCACTTCACGAAGTAGGCCTCGCTTTCGGTGGTCCCGGCCAGATCACCGGCAAGGAAGAGTTCGTTCATAAAGAGGCTGAGAGTGGCGGCGATTTCGTCCCAAAGATCGGGGTCGTTGGGCTCGAAAACGGCCTCCATCAGGGTGTCACGAATGAAGCGCTCCAGTCGCAGGTAGAGCAGCCGTACACTGACATAGGTCCAGCGCACATCCTTGGGAGTATTGCCGTACCACAGGGTTCTGGCGCCCCAAACGCGTACGCCCTTGCCGGGCACGCAGTCCAAACAGTTGACGCCTTTGCTGTTGAGCAGGCCTTGCTCGCCGTGGGTCAAACCCACCTGCAAGGCCGTAGCGCCGCTGAGGAAGTAGTTTGCGGGCGCGGCGCCCAATCCCCGTTCATGGACGGTGCGGCTGTAGATGCCGGCCACGTGCCCGGACGGCGGTACCCAGAGGTCGCCTTTACCGGGGTAGGGGAGACGTAACCAGGGATGGTAGACGGCGCCGTTGCGGGCGCCGCTATAGAGGTGGAAATTGCGAACCAGGTTGGTGAGCGTGCGGATGCCCCGGTCCATGCCGGTGGGCCTGGGCGGATCCAGAATGGCGAAGCGCGGCGCGGCGCGTTCGGCGTGGATGATCAGGTGGCGTAACCCCTCCTCGTATTGGGTGTGGTTTTCGCGCCTGCCGGGTTCCTTTTGCCAGATGGGACCCGAGCGGGTATCCGCCTGGCGGCGCGCCGGTGAACCGGCCAGGACCAGGTCGGGAATGGCAATGGTTTCCACCTCGGCCACATCCTCCAGGCAAGCCAGACCCTTGGGGGGACGCTTGCCCAGATTGTCGAACAGGGGTCGGCCGTGGGGTCCCCGGTAGCCCGTGTAGGCTTCCGCTTTCGGCAGGGGCGCCCGCATCTCGGCGCCCCCGGCCAGACAACCCCGCCAGATATCGCGGCGGGGCTCGTAATCCGGTGCGTCACCGATCAATTCGGCGGTCACCAGGGTGCTCAGTCCCTCGCGCTTGCGGTCTTGCGGGTCCGTGTAGAAGCCGTTGCCGTCGATCACCTTGCAGACGAAACGCTCGTGACGCGGGTCCATGCTCAACTGATCGAAGGTTTCCAGCCGGTTGCCGTGGCGAACCTCCAGCTTGAACCCCCGTGCGAAGATGCGCGCGTCCTCGTTGAAGCGGGCCTCGGCGGCCGCCTGATCCTCGTCGAGCCGTTTACAGACTGGCATGGCCTGGTCGAAGACATAGACGGGGTCGGAGTGTCCGTCCCTCAAGCGGATCAGGGCGCTACGCAACGGTTCCCCGCTTTGCAGACGGCCCAGTTCGATCTTGCGGTCGGACATGCCCCACACGGTGACCTCGATCGCGTTACCCCACTCACCCGGAGAACGTGCCGTCAGCCGCAAGGGCAGCAGGCCGCCGGTCAATACGCCCAGGTCCAGAGAGGCGGGCCGATCTTGCGGGTGGACGACGCGCACCACCCGGCAAGCCTGACCGCCGTTGAGGAAGAAGGCATGGACGGCAGGCGCCAGATAACTGTGCCCGACCAGATCACCGAAGACGGCCAGGAAGGCGCCCGATGAGGTGAGCCGTACGGGCCGGTTCACCGGGCCGCGTTCCGCCATGCCCACCAGGCCCAGAATCCCCAAACTGGGGACCACGGCCTCGGGCGGCAAGCGAACCTGTTCTGCGATGGCAATGCCGGGTTTGGCTGTCATAACATCCTCTTACGCCGACCGCACCGCTTGACGGGCGGCCTCCTCCGCGGCCTCGTTGATTTCCCGGTTGATGCCGGAAACCTCCTTGACCCAGAGGTGCCGCTCGCGGTGCGGCATGTCCATGATTTCTTCCTTGGACCAGTGAAAGTGATAGGCCAGAAAGGCCACTTCACGGGTGAGCTCTTCCCGGGGGTAACGCGCTATACCCCCACCAACTCACCCCCGGCCGTCACGTTGTCGTCTACCTCGAAGCAGTTATCGCACTCGGGGCAACTGACGGTAACGCGCGACTGTCCGTTGGCGTTGATGCGCCAGTAGAAGTCTTGCAGGTAGGCCAGGTCAGCCGAGAACAGGTTCTCGATGACGCCGGGGTTGACACTTTTGAGATCGCCCAGTTTGGTGATGACGCGGCCCAGCAGGATGACTACCAGGTAGGCCTTGTTGCGCGCCACGCGGGGGTCTTCCAGCGGGGCGATCTCGTCGCGGGCGTTGGCCAGGCGCATGGTGCCCTCGCGGTGCAACCGGCCTTCCTTGTCCACGTAACCCATGGGAAGCATAAATTGGTATTCAGTTTGTAACATTATGCCCACTCCACTGCTTCACAGACGAATTCGATGGACTCGATGGCCAGTTCCGTGCCGCCGGTGGCCTTGAGGTCGGGACCGGTCCACTTGTTGGGCCAGGCTTCGAGCAGGTTCCAGCGAACGGCCTCGGCGCCCTTTTCGTCGTTGACGATGATGGACACGGTGGCCTTGCGGTCCACATCGCCGTCGATGCCCTT
>JASJCB010000273.1 GCA_030066195.1 Acidobacteriota bacterium
TATGCATCCGGAATGGCAGCAATTTTTGGTTCAAAACCTTACGGATTGTTTCCCCAATATCCAGTTCATTGTTACCACCCACTCCCCTCTGTTGGCCGCTGATTTGCCCGCCGAGCGGGTGATCCGCCTGCGCAGGGATGAGGACGGCCGCGTGGCGCAACTCCGGGTTACGAATGATATGACCCAAGGCCGAGCCGATCAGGTCTTGACCAGTCGCCTCTTCGGTCTGCGCACCACCCGACCCGAGCTTGCCAAAAAAATTAACGAATACTCTAGCCTGGGACATAAGAATCGAACCAAGGAGGAGCAGAAGCGATTCGAGGCGTTACAGAAAGAACTTGGCGCCTTGATTCCCTCCCCCGACGAAACCAACCCCGAGCGAAAAGCCCAGGAACTCTTTGAAGCCGTTTTGGAAGAACAGGCCGGGCACGCGCCTCCCAAGATTCAGCAACGCCTCAGAGAACGTGCGCGCGCATTGTTAGAGGAGGTCAGTAATCCTTGATTTATATTGATTTTGACCCAAACCAATACGCGGGCAATGAAAAAGACGCTTGGGAGCGTTTGACCCAAGCCGCCATAAACCAGCGGGCGGAGGTTGTTCAGGAATACCAAAAAAGAAGAGCCTCCGCTCCAGTCAAAAAGCCATCCATGTCATCCGCGGTTAAAAGCGAGGGTTACAAGGAACTCAAGGAATGGTTCTACGAAAGGGTATTCAACCGGAAATGCGGCTACTGCGAGGCTCGAGTCAAAAGGAAAGACCTCGTCACGGATCATTACCGACCCAAGGGTGAGGTTTCCATTAAAAGCCTTAAAGATCCCAGCCGAGATGAACACGAGCACAATGTGACCTATACCACGGTTAAATCGATGTACGAGGATGGTGTGAAACGGACTCATCCCGGCTATTTCTGGGTTGCCTACGACTGGCGCAATTTAATTCCGGCTTGCAATACATGCAATGATAAACCCGCGAAATACACGAGCTTCCCCGTCAAAAACACCCACGCACTATTCAGTGACGAAGAAAGTAAGAACGGCGATTACAAGGGGGTCGCACTTGAAACAGATCCAAAGCATTTCATGCTCTCCCCCGATGAATTGGATGCCCTGGAACAGCCCCTCATCCTGCACCCCTTGAGGGACTCAGACCTGGCGGACCATCTAAGCTTCGATAACAAAGGCATTGCACTTGGTGTCACAGAAAGAGGGAAAGCAACCATATTAAACCTATACCTCAATCGAGAGGAATTGGTAACCGAAGAGCGCCCCAAGGCTCTTCGCGATCTTAAAAACGATTACCATCTCAAGTGCCTCGCTTTGAAAAATATGGACACTTACGACACCGACAGGAAAAATATCATAACAGACATTTTGAACAACATGCATACCAAAGAGTATAGCGCGGCCTTGTCAGCCTTTTTTAAAGCTATCACGGGAATTTGAAAACGAAATCCATCGTGCGCGGGACCAAGAGCAGGCATCCGCAAGGCTTATACCGTCCACCAAGGCCCCATTTGCCGCCGTTAGCGGCATGGATCCTGGGCTGACACTCGTGAACAGACCTGGAACAATCGGAGGACCGGTACCCATTTCGGCCTCTTTTACTGGTGGACCGACCCACGGACAACGACAGAGGATGGAGCCAGTTGATGTTAGCAAGCTGCAAGCTTCGAGCTGCAACCGGCAAGTTGCAGTTTGAAAACCTCGCCCTCTCTTTCTCCTGGTTTCACAGTCCCATTCATTTTAGAATCGTGGGATCACGATGGGATGAGGTGATGAATTGAGAACCGGACGAAACGAACTATGCCCCTGCGGGAGTGGCAAAAAATACAAAAAGTGTTGTCGCGGGAAGGGAAGCCAGGTGACCGATGATTTCCTCAGCGAGTTGAAAAGCCAACTCGCGGATCGTGAATTTGCCGATATACAGGATGCAGAGACCTTTATCGGGCAACAAGTCCAACAGCATCAAAGCGGCGGTCTGGACGATTTTTTTGGTTTGAGCCCCGAACAAATGCACCTCATGCTTTACAGGCCCTTCGACAGTCCTGAAATCGCCACATTTCCCAAGGTGCTCGACCATGAACCCAAGGCAGCCATTCTCCTCCTGGTCTCACGGATGATGTCGTATATGGGTACCAAGAGTGTTCGTCTCAACAAAAAGGAAAACCTGCCGCTTCGGCTGTGCCACGAGTTGACCGAGGCTTATATGGGCCGGGAAATGTACGAGAGGAGCAACATCGATGCATGGTTGAAAGATGAGGATCAATTCCCCATACTCAGTCAATTTCGCTGGACGATGAACTTTGCCGGCTTCCTGGACATCAAAAAAACCACCATCCGCTTGACGCCCGATTTCTTTGCGCTCTATCAACGATCCGGGTTCCGGGAAATCTACCCGCGCCTGTTCCATACCTATTGCGAGGAATACAATTGGGCGGCAGACGAATGGGATCCGGAGTACAAAATTATTCAGCAGGCCGTGCCCTTCCATCTCTACTTGTACAAGCGTTTTGGAAATCAGTGGCGGAACCCTGAGGAATACTTCAGCTTCTTCCAACGGGCCTTCCCTCAAACCGTTGCTCTGGAGGGGGGCAGCGAGCAGACCCTCGCAAACGTCTACAGAGAAAGAGTATGCGATCGGTGGTCCTATTTATTCGGGATCGTGGAATTCCGTGAAGAAGGAGAAACACGGATCCGGGCCTCGTCACTCCTGGACCAACTCGTCCACTTCTCCCCCCAGATCAAAAAGCTGTTGAAGTAGCGGCAAGCTTCAATTGAAGCTTGAAGCTTGCTATGTCCCCTAACTTCCCGGAGATTGGGGGGTCACGGGTGGTGACCCCCCTCATTTCTGACGGCCGTTCCGCGGCATTAAGAACATGCTCCCGCGGAGACGGGCCGGGCCGCGCTCAGCAATTGGAACCCGCTTTCGAAAGCATTGACGAGGGCATCGATCTCCAACGGGCCCATTGGGGTCGAAATGGTCGCGGAACAGGTGTTGATCATCATGAAGCCCTGATCGAACAGGTGATCGAGCAGTACCTTCAGCATCTGTTCCTCCTCCGGCGTTTGATAGGCTTCACGATAGTTTTGGGGTGGATGTTGTTTTAAATGGACGCGGAACATGGAACCCGCGCCCGTCACGCACGCTTTGAACCCCGTGGCCCGGATGACGTCTTCGATGCCGGTTTTGGCCAGATCGGCCAATTGGTTCAGCCGGGTTATGGCGGCTTCATCGAACAGTTCCATGGCAACCAGGCCCGCCGTCATGGTGATCGGGTTGGCGGAGAAGGTTCCCGAGTGAGGTAACAACAGCGGTTTCCGCAGGGGGTTCATGACATCCATCACCTCGGCGCGGCCCGCAACGGCGCCGACGGGGAAGCCTCCGCCGATGGCCTTGCCAAGCGCGGTCAGATCCGGGGTGAGGCCATACCAGGATTGGGCGCCGCCGAACGCCGAGCGGAAGGTAATCACTTCATCCAGAACAAGCAGCGCACCGTCCCGGCGGGTCCAATCGCGCAACGCTGAGACAAACTCGTGGTCGGCGGGTTTCAAGCCAACCCGGTGCGGCATCAGGTCGAGCAGTACACAGGCCAGATCGCCCTTGTGTTCATCCAGGATCGCAAGGGCACGCTCGGTATCGTTGAAGGGAATGATCACCACATCGGCGAGCGCCGAGGCCGGCATGCCATGGGCCACGGGCACACTCGCCGGCCGGTCCACCTTGCCCCAACTCCCGGGTTGCGCCGTCTGACTGACCTCGGCGTAGTCGTACACCCCGTGATAGGCGCCTTCCACCTTGGCGATTTTGGGACGCGATGTGAACGCCCGCGCTGCCTTCAAGGCGGCCATCACCGCTTCCGTGCCGGAGTTCACAAAGCGCAGCTTTTCAAAACTCGGGGAACGGCCGCACAGGTGTTCGGCATAGCGAAGTTCGACCTCGGTAGCCAGGGTATAGGCGGTGCCTTTGTGTAGCTGTTCTGTCACCGCGGCCACAATGGCGGGGTGCGCGTGTCCGTGAATCAAGGATGCCATGTTGTTTGAGAAATCGATGCGTTCCACGCCCTCGATATCGGTGATCCGGCAGCCCACGGCGGTGTCGGCATAGAGCGGGTGCGGTTTCCGCAGCACCGTGTTCCTGCTTACGCCGCCCGGCAGAATGTGGAGCGCACGCTCGTAAAGCGAGGCGCTTTTCGATGAAATATGTGTAGGACTATTCATAGCCGGCCATCCTTTGATCTTCTTCGATGGGAAGCAGCCTTGCCCCGGTACGCTCCCGCACGTAGTCGAAAGAGACACCCGGGCTTAGCTCCACCAGTTGGAAACCTCGCGGCGTGATGTCGATGACCGCGAGATCGGTGTAGATTCGGTCGATGACCGCGAGTCCGGTCAGCGGATAGGTGCACTCGGCGACAAGCTTCGGCCGGCCGTGCTTGGTGCAGTGCTGAGTGATGACATAGATCGACTTCACCCCGGCAACCAGGTCCATGGCGCCACCCACCGCCGGAATCGCGTCGGGCGCGCCCGTGGACCAGTTGGCGATGTCGCCTTTCTCGGAAACCTGCAAGGCGCCGAGCACGCAAAGGTCGAGGTGGCCGCCCCGGATCATGGCGAAGCTGTCGGCCTGATGGAAATAGGCCGCGCCGGGGAGGGCGGTCACCTGGCGTTTTCCGGCATTGATCAGTTCGGGGTCACCCATGCCGGTTTCGGGCGACGGTCCCATACCCAGCAAGCCGTTTTCCGTGTGGTAGATCAACTCGCGTCCCTCCGGCACGAAGCGGGTGACGAGTTCGGGGATGCCGATCCCCAGGTTCACATAGGAACCGTCCGGAATGTCAAGCGCAACGCGTTGCGCCATTTGTTCTCGGGTCAGGCCGATCTTAGACGTTACCGTGTTCATGGGTACGACACTCCTTTAGCCACCAACACCGACTCATAGGCCGGCTCACCTACCCTGACAATCCGATGGACGAAGATGCCGGGTGTAATGATTGACTCGGGATCCAGCTCACCCTTGGCGACAAGGGAGGTGACCTGGACGATCGTGGTTGTTGCGGCCGTGGCCATCACGGGGGTGAAGTTACGTGCTGTTTTGTTATAGATGACGTTGCCCAGAGGGTCCGCCGCCAGTCCTTTGATGAGGGCAAAATCGGCGGTCAGGCCATATTCCAGTACATAGTCACGGCCGTCGAATCGGCGCAGTTCCTTGCCTTCGCCGAGCGGCGTGCCCACGGAGGTCGGTGTATAGAACGCGGGAATGCCCGCGCCCCCGGCCCGAATCCGTTCCGCCAGGGTACCCTGGGGCACCAGCTCAAGTTGGATCTGTCCGGAGCGGTACATTTCCGGAAACACGGTGGAGTTGAGAGAGCGAGGATAGGAACAGATCATCTTCGCCACCCGTCCGGCCTTGATCAGGGCGGCCAGCCCCACCT
The DNA here is from genome assembly GCA_030066195.1 of Acidobacteriota bacterium. Taxonomy (GTDB): domain Bacteria; phylum Acidobacteriota; class Holophagae; order Acanthopleuribacterales; family Acanthopleuribacteraceae; genus JASJCB01. The sequence goes on from JASJCB010000273.1 coordinate 5,430, forward strand.
CGCCGCTGCCGGTATTGTTGTTGACGACCGTCAGTCCGGCCGCGCCCTGGTCGATCAGCGCGTGAATCAGTTCGATGGGGCTGCCCGCCTCGCCGAACCCGCCGATCATGACCGTGGCGCCATCGAAAATATCTGCAACCGCTTCCGCGGCATCGGCTACCTGTTTGTTGATCATGGCAAACTCACACCTGGCATTGCAGCGGCGGCGCTACTCTGGGGTCGGTGACCCGTTGATAATCGTACAGCCCGGCCTCGTCGAAGAGGACGCGGTCGGCATAACCGTCAAACCAGATCGCGTCCGGGTTGCGGCCGACAATGCAGACCTTGCCCCGATCGGGCGCATCCGCGGCGCTGCGGAGAATCTTGAAGATGACCACACCGTTTTCCGCGCCGGCAAAACCGGGCAGCGGTTCATTGGTGACGGCCACCACTTCGGTTTTCCCCTTGTAGTGGGTGATGGAGAGACGGGCGTGGGTTTCCACACCCGACAAGCCCTTTTGTGATTCGTTCAAGATCTGCCATGCGGTTTCGATGGGCACGTTGAACATTTCGTGCGCCACAATGTCGCGCCCGCAGAAGAAGTAGTGGTTGTTGGCGCCCACCCGTTTCATGGCCCGTTGCAGGATGCGCAGTGCATCGGGGTCGTCGTTGATGCCCTTGATAATCGGTGACTGGTTTTCTATGCTGATCCAACCACGGGAGGTCAGACCCTCCATGGCGCGTTTGGTCTCGGGGCGCCACTTCAGGATACCGGACGGTTCTTCGATATAGTTGCCGTCCTGATCTTTGGCCAACAACTCATCGGGGTGGTTGAAGTGGAGCATCATGCGCAGCCCCACGTCCGGGTAGGTCGTGTGGAACTGGTCCAGCATGGCAAGAAAGGTTGGATCGAAGCGATCCGGGAAGAAAGCCATCTCCTTGGTGCCGATGCGGATCGATTCAATGCCGGCCTCGGCCAGCGCCGCCAGCCAGGCGGCCAGTTTGCTGTTGGGCAGGACCATGGGATCGCCGCCGGAGAGCAAGATCTCGCGCAGTTTTTCCCTGCCCGATTCGGGATGATGCCCGCCGTTGGCGGCCACCGCCTCATTATGCGCGTGGATATAGTCCATGACCTCTTTGATTTTGGCGAGGCCCTTCTTGGCGACCGTCCCGTCCTGACGTTGGATCTCCTTGCGGCCGATCAACTCCTCTCGATAACAGAATCGGCAGTGAGACGAACAGGTGGAGACCACGTACATCAACCCCATCTCGTATTTGTGAAGCAGGCCCTCAACCGGGCTGTAATCCATCTGGTAGCCCGGGTCTTCAGCGCCCGCCAGGCTCCTGGTTTCCTCCGGCGCCGCCTTCACCAGGCGGCTGATCGCCGGGCTTTGCTTCGCCAGGTCGTGATAGTGCCGGGTCATCTTGACGGGCATGCGTTTTTCGACATCCCGATCCGTCCCTTTCAAAAGGCTCAACGCCGCCAACTCCTCGTGGGAGTAGAAGCCCTGCATCTCTTCCGGTACGCGCCCTTCCATGAAGGGCGCCAGGCCGTTGATGCTCTGCCGGTCGTACTTCGGGCTTTCAACCGTAGCAAGAAATGCCCGCTCTCTTTCCGTGGGAAGATATTTTGCGTCTTTTTCAATGACGTTCATGTCAGCCCCCTAATTCGCGTTTAGGATGATTGCCACGAGCGCTTACAACAAGCTCGTGGTAACAATGCGGCTAACTCTCTTCGCCATCATTTTACCATGTAGGCAAAGTGGTTTCCCCTGTTTTTCCGGACAGCATAACAAGAGAATGCCGGAAAGGAGCGCGCTCGATCAAGAGGCAGGAGCTAAACCGCTGTGAAGGAAGAATACACGGTACACCCCGGGGATGGATATGGACGGTTCGATGCGCTGATCAGGTGATCTGAAGTGGGAGAGAAAGTGACAAAAAAAGCGAGAAGAAAATATACCCCGGAATTCAAGCGAGACGCTGTGATGCCGGTGATGGAACAGGGTTGTGCTGTGCAACTATTGACTTGCAACTTACTTCCCCCCCTTGTATCATGTGCGCTCAGCCTGGGGGTGCTATGACCTGTCGTATCAGTAGTCTCGCTAACGGCATGCGGGTTGCCACCGAGTGGATGCCGGCGGTGGAGACCGTTTCGTTGGGCTTTTGGTTGCCGCGCGGCTCTCGGCATGAAGATCCCGTAACCAACGGCATGTTCCACTTTATCGAGCACACCTTGTTCAAGGGGACATCTACCCGAGGCGCCCGCGATATTGCCGAGGCGGTCGATTCCGTGGGCGGCGTTTTGGATGCCTATACCGCCAAGGAGGAGACCTGTTACTCCTTCAAGGTTCGCGAGAAGCACCTGCCCGTGATGCTGGATATTCTGGCCGATATGTTACAGCACCCGCTGTTCGACCCGGAAGAGTTGACGCGCGAGCGCCGGGTGGTCCTGGAAGAAATCAAGATGGAAGAAGACAACCCGGAGGACCTGGCTTATGAGCGCAGCCTTCAGAACCTCTGGACGGGTCACCCCATCGGCCGCCCCATTCTGGGCACGGTGGAAACGGTTGCCGCCTTCGATCACGACGCCGCGGCCGCGTTTCACCGACGCTTCTACCACAGCGGCGGACTGGTGGTTTCCGCTGCCGGAAAGGTAGATCATGACCAACTTTGCGACGAACTGACCCAACGTTTTCCCATTCGCGACGCCCTGGCCCCGGCCCCGTCAGAGGCCGCGGAAAAACCCGCCGCGCAAGGCTTTCAGGTTTACCTGCCGCGTCCTCACCTGGAGCAGGTCAACTTCTGCCTGAATTTCGAGGCCGAGGCCTACACCCATCCTGACCGCGACGCGCTCTATCTGCTGAATACCCTGCTGGGCGGCAGCATGAGTTCCCGGCTCTTTCAACGCATCCGCGAGGAAAACGGCCTGGCCTATAGCGTAGGTTCCTTCACCAGCTTGTTTTCCGATTGCGGCATGTTCACCATCTACGGCGGTTGCAGTCCGGAGAACTTCGAGAAGGTCCTGACGCTGGCTTTCCAGGTGGTGGCTGAGTTGCTCGAAAAGGGCATACCGCAAGCCGAACTGGCGCGAGCCCGGGAACAGTTGATCGGCAATACCCTGATGGGCTTGGAGACCACCGGTTCACGCGCCTCCTCCATGGCTCGAGACTTGATGCTTTTGGATCGGCCGTTCGACCTGGTCGAGGCAATAGCGGCCCTGGAAGCCGTGGACCTGCCCCGCGTGACTCGGGCAGCCGAGGACCTGTTCACCCGCAAGACCATGGGCCTGTTCGCCGTCGGTCGCCTGCCGGGCGACGCACCGGAAAAACCCTGGTCCCTGACCACTGTTTGAGGAGATCGCCATGCAGATCCCTATTGTCACCCTGCCTCACTTCGAAGGTTTGCCGCTGCCCGCTTACGAAACCTCGGGTTCCGTGGGCATGGACCTGCGCGCCGCCTTGACGGAACCGCTGGTCCTGCAACCCGGTCAACGCCGCGCCGCGCCCACCGGTATCCGCATCGCGATCCCCGTGGGTTTTGAGGGCCAGGTGCGGCCTCGCTCCGGCTTGTCGTTGAAACTGGGCATCGGCGTGGTCAACAGCCCGGGCACTATCGATGCGGACTATCGCGGGGAGATCCTGGTGCCCTTGATTAACTTCGCGACTGAAGAAGTGACCATCGAGCGCGGCATGCGCATCGCGCAGTTGATCATCGCCCCGGTTCGGCGGGCCTCCTGGCAAAAGGTGGATGAGTTGCCGGATACGCAACGCGGCGCGGGCGGGTTCGGTCATACGGGCAGTCATTAGGCGAAAGTCCCGGGCGCGCACGCCGGCGGCTTGCATCCCAACCGAGATTCGCGCCGTGCGAAGCGAGGCGGATAGTATCCTCGAGTCAATAAGTTCTTTCTTATTAAACCTATAGTTCATGCTCATCCCATGGAAGAGCACGCAGGATGTGTGCGCGCCCAGGGTTTTCGCTTCGCGTGACGCGAATCTCGGCGTGCAGGCACGCCGACAGCATGCAGCCCCGACCTGTTTTAGCCACAATGCGGTTGGTTGCGGGGGGAGGATTTGAACCTCCGACCTCCGGGTTATGAGCCCGACGAGCTACCAGACTGCTCTACCCCGCGTTACCGTTCGCTTGTACGTCTTCCTGAAAAAGTGAGTTGGTTGCGGGGGGAGGATTTGAACCTCCGACCTCCGGGTTATGAGCCCGACGAGCTACCAGACTGCTCTACCCCGCGACAATTATGGGCAAAAAAAAAGTACCTGACGGTACCAACTCACAGAATAAGAAGGTTTGGTTGCGGGGGAAGGATTTGAACCTTCGACCTCCGGGTTATGAGCCCGACGAGCTACCAGACTGCTCTACCCCGCGACAACGAGATCGGATTGTATCATCGGGCTATACGGGTGTCAACCGATGATAAGTAAATATTAAGTAAGTGAGTTTTCCCTGTCTTCGCAAAGCCTTCGGGCCGATTTCGCGGTTTGCGAATCCCCCTTTTTCAAATTAATCGGTAACAAATATCGACCCGCTTCCCCTAAGCATATAGGACCCTCCGGGTCCCGCAAAAATTTTCAAGGAGATCCGTCATGAAAGCCCTTGTTATCACCCTCCTGGTTCTTGGTCTCCCCCTGCTTGCCGGCGACCGTTTTCAGCAGGTCGATCTGTTCCTGGGCGCCGTCGATACACAGCTCACCCTAACCCCGCTGCCCGTCGACCACCGTCCGCCTGAAAACCTGGAGCCGGGTCCCGGTCGACTGACTGTCGCCGCCTACGATCACCTCGGCAATTTATTGGCGCGGCAAACCGTCAATGACCCGCGCATCCTCCGTGGTGAGTTCTTCGATCAAAACGGGCATATCATCGAAAGTCATCGGGTCGTCCGCGATCGGGCTCTGCTGCAAGTGGTCCTGCCCACCGACTTGTCCATCGCCCGCCTGGATATTTTAGAGCCCTCTGTTTTTGGCGATGCCCTGGCGTTCAGCCTGTTGCAATCCGTGCCCTTTTTGCCGCAACGCATGCCGCATGAACGAAAGTTGGGCAAGACCGAAACGGTCGAGGTCACCACGCTTATGGACAACGGCGCTTACTCCGACCGCCTGGATCTGGTGTTCATCAGCGAAGGCTACACTGCCGAACAGATGAGCGATTTCGTTGACGACGTGGAAGACGCCATGCGCGATTTCTTCGCAATTGAACCCTTCGAGACCTTCGAGGGCTTTTTCAATGTCACTACCATCAAACTGGTCAGTGAAGAATCCGGCGCGGATCATCCAAGCGACGGCATCTTCGTGGATACGGCCCTGGATGCAACCTATGAATGCGCGGGCATCGACCGCCTTATCTGCCTGGACGATGTGCGCGCCGTGAAATTGGTCAACACCCTGGTTCACCCGGATGCCGACGACCTGGTGGTCGTCCTTGTCAACGACCCGGAATACGGCGGTTCCGGCGGGATGGTAGCCGTCACCTCTACCGATTCCTCGATGCCCGAAACCATTATTCACGAGGCCGGTCACACCCTGGGCCTGCTGGCGGATGAATATGTCGAGCCGCTACTCTGCGATCCGGCGGAGCCCGAGGAACCCAATGCAACCACCTTCACCTTCATCCCCCTGGTCAAATGGGCGCATTGGTTCGACGGACCGGTTCTGACGCCCACCCCCGAATCGTTCGGCAGCATGCCGGGCCTGTATGAGGGCGGAAACTATTGTCCCGCCGATATGTACCGACCCACGGCTACATCGGCCATGCGCGCCCTGGGCGAACCCTTCTACGCCGTCAACGAGGAGGTGCTGGTTCGTCGCATCTACAGCTTCGCCTCGCCGATCGACAGCTACAGACCGCTCAAAACAACCCTGTTGGTGACCGAACCCAAAATGACCTTCAGCGTAACCCCCATGCCCGGGCACGTGATGAGCACGATCTGGATATTGAACGATACATTGGTCGGCAGCGGTGATATCTACGAACTGCTTACCTCCGATCTGGCGCCCGGCACCAACTACCTGCGGGCCGAGACCGTCGACGCCACGCCCAAGGTGCGCCTGGACCCGGAAGCCCTGCTGGAAGACGCGGTGACCTGGAAGCTGATCGTGGAATAACCCGGTTTACGTCCCGGCATTTTTCAGTACGATGCGCAACGCGGCCTGTTTGACCTGGTTCTTCAGGCCGTGATTCTTCGCCATCTCGCGCAGGTGCTTCATGCTGAGACCCGGCAGCAGCTTCAGCACGATGGAAGTGGGCGTTTTGGGATTGACCGAAAGGTTGTAGCGCAGTTCCTCGATTTGTGCCCATTGCTTATTGGACAGGAGTTGGGTGACCACCTGGTGGTTGATGGTTTTCAGCCGCGATATCTCCATTGCTTCCCCCCTGGTGAGGTTGGGGTTCTTGAGCAGGAACATGATGACCACCGCTTCGGTATCGCGAATCAAAACGGAGCGCTCCATCTTGTTGGCGCGCCCGGCCAGCCGGCTTCGTTCGTCCGGGCGCAACTTGCGGATACGGTCGAAGATGGTCTGACGGTCACCGGGGCCGGCTTCGCCGTTTTTCATTTCCTTTTGCGCGGGCGGCTGATTGCGGGTTGGAATAGGCGGCGCCTCCTTTTTGGCCAGGAAGGTTTTCAACTGCGGTTCGACGGTTGGCGGGAGATCGAGGAACTGGAGCATGAGACCGGGCTGATCACCGTAGGGCACCACCTGCACCAGCCGAGCACGCGCCGGATCGCAAGTCTTGCCGTCGGGCAGGTGCATAACCAGTTCGAATTCGCTGAACGGCCTGGCCGCCGCGCCCGTGGACACGAACAGGCCCTGGTTGCCGATGAACTGTTCCAACTGGGTTTTGACATCCGCGTTGTCTTCGAAACGCACGTCCATACGACCGCCTGTCATGGGCAGGGCGCTCAGGGCTGCTTCATCCAAAGGCTTGACCATGGAACTCCTCAGGTCTTGGCGGCCAGTTTGCGCAGGAACTTCTTCAGTTCCGGCACCTTGGCCTCGAAAACGAAGTTGCGTCCGTCGTTGAAAGCCAGGTTGCGGATAAGCCCGCGCTTGTGGAAGGTTTTCAAGGCATCCACGATCTTGTGCTGTTCCAACCTGGTTTCCTTCTTGACCAACTCGCTGTCCATAATACAGCTCGCCAGGTCATCCAGTACCGGACACTCCAGTATATACGTACCGATAACCAGCATGGCGTTGCTAATGGCCATATCGGCCACGCGCCAGTTGACTTTGTTGACCTTTTCGGTGAGGGAGCGCAGCAGCTTCACGGTCAGGTCGGGCGTTCGCGGCAGGGCGTTGATGAAATTCTCGTTGGTAAAGCGGGCCGCGGTCATGGGCGTTTGGGCGACGATGGTGGCGGAGCGGCGCATATCCAAAAACACGCCCATCTCGCCGAACAAACCGCCGGATTCGATAGTGGCGATCTTGACCTGATTGCCCAAGTGATCGGTCTTGCGCACCAGGGCGCTGCCGTCAATGATGATGTAGACATGATCGGAGGGATCACCCTCGCGAGAGACGATGGCGCCCTTCTCGTATTTAACCACCTCGCCGTTCTTCATGAGGAACTGCATGGTGTTCATGGTCAATCGCGTATTGAAGGATTCCAACTGAGCGTAGAGATCGTAATCCATTGCCAAGGGTACACTCCGACGGAATAACAATGTACTGACATTATGATAGCACCGGCAGCAGCGTGCAAGTCAGTAATTGTGGGTGACTTGTCAACGATCACAAGAATAGTCGAAGCTGCCCCCGGTCCACCTTGTCGAAGGTGTCGGAACGGGGGTGGTAGTAGGGTACGTAGTTGGCCGGATCCTGAATGGCAACCGGGTTGGCAATCCAGCTTCAAGTTTCGAAAACTTCATTTGGTTGTGGTTTGGGCATGCCGGCATGCCGATCGAGGCGTATTCGGCCTTGTTTGGGCGCGTGGAGGACTCAGCAACGGACTCATCCGTCAGAAAACGGGCATTTATCTCATATGACTGCCTCATTCGTTGATTCTCGTCTTCCAGGGTCGAAGATGCCGACCTGATTTCTCGATTCTAAAGGTCGGGGAGCTAAGAATCAGTCCTCATTCCTTGCACACCGAAAGTTCAGGGTCAAAGAATTATTTTTAATTCTTTGCTCCCGAAAAGTCCGGGTCAAGGACCCACAACTGATTTCTTTCACATTACTTTTCAGTGAGCAAAGAATCAGTTCTCATTCTTTGCTCCTGACTT
>JASJCB010000274.1 GCA_030066195.1 Acidobacteriota bacterium
GATTCGCCGTTCGGTGGCCGACGGCGAATCTCTTCCAGTTTCAATTCATGGGAGATCTGACCGGCGGGAAAACCGGTAGATACGGCGGCAATGGGGATGTCGCTGCCTTTCAGGCATTGAACGGCGGTGGGAATGAGATTGTGGTAGACGCAAACCGCGCCGGTGGTCAGACCCAGGTCACCCACGCCCAATTCGTCCAGCAAGTCTTGTCTCACGGGTTGTTTGGCCTTGGCGCAGAGCCGGATCACATTACCGGGCGTATCGTCGCCGGACAAGGTGGTCAGGTCGATCATGCTGACGGCTTTCAGGAGCCAGGCAGCCTGCCAGGCCTTTTTGATGGAACGCCGGGTGCCGTAGGTGGCGCATCGACGTTCCACGGCCGAACGGTTGACACGCACGGCGGCCACGGTTTCCAGGTCCAACGGCATGCCGGGATTGCGTTCTTCTTCATGCGGCGGCACGGCCTTGATATCGACCAGGCCCAATTCGGCATTTTTCTTTCCCATGGGTCGCATCCTCTCGAAGCAAGTGTCCGAATAGCGCTGTTCCGGGTTGTCGGCAATTCGGGGGCTATCGATTATAGGATTGCAGGACCGGTTTGGCAATGAGTTCCTGGATCTGGAACGCTCTGTTTTGTTTAACGTCGACCCACTTTTGCGCCGCGGCTTGGCCTTTTCGCTGTTCTGGTTGAGAGTACTTTGCGGCGGTGAATTGGCATACCGGCGTTTGGGTAGCAGGAATTGGCAAACTCTTGACAGAACCCCATTTCAATGAAACGGTAAACGCCGAGGTGATCGTCGTGCTGCACTGAGAGTTAAGCAATTAGCTTTAAGATGCAGGCTTTAAGATTGAAATCGATTAAGCCCAGGTTGGTAACCACCGGCGTCAACATGTGAATCAGTGACTTGACCACCGGGAAAGGTCTGTTTGATCCCAGATCTCACCAAATCATTCGGTATCCAATGGGCGTTCAGCTAATTCCGGCTGATACCCATTGCGGTAAAGGAAAAAGGCGCACCCGTCCCCTCATCGTGGTGCGCCTTTATACAGTTTGGGATTAACTTTCTACACCAATCCAATTGACAGCCCACTCTCGTTTGTTTGCATACTCAGGGGTGACATCGGATAAGTGGAGATATACACGGAAGCCGGCATTGGTAGGATCATAAATAGACGAGCAACCGTTTGCCAACCAGTGATTAGAGGTCCCTGAAATTGAAATAACGTAGTTGGGGGTGTCACGGAATTTAGCTGAAGATGTATCTACATCCACATAAATTCCATCTTCATGAGTCTTTTTTGGCACTTGATATTGCTTCCAGTTTGTTTTGCCTGGAGGCGTTTTGCCACCTGCAATCTTAATCATGGTAAATCTCCTTTTGAATACTTGCTTTCTGATTGATGGTATTTAACTTACCGACCTCAATGGTCCAGTGTTCACTTTGAGGTGGGTAATGGTCGATTTGGGTGTGTTCTCGATAAATATCGAGCAAGTTTAATGCCGTTTGAGTAGGACGTCGCAGGTAAAACCTAACCTGTCTAAATCATTCATCCCTAAAGCTTTCAGGTTCCAAGCCTTCTCGACCCACTCACCTGAGATCTCGGCATGGCCGTCCTGACGTGTTTACGACACGCTTTTAACATGTCAGCTGTCATGTGGCCGAACGAAATGTATCGCCGTGAAACCATCGGCAGCGCAACTCACGCCCTGTTTTATGTTAAGATTCTGTCAGGGACATGTTTGGTTTTCCAGTGTGGATCAGTCTGAACACGGTTCCATTTATTATCAAGGGAGGATAACCATGAAATTAAGTCTCCCCAATTTGAAGATCCAGAGTTTCGTCACCCTGAACCCGGATGAAAAGAAGGCTGTTCGGGCGGGTATCGGTGAAACGTTTAAGCGCACTTATTGCGACGCCCCCGGTGGGTGCACCTGGTATTGCACCGGTACCGGCGCCTGTTAACAAACCCTAAATCGGCCGAGATCCCAGAGGTCTCGGCCACCGTTTAAACTTCAGCTTGAGTCTCCTGACGCAACAGGCGTTGCTGCATTTCCAAAAGGGCCTCCTGCACCGAGGCGACATCGCCTGTTGCCGCGATTTTCTTTTGCAGGCGATTGATTTCTCGAGCTTGATCCAAGCGCTGTTGCGACGCCTTGCCCGCGAGACGGCTCTGAGCCTGCATTTCACGGGCGGCCAGAGCCGTTTTGGGGTCGGCCTTGACCAGGGACTCCATCACCTTCACCAGTTTGTCCAATACACGGTAGACAAAACCCGCGGCAAACCCGCCCAGCAAGGCCAGCAGCGACGGGCCCAGGCCTGACACAGAAAGATCGAAAAATTGTTCCAGGGGAACGAGCATGGCAATCATGATGCCGCCCATCAGACCCAGGACATAGCGCGACCAGTAGGTGGACTGGAAGACATTGTCGAAGGTGCCTTCTTTGATGTATTGGTTGGCCGTAAACAAACCCGAGAAGCAAGCACCCATACTGGCCGCCGAGAGCAGGAAGAGGTAATTCAGCGCCAGGTCGATGCCGAATTTTTCCGTGATGTTGAAGGAACTTTGTCGGCCGTCGACGCTTTCAAAGAGACTGAACAGAACCATGCCCGCCAGTGACAGTAACACGGCAGCTCTCAAGTGACGCACCAGGGGCACCGTTCCCCGGAATCGGAGCAGATTGATCTCGCCGGGTTTTTTGTGTTCGGCCAGGATGAGAATGGTTCGGGGACTGGCCGGTACAATGAGCGCTGCCAACAGGTTATGGATCTCCGCCAATTTCTCGATCATCCTCGGTTCATCGAAATCAATGTCCTCATCATCGTTCTTTTGCCGGCAGAGCATGGCGAGCTGTTCTAATTGCCTGGTGGCCTCCGGCGGTGCGGTTTTGCCTGAATCGTTGGCGAAATCCATCATCGCCAGGCATTGAGAAGCTAATTGTTTCAGGAGGCGACGGCTGTTGATTTTCGATTGAACCAGTTTCAGTTCACCGCGTTCTACCTCGGTTTTCTCTTTCAGGTCCGGTAGGTCATCTATGCTGCCCAGTGATGTAGCCCCGTCCGAGAACAGATCGTCCTGAATACGGTCCAGGGTTTCGGCGGCTGCCTCGGGAGATCCGTCTTTACCAAGTTGCCCGTGTAGCGCCGTCAGCTTTGCGGCCAGTTCCATGCGGGTTCGCGTGATCTGCCGTGCGGCGCCGGCTTGCGCGCGCTCGTAAGTCGCTTTTTTGACCGCCTTGGGGTCGCCTTTGAACAGGGACTCCATGGTAGCGACGATGCGGCTGAGGATGCGATGCACCGCTGACGATGAAAAGCCGCCCAGGATGGCCAGCAGGGGGGCGCCCAGACTACTTAGATTGCTGTCGGTAGCGTCACCGTTTCCGGTTGGGAAGAAGCAGGCCATAATCAACCCGGCCGTTACTCCCAGGAAAAAGCGGTTCCAATAGGACTGGTCGTACTTGGGATCGAAGGTTCGCGCTTTGACATACTGGTTGGTTTGGAACAGGGCCGCAAAGGAAGCACCCAACCCCGATGCGGCAATGAGGTAAAGATAGTTGTAGAACAAACTCCAGCCGCTGTTCGACAAGCTGATATTTTCCGAGGCGCCGTCTACACCCTCAATCAGGCTCATGCCCAACAAGGAGAACAAACAGACAATAGCCACCACCATCATGCGACGGACGATGGGCACGGGACCCAGAACCAAACGGGTGCTTTTGTCCCGCTGTTCCTCCAGGAGCAGAACCGAGCGAGGTTTAGCAGGGGCAATCACCTCACAGAAATGGGTGTGGATTCGGCTGAGATGACGGCTGCACTCGGCTTCATCGCGGGGAAGGCCCTTCTGCTCCGGTAACGGCTTCCCTTCTTTCAAAGAACGCATAACAAGGTCTACGGTGGAAAGGTTTGCCAACATTTTCGGCGACACCTTCAAGCCTGAGGCCAGGCTGTAACGGGCCAGGGCCTTGCACTCGGGCAAGAGTTGATCTGAGGGAGCTTCGTTCAGATAGGCCATCAGGCGGGATTCTTCCAACATGTTTCTACCTCGAGGGTGAAGGATGGGTGATAGGGGGTCGATGGCTACAGTATAACAGAGCGGCCCGTGTTACGGCGGGTGTTATCACAAGTGGGTGTGGAAGTATTTTCGTCGGTAAGGGCCGACGCCTTCAAAAGGTTGCCGAGGTGAACCCGCTCAGAATGTCGTCCAGGATCAGCAACCCCGCTCAAGATCTTCCCGCGACGGCATGCCTATGGACAAGCGAACCGCCTGCGGCACATTCCGGCGCTTGACCGCAAAGGCGCCCGCACCGATGACCTTGACACCGCGCTCCCGGGCCTCGCTCACAAACGCGTCGGTATACCGGGGCCCGGGAAGCTCCAACCAGACTTGATACCCCATGGGATTGTTCTTCGGCATGTGTTTCGCCGGGATCTTGTGAGCCAGGCCCCGGCGCCATTCGATCTCCCGGCGTTTGGATGTGATCAACCGTTCGGCAGGGCCGTCCGTCAACCAACGCGTGGTCAACTCTACCATCAGGGGCGCCCCCCGGGTCCGATGGAGGGCGCCTTTTTCCGGTGGTCGGTCCCTGATCAGGGGATGACTACACATCCCGGGAATGGGAATCATGCCGACATTAAATACCCAGACGGTTGCCGAGGGAACGCAAGCCCTTGCCGGCACGGGCCGTATAAGTCAGCCCGTCCCGTTGCGAACAGCCGCAGGGGGTGACCGATTCAGCCCACTGTGGAGAGAGCCGCACGCCCTCGGCAGAGCCGTGGATATTGACGTTGAAGCTCATGCCGGACAATGCCTCGCCGCTGATGCGCTTGCCATGAAGCGCGATCTCGCGATTATCGTCCAAGGCTTCATAGGCGGCAACCAGGCGCACCGGGTCATGGAAGACGAAGCGCTCGGTCTTGCCGTCCTTGTAGGTAGTCGTCAGGATTCCCTCATGAAACCGGCCGTGACTTGCTTCCACGGCTTCCAAGGTCTCCAGTTTCACCAGGGTTATGAAGCCGGCGGCACCCAGCAAAAGCACCGAGCAAAACATCCAAAATAACTTACGCACACAATACCTCTCAGCAACATGGGAGTTTCCCCAGGCCGGACAATCATCATACCATCCGGCCTCGTCGTCTCTCTATGTAGCGGGAAAACAATTGGAATCACGCAATGCAGGAAGGTCAGGTTCCGGACGCCTCATAATTCATGTCTCCCGGATGCAGTTCGGTAACCCAAGCATAAATCACGCTCCGGTAGGGCGCAACTGAAAGGGGGTTTCAAGGCCGCCGTTATTCCAAACCATTGGATTCCGGCAGTGTCGGCACACAATAGACCCGGCGGGCCGGCACTTGCACGATGCGGCGTTCCGGTAACAACAACCCGGACAACCGCCCGCCGTAGACGCAGCCCGTGTCCAGGCCCACCGCGTTGGGTCGCTCGATCAGCCCGCGTAGCGCCCAATGACCGAACACCACCAATTTCTTGTCGGTGTAGAAGTGGTACCACGGCGGGTCGCCTTCCGCCTCCAACACCTTGCCCCAGCCGTCCCAGGTGCGGATATTCGTTAAAATGCGCGGCCTGCTTTCTCTGGGCGACTTTCCCGGCTCCAGGCCCGCGTGGACCATCAGGAATTTGGACTGCTCCAGGTATAACGGCCAGGACTGGATATAATTCACCCAAAATTTGAGGTCACGGCCCATATCCCGTTTGACTTTCTCGAAATGTTCGTTGCCTTCTTTTTGTTTGCGGAGGTATTTCAGGAAGCTTCGCTCGTGATTGCCGAGCACTACCTTTGCCCCCGCTTCGTATGCGCGTCGCAGCACGCCCGGCGAATCCGGTCCCTTGTTGATCAGGTCGCCGACAAAGAACAGTTCCATGCGCGAGTCGTAACCCGCCGCGTTCAGCAGGTCTTCCAACTCGGCCGAGCATCCGTGCACGTCGCCGATAATCAATGTCTTGCGCAATACTAACTCCCGGGCCAAGGATTATCCGTGGACTAACACAAGGTACGGACAGTATACCGCTTCGATCGCGTCTATTGGAAAGAGCACGTGCATATAACTGCCCCTTTACCTCGTCTACTCGGTCTTGCCCTACCGTTGTTTTTGAATATAAAAAGTTCATCGTTTTATCAAACCTTTCCAGTAAAGCCCCGTACGTTGTTTTACTGACTCTGCTTCATGCCGCTGTTTTGGTATGGGCCGGAGGATAACGGACACGAGCGCCTTTTCCACTTGCCTGAGACAGTTTCTCCTACGCACTGTCTCTTCTTGCCGCAGCAAGTTCAGCCACCCGGTAACGCGCCCTCAATTGCGCGGAGCAGCCGCCCCCGCTCTGCGGCGCCGGGAACGCTTGCGCCGTCCGTTCATCTCCGGTTCATACCAAAACGGCTGCACGGCCGTTTCATTCCCGCACCAAAACTTTTTTGGAGTACTCACCTTGACCGCAATACCCGGCGCGGCGGTTACCCCCTTACCGCCCCCCATTCCCCCCGGTGAAATTACCGGTCTCCTGGCCTCGTGGCATCGCGGCGACAAACAGGCGCTTAACCATTTATTCGAGCTGGTTTATGACGAGCTGCGCAAGACCGCCCGGGGTTGCCTGCGCGAAGAGCACGAGGCGTGCACCCTGCATCCGACTTCCTTGATCAATGAGGCGTTCTTACGCTTAAAGCAGAACAGTCGCTTACGCCTTGCCAATCGGCTCCACTTCTATTGGTTCGCCGCCCAGACCATGCGCCGTATCCTTGTAGAACAGGCCCGGGCACGCACCCGGCTGAAGCGCAATTCCGGGGCAATGACGGTCTCGCTTGACGACCTGGATGAATCGGAACCGGGTCTGGAACTGGATCCCGGCAATGTGATCTCTCTGGACCAGGCTTTGAAAAGGTTGGAACGCATGGACGCCCGTTATGTGCGCATTATCGAACTGCGCTTTTTCGCCGGTCTGAGCGTACCGGAGATCGCGGAAACCCTCTCCGTATCTACCGCCACCGTGAAACGCGAATGGGCCGCGGCGCGCTTGTGGTTGGCGCGGGAGCTCTCGGGAGTCAAACGCGCGGTCTAAACCCGGAGAAACCACCATGACGGACAACTTATGGCCTCGCCTGAAACCACTGCTGGAAGAAGCCGCGTGTTTGGAGGGCGAGGAGCGGGCCCGTTTTGTCCGCGAACATGCCGGTGAGGACCCGGAACTTCGACGCGAACTGAACGCTATTCTCGCCGCCGAAGACATCGATTTCCTGGAACGACCGGTTCCCGCTTGTCTTTCCCTTGAAGGAACCATGGGCGGGTCCTGGCTCATCGGCTCTCACCTGGGTTCCGGCGGCAGCGGCGCTGTCTACCTGGCCGAACGCCAAGACGGTGATTTCGACCAGAAGGCCGCTTTGAAAATCCTCAAGCTGGGTATGGATACCGAGGAAAGCGTTCGGCGTTTCAAAAGCGAACGCCGCATCCTCGCCCGGTTGGAGCATCCCAACATAGCGCGCCTGTTGGACGGCGGCGCCATGCCGGACGGCAGGCCCTACCTGGTCATGGAATACGTGGACGGTTTGCCCGTTCACGAATACTGCCGTCGCAACAGCCTGGGGATAGACGCCTGCCTGACCCTTTTCTGCAAGGTTTGTGACGCCGTTGCCTATGCCCATCGCAACCTGATCATTCATCGCGACCTGAAACCGGGCAATATACTGGTTACTCGCGACGGAGAGCCTAAACTACTCGATTTCGGCATTGCCCGCCTGACCACCGCGGCAGCGGAACAAACTGTCACCGTGACTCGAGGCCGTTGTATGACGCCCGAATACGCCTCGCCCGAGCAGGTGTGCGGCAGACCCGTCACCACGGCCGGGGATATCTATTCCCTGGGCGTGGTGCTCTACGAATTACTGGCCGGTCGGCGACCCTACGACCTGCAAGGCCTTACTCCGGCCCAGATTCAGGATGTGATTTGCCGGCAGGCGCCGCTCAAACCCGTTGCGGCAAGAGGGCAGGGGAGAGGTAAGGGCGCGACCGGGCGCGGTCGCATGGATGGAGACCTGGAAAAAATACTCATGAAGGCTCTCAACAAGGAGCCCGCCCGTCGTTATGCTTCCGTCCAGGTCCTGGCCGATGATTTGAAACGCTTCCAGGAGGGTTTTCCCGTGCTGGCGCGCAAGGAAACCGCCGCCTATACCATGGTGCGCTTCGTGATGCGAAACAAGCTGACCTCCGGCCTCGTTGCCCTTTCCGCCGTGCTTTTACTCTCGTTCTCCATCCTTGTTTCGATTCAGAACCGGCGTATCCTTCAGGAACGTCAATACGCCGGCGCCACGGCCGATTTCCTGATCGAGATGTTACAAGTCGCGGATCCTCACGATCCCACCGGCGGCGCTACGACCGTCAAAGAACTACTGGAACACGGCCTGGAACAGTTACGCCGGGAAACAGGGCAAAACCCCGGTACCCGCGCGGCCCTGCAATTGAGCCTGGGAAAGGTCTATCTCAACACGGGCCAATACCAAAAGGCGGAACTGCTTCTGATCGAGGCCGTTGAAAACGCCGCTACTGCCGGCCGGATGGTTGCCGCCATGGGTAATCTGGCCAAGGTTCGGCACGAACTGGGGCAATTCGACGAATCGGAGACCCTGTACCTGAGAGCCCTGGAATTGTCCGGCGAACAAGGCCTGGAAAACACCGCCGCGCACGCTCGCCTGGAAACCAGACTGGGCTCGCTCTACATATACACGGGACAACCCTACAAAGCGCAACCTCTTTTCGATTCGGCGCTTCGCAAAATGCGGGAGAACCACCCGGGTGATCCCGAACTCGCGATTATCTTACAAGACACCGCCGTCTTCTACGGTTGGCAGAGCGACTGTGTCACCGCCGAACCCTTGTTACGTGAAGCCCTGGCCATTTTCGAGAAGCATTACGGCAAGGAACATTTCATGGTGGCCCGCAGCCTCAACATTCTGGGTATTGCCATGTCCCAGCAGAGAAAATATGAGGAAGCCCAAGCCTTTTATCGGCGCAGTCAGGAGATTTTGGAGAAAACGGTCGAAAAGAAACACCCCGAGTACTCCGCACTTCTCAATAACATGGCGGTGCTTTACCAGCGCATGGGCCTGGCTGAAAAAGCCGAGCGCTATTTCCTCAGCGCATTGGACGCCACCAGAGCCGTCTACGGACAGGATCACGTAGAGGTGGGGCGCGCCCTATGTAACCTGGCTTCGTTTTACGCCATGCTCAACCGAGACCCTGAAGCGGCGGCTCTTTTCAAAGAAGGAGTTCCCATGATTGCCGATAAGGTGGGACCCGACCATCCCCAGGTAACTCTTTGGCAGGAAAGACAGGCAAGCGTTATGTACTGCATGGGACTTTGAAGAGACCGGTCTGGAGACAAGCTGACTTTACCCGCTCGTGAAGCTTGATCGGACAGCATCGCGCTAGGGCCCACGCTTAATTAGTCGTACCGGTTGACAAGAACAATCGATCGTCGAACTCATGCATCAGCACCATCCCATAGGGCAAGATCAACAAACTATAGAGGAACTGTTTGCCGTCACGTTGCAGAATGGCCAGGTCCATTGGATTGACCAGTTCATCGACGGCGATACCGGCCGCTTGCAATGGAAGTCGAACCTTCTTGATCAGTTTTCCGTCCTGCTGAAAAACCATGAGCCTCAAGCAGCCTTTGGATATGACCGCGGCAATCAGATGCTTCCGGAACACGGTGAAGCATCGATAAGTGAACTTCGCCCCGGTTTCCTGGTACTCAGGTTCTTCGAGCGGGTCAAAGTTCAGTCGGCCTTTTCTTATCAGGTCGCTGTTCAGGTCAAAGACCCGGAAGGCAGTGTCGTACATTTGCAGAAAGTAAATTGCGTCTCCCGCCCGTTTCATAAAAAGGTTGCGGGCCCAAGACGATTTACCGCGAGTGACATAAAGCTGATCCTCGATGGTTTTTATCTTCTCCAGATCCCGGTTGACCCAGGCATACACGAAAGGCGCCCGTTGGGTTCGCGTGGTAAAGAAAAAACCTCCAGGTACATGGGTGAAGCGGGACATGACATCCAGCATCGGCACCCGACGGCGGTAGTTGCCCCGAATATCGAAAAAGGAGACTCGGCCCGTCTGATCCATCACCACCAGTTCCTCTTCGGTGACCGAGCCGTGATGAGGCCAGGTCAGGTCACCGGGGGCGTCACCCTCCCCGCCGAACGTTCTGACATGGCTGCCGTCGAAATTCAGGATGTGAAATCCATGCTCACCTTGATCCAACACATAGAGAAACTTGCTGTTATGAAGCAATTGTTTGGGTATGCCAATGATAAAATCACTCTCTTTCTCACCGCTGTCGTCAGGGAAAAACTTAATGAAACGATGGTACTCCCCCGCCGTTATCATGGCTGCTATATGAAAGAGCAATAAAAGGCTTTCGATCTTACGCATTATCGACCCTCACGGTTGGGGGAAAAGGCCGTCGGTCCATGAACCGGCGGCCGGTTGGGTTATTATCTCGGGGGACTTTCGCAGACAGCCTCACCACCAAGACTGCACTCGATCTTGCATGTATCTACAGTGGCGGGACCAAGACAACCCGCACCGCCGCTACAGCCTGATAGTTGCGCACACCAAACACCTTTCGGCGTTGGTGCGAAGCAAGCCAGGGAATAGAATGTCAGCGCAAGTAACCAAATCATTCTCAGCTTCATTTTGACCTCCATTTAGATTTCCTGGTTTTTGGATGACAAAAGCCAGGATTCGAGTAACTCAATTTCCTCCGTGTTTTTGATAAGACCTATGGTGCCGTCTTTTTCCAGGGCAAGAAGCAACCCGTTCAGGAGATGCGGGTAGGTATCGGGGTCACGAGTTTCGTCCCAAAATTCACGAAACGAATGATCGGCAATCAAAACGGGAATACTCACCTTATAGTCCTCGATGAAAGTCTCGATGTCCTTTTTTCGATAGGATCTGGTGAGCACAAAATTGAATCTGGTATTGGGAAAGCGTTCCGCCATTTCTTCCAGATTCGTGAGGACTTTTCCGCTCTCACAGGCGAAGCAACTATGTTCGTAAATGGCATAGACAGTGCGCTGACCCATGGAGGGGCGGGCGGTTGTAGCCAGGACAGTGTTTTTCACATGATCGCCGATTTGGAAGGCTTGACGAGCCTCTTCAGCGGGATCGATACCGAAATAATCCAGTAGCAATCTCTTGATCCTTCCTCTATCCATATGGATATCACCCTCGAAAAGCGGTTGCGCTTTTTTTTCGTAAAAGCCAAAGAAATCCGAGGGACAGTGAAGAGGGAAATCACGTGAAAGGGATCGGGTAGTCTCCAAGGAAGCCTGAAAGTACGCCGAGGAAGTGGACTTGACGACCAAAGACACCGGTAAGCCGCGTCTCTGAATCAACATTTCCAAACTGCTTGCCAAACGTCGGTTTCCCGCAGAACGCATGTCGGCGTGAATTACAAGGACCGGCTTGTTCGGTTCTACACCCAGCGTTGTTTTCCAGTAAGGTGTTAAATTGCGTCCATTCGGTAGGAAAAGGCATGCGATCACAAGTATGGCCAATACGAAATAACTTGCCCATTTTAACGAGATCATAGGCGCTATCCTGGGTTAGCTTTGTAAAATTCTGAATAAATCAATAATTATCTTAACACAATCTACCAACTTTTTTGCAAGAAGATCGCCTTTAATCTTCTCTGCCGCTTTATTGTCGTCCAATTGAGTACTGGACATGGGAGCAGGGGCGTTGCGGTAAATTGAATGCAATCTCGTATCATTTAACGAGAGATCATCATGGGTAACCTATTGTGCCGTCACTACATCGGCTGCCGTGACCTGGGGAAAATATCGGCGTTTTACAGGGAAGCCTTCAACTGAACCTGAAAACAGAAAAAGGCGCGCCTGACCGGCGCGCCTTTACCATTTGAATAGGGTGTGTGCTTAACCTTCGTCGTTGTCGGAGGGGTATTTCTTGGTGAAAATCTCGTCATTGTCGGAAGGGTATTTCTTGGTGAAGATCAAGGCTCCCCCGGACACTTCCTGGGATTTTTCTTCCGGCAGGTGGTCTTCCAGGAAGCGGGCGAAGAAAGGTTTCTTGGTCATAATAGTGGTCTCCTTGGTGGTTTAAGTCGATGAACCAACCTATTTGTCGGCCTTCGGCTATAAGGCGTTGTGGTTATATACGCCCTTGGCGTCAAAGAAGAGACAAAAAGGTTGTAAACTTTTTTTTGCAAAATAAGTTGATACTGTTTGTCGGCCGATGTCGTAATGAACGACTTCCGGTCGGCGTGTCTTTGAGCGCCTGCAAGTCAGGTGATCAAGGCAGTTCCGCTGTCCAGAGGTCATGGTCCCAGGGCATAGCGGGGTGACCCAGGACCAGTTTTCGGTCGTTCAGAAGGGTGAAATTGAAAAGCGTCACGAAGGGTGCGGTCACTTGCGCGAATTCCGGGCCCCGGCCGTAGAAGACATAGACGGCTTGCAGCTTCCCCGTGGCCGCGTCCAGTTGATGCAGGCGTCCCCAGGACATCAGGTACAGTTTTCCGTTTCGGTGTTTGACATCGGTGAAGACGGGCATGGGCAGGTTGTTTTGCGCATCGGGTTGAAAGTGTTCGATGCGTTCCAGCAATCGCCGAGTGACGGGGCTGTCGACATCAAACCGTAGAATGGGCTCGAACTGATCGTTGAAGACGGTGACCATGGGGTAGTACTTATGTACGGCGAACCATGAAGTTCCGTCGTGCAGCCAAAAAGTATCGTCGATTCCGGGGAGTGTTTCGGCCAAGGCGCGTGTTGCCGCCGGACGTTCTCCCACGTGTCGCAGCAGGGTGCCGTCGCGATGGAAGGCAGCGGCCAGGAAGCCTGTATCGGGATGGGCGGGGACAAGGACTACCTCGCTGTTGCCGGCGAAGGCATTGCCGGCCGGATAACCGAAATACAGGTTGTAGTTGGGCAGGGGGAAACTGGTGACGTAACGACCCTCATGGAACAGGCGGACGCGTTTCAAGCTGCCGTCAATGCCCCAGAGGTGCCGGTCCCAAAGCGCCATGGCCACCACGCCGTGTTTTCCGAATTCGGCGGGATGTTCACCGGTTCCGCCCAGGGTATGCACCAGTTCGCCGGCGAGGTCGACTACAAAAACCTCGCTTTGCCTGGAACTGCGAATGTAGATATGCCGGCCGTTGCTTTCCAGTTGGTGGATGCCGTTGGGGTGTGCGTCTTTCAGGTCGAGCGGCTGAAGTTGCAGTCGTTGCGGTTCTATGCTGAATACGGGAAGTGAGAAAAGCAGGGAAAGAAAAAGGGGAGATTTGGCCACGGGTCCTCCATAGACAGATTCGGGACGGAACCCGCGCCGAGTTCGTATTCCGGCGCGGGTATGGGGTTGGCTCTCGATTACCAGGGGAATTGGCACTGGTCATCCTGATAGCCGACCTGGTTGCCATTGGCGTCGAAAGACACGCAGGTAGCGAAGTTGAAGCCGCTGTAGCATGCCGTGGAGCCGCCGGGAGGCGAGCTGATGGAGCAGGAGGCCCTGCAAGCGCGGGCATTGGCGCTACAGCTGTCGGCCAGGGCGGTCATACCGGTAGCGCCCAAGGCCAGGATGGAGGTGAAAAGCAAAGTCTTTAACAGTTTCATGTCTGA
>JASJCB010000125.1 GCA_030066195.1 Acidobacteriota bacterium
TATCCCTCCGCCGTTGGCGATAACCGAATTTTCACTTTATGGTCAACCCGTTCCGGTGCAAAACGACCGACAGGACTCCCCTTTGAAAAAGAACATTTCGGAAGCTCAGGGTCTCACGCTTACCCATGAAAACGATGTCTTTTCCCTGGAGTTCGCGGCACTTGATTTCATCAACCCGAAAAAAAATCGGTATGCCTACAAGCTGGTCGGTTTCGATAAAGACTGGACGGAGACCGATGCCCGCGGGCGCACGGCCACTTATACCGGGTTGGCGCCGGGACAGTACCGGTTCGAAGTCAAGGGCAGCAACAGTGACGGCCTCTGGAATGAGGAAGGAACCTCGCTCGACATCACCATCCTGCCGGCTCCCTGGAAGACATGGTGGGCGAAGAGCCTTTATGTTCTGGCTTTTATCGCGACGGTTCTCGGCATTGCCAATCTCATTTCATCCAGAAAAAAGTTACGCGATGAGCGCCTGGCCAGGGAGCGTCTGGACCAATTGGTGGCTGAACGGACGCGCACCTTACAGGAAAAGCAGAACCAGCTAGTTAGTCAGGCTGAGCAACTGGAGTACCAGGCGGGGCAACTGCGAGAAATGGATGCACTTAAAACCAGGTTTTTCACCAATATTTCCCACGAGCTTCGCACTCCTCTATCTCTGATCATCGGCAATTTGACGGAGATGCAAGGGAAGGGAGATTTCTCTGACCTGACGCAAGCCTCTTTGCGCCACGCTGTCGAACTGACCGATCTGGTTGAGCAGTTTCTGGACGTATCCAAGATAGATGCGGGCTGCCTTCAAATGAAACCCTGCCGGCAAGATATCCTTCCTTTGGCCCGGGACACCGTTTCCTCCTTTTTGCCATTGGCAGAGCGCAAGGGTATCCTTCTTCGTTTTTGCGTCGAAGAAGGTCCGCTTGTTTTCACCTTCGATTCGGATCATTTGCGCAAGGTGATCAATAACTTGCTGGCCAATGCGTTCAGGCATACATCCAAGGGTGGAAAGATTTGGGTCTCGATCCAACGGAGAGAGCTTCAGGCGGTCATCGAAGTACAAGACACGGGATGCGGGATTCCCGAACACCATTTGCCCCATATTTTCGACAGGTTCTACCAGGTGGGCAATCCCGGCCGAGGTACGGGGATCGGGCTCTCCTATGCCCGCGATCTGGTCGCGCTTCATGGGGGACAGATCGAGGTGGACAGCAAACCGGGGTTCGGCAGCCGGTTCACGGTCAAACTGCCGCTTGACCGTCCGCATTTTTCCAAAACGGCCGAACAGGGAAAACCGCGGTTACCGGTCATCGCGGAGACGGCTTCACCGGAAAAACACCAGGGTGACCGGGAAGATGCTTCTGAAGCAGACGTTCATCGACCACGGGTTCTGATCGTAGAAGACCACCTTGAACTGCGCGCTTTTCTGAAGCGGCACCTGCAAAAACAATACGCGGTTTTGGAAGCGGATAATGGAGAGGAGGGTCTTCAATCGGCGCTGTCCACCGTCCCCGATCTGATCATCAGTGACATCATGATGCCGGCCATGGACGGTATTGAACTCTGTAAGCGTCTCCGGAAGAGGAAGCAAACGGCTCATATTCCGATTCTCTTGCTGACGGCAAAGGTGGAACAGGCTGACGAAATCGCGGGATTGCAGGCCGGCGCGGACGATTACGTGCGCAAGCCGTTTGACCTGGATACCCTGCTTATTCGAGTCGATCATTTGCTGCAAACCCACCGCCTTGCCGATTCGGCGAAGATCGTTTTCGAACCCACGGAAGTCGAGGTGCCGTCCCAAGGCGAGGTGTTCATGGAGCGGTTGACCGAGATCCTCGACAGAAACCTTTCCGACGAGAGATTCAACGTCTCCGAACTTTCCGAAGAAATGGGTCTGAGCCCCCGGCATTTGCGTCGAAAGCTGAGAGCCCTGACGGGTAAACCTACGGCTGTGCTGATCCGAGAGTACCGACTTAAACGGGCGGCTCAGTTACTTCGCCGCCATGCGGGAAATGTTTCGGAAATCGCCTACATGGTGGGTTTCCACAAGCCCGATTATTTTTCAACCTTGTACAAGGAATTCCACGGGGAAAGTCCGTCTGAGGCGATTACCCGTGGAGCCGACTTATAAATGCACACGGTCCTTTGCCGTCCCGATCGATGCAAGCGGAGCGTTATTGTAGGGGCCGTTCCCGGAAAACGATCATCGGCCCGGGGGGAAACAGGAATGACCTGAATGCGCCGTGTTTATGGCCGACCGCTCTCCAGAAGTACAACGGGTATGCTCTGAAGATCACAAGTCGCAACCCACAAAAAAAGCGCGGATCGGTAGTTGCTCGATCCGCGCTTCTATTGTTTCTATGGTCAGCCCCTCAGGGCTTGGGTTACTTACGTGTAATGCGGAATGCCGTCTCCTGGCGGTGCAGCAGGCTCATGCGGTCCTGGTGGATCAGGCGCAGATCCTTGACCACGAACGGGGCGCGCAGGCCCGACTCGGTGATGACCGAGCGGTCGAAGGTCATGGCCAGGGCGGTTTGACCCGGCTCCAACCAATCGGCCGTGTTGCCCACGGCCAGGGGCTTGAGTTGACCCCGGTCGTCAGTGCCGAACAGGATGCCACGTACCTCGTAACGGCCCGCCTCGGCGACGTCCATCGCCAGTTCCGTGATCAGGCCCTCGGGCTTGTTGTCTACCGTAACCGCGCCGGTGAAAACCGCCGTGGGTTGCACCAGGGCAAAGGCCGTGCGGGCGTCGCGGCGGACCAGCGTGCCGTCGATCACCGCTTCCGCGCTCACGCGCACTTCCCACAGGCCCGGCGTGCCGGTTGCCGTTGCGTTTTGCAGCGACGTGGTCAATTCCGTACGGCCGGCGGCCACGGCCAGGGGGGTTTCAGCGCCGTCGGGGGCGATTAGGGAGGCGCTCAGGGTTTCGGGAGCGATGGTGTTGCCCTTGTGGGTGAAGGCTACCGACAGGTCGAGCTGTCCGCCTTCCATGTAGGTGTCGTTGCCCGCGGCCAGTTCCAGGCCGAAGTCGCTGCCTCTTTCGAAGACATCGATCACATAGCGGCGGCCGCTGTTGTAGTCCATGTTCTCGCTGAACAGCACCAGTTCGCCGGCGCCCAGGCTCTCGGCCATGCGGAAAACGGCGGAACCTTGCGGGAACAGGCGCTTGCCGCCCGCGCGTTCCAATTGCTCGGCGCTGACCATTTTCTCCATGCCGGAACCGTTGCTGAAGGACTCACCGGCTTCGCTGATCAGGACCAGGTTGGCGGGGTCCAGCATTTCCACGCCGGACAGGCCCGGCTCGGGAGTGATGCGCACGAAGGCGCCGGGCGCCGTCAGCGGCAGCACGATGCCCCGGTCGAAGGCGGAGGCGTCTACCGTCATCCAGTAACCTTTGGATTCGGCCTTGTGGGGCGTTACGGTCAGGTTCAGCGCTTCGTCGGCTTTCAGGGCCCAACTGGTGACGACCTTTTCCTGAGAAACGGTAAGGCCGGGTTTTTTAGCGGTGCGGGCGGGCGCGGGACGATCGGCGCCCAGGTCACCGGACTTGCGGTTCATTAATTGAATGGTGTCGCCGGCAACGGCGGGCAGGCACAGAATGAGCAGGTAAATCAGGTTCTTCATGACGTCTCCCCCCTTAAAGATCGTTGCGCAGCAGGACATCCAGGCCGAAGCACTTGCGGCGGCTCTGGTTGTGGCTCAGCGGTTCGCTGCCGTTAGTGAACGAGGTATCGTAGTACCACACGTAGCCCGCGCCGGCCTGGCTGGAGCAATCCAGGAAACCGTCGGAGCAGGAGTTCAGCCATGCCTGGGTGACTTCAAGGCCCACGTTTTCGAAGTAGCCGCCGCAGTAGCTGTCGCCGTCGAAGGGGCTGGAGTCCACGTCGGTGCCCACCACGTTCCAGAAACCCTTGGGGAGCGCCGGGCGACCGGAGGTGCCGTAGAGGTAGTTGGCATTGTAGTATTCCATCCAGGAAACCTGTTGCATGCGCACGGCATCGTTCTGGTAACCCAGCAGCCAGCCGACGGCGGCTTCGAAAACGGTGCCGTTCATCACGGCATCGGCCAGGGGGGTGCCCTTGCTGGAAGCGGCCAACGCGTTGACCCAGCGAATGGAGTTGATGACGGGCTGATAGTCCGGGTCCCAGGTGGGGTTGGAGAGAATCCAGCGCATCACGTTGCCGCCGTTGGAGTGGGTGATGACGACCAGGTCGGTGATGCCCCGGCTGTCGATGAAGCTCTTCAGTTGATCGGCCAGGCAGCCGGCGGCGTCCTGAGTCCACATATATTCTTCGAATTTACAGTTGATCACCGTGTAGTTCGCCTGGTTGGGAAGTCCCTGGCGAACCGAGTTCACCATTTCCGTGGTCCAGTAATCGTTGAGTGCGTTGGTCTGGTTGCCGGTGCCGTGAACAAAAGCAACACCGGTATTGGCAAAGGCCGATGCCGAAAGAAGCAGGCCGAGCAGAAGTGTAGCAGTCTTGGCCATGATCAGATTTCCTCCTGAAAGTAAAGCAGCGGCATGCTGGATACATCGATAGAATGAGCCGCTATGGATGTTTGTTCACAAATGAACGGTTATTCATACTATGGGGACACGGCTCCCTTGTAAAGAGTAAATTTCGTTTTTTTTTCATGCAAGCGATTTCCCAATTGCAAACGACTACAGCCGTCGCCCCACTTTCCTAACATCGTTCCGTTTACACGCGGGCGAGGGAGGCATGCCGCCGGGATATGACATGAACGCTTAAAAAAAGGGGGCCGAAGAAAGGCTACCATACGGAGGACAGCTCAAAATGCCGTAGCACTAAGCGTGTACCGAGCCGAAACAGACATCCTGCTACGCACCATCGCCAGGGAAGTCCAAATCGAACTCAGCAAACAGCTCCGCAATTTTCATTTCCAGGCCCCGGACAGTTTACAAAACCTACCTCTCCTCTTTGACCGGAAAACCCAGGACAATGCCGAGCTCGAAACTGGGTGTTGTTTATCCCTTGAAAAAAATTGACACGAACAAGATTTTTAGTATAGCTTGAGGTTATCTGAAAAGGGTTTATCTGCGCTCCTCGCGGTCCTTCGCACGAGCGATCCTGATTTCTCGATTCTCAGAGCGTTTAAATGGGGTTTTCAAGGGCAAAGTCACCTTTTCGGATAACCTCTAGCTATTACGAAGGCTTGGTTGAAAGGTTGAAAGCCAGAATAGAGCACATGCTGGATACAACAACAAGCTGAACAACTGGCAAGAGTGTATGTCTGGAACAATGTTGTAACCCTTGTCTTTAACCATGCATAAGCGAGTAGAGTGTGTTATTCTTATATTTGTTAACACTTTCTGAGTGGAATATTTCAGAAACTGAAATCTACAGACCGATGATGCGACAACAAGTCGCGATTACAGATGATTTCACCTTTTTTCTTCTTGACACAAAGGGGAAGAGAATACGTGTTTACAATCCATCCTCCACCTATCACAGCACGATTAGCGGCCCGGGTAATGGTCCGAGCGAGATGCAAAACCCTTTTTTGATTTATGCAAAAGAAGATAAAGTCTACGTAATTGATGGCCTCAACGTACGCGTGTTTAACAAAGCAGGTTTTGTTAAGAGTTTTCGTTCGCCTATGGGCTCTGTCAACCCTGTTTACCAAGGTTTCGTATGGTACGAATGGGATATCAATAAGCAGCCTGGCGAAAAGAATCAATTGCTCTTTGCTGCGGATGATGACATTAAAAAATCATTCCCACTCTTCGAGTGGGCCGTGCCAATTGGAGAGAATACTCCTACTCCCATCCAAATAGGTGAGAAACGAAACAAAGTAAAACCTGTATTGAGTTCTGATGTTTCTTTGTTGCAAGTTTCTAACGATAGAGATGTGGTTTTTTTTCGCGCAATCGGGCAGTCAAAGGTTAATATCTTTAATATGACTGATAATCATCGGCAAAGAGAGATTAATCTTGATCCGGAACAAATAGGGCGGTTGCAGGTTGATGCCTTGGATAATTTGTGGGTATATTGTAAAGGTAAAAATATACCTAAGATTTTGGTTTTTGATCGTGATGGCAAGAGGACAGTTTCTCCGTTTACCAGAAAGTCAGTTGGGCGTGTCGTTGCAGTAGATCAAGGATATGCCTATATCCTTACCTTTGATCAAGGAGTTGAGGAAGCAGGTATTTCGCGCTGCAAATTGGAAGAAGTAGAGGCCTTTATTGCTGCACACCCTACCAGTAAGGATTGGTAATGGAGCGTGTTAACTTCCATTATGAAGAGTGCCCCGGCGGTATGGAGTGCAACCCTTGGGACTGCCCCTGTCATCGAAAAGCAAACCGCGAAACTCTTCGACCCGCCTGCAAACCCTCGTAGCAATGTACCGTTGCCGGTGCTTACAGACTTTCGTGTCCGTTATGGCAAAATTTATGTCATGAGCCGGGGTATTCTACACCAAATCGATGAAGTCAGCGGTAAACTGGAACACCAAACAGCCTTCTTTATCGACACCGGAAAAAAGAGATGGCATCACCTGTTTCACTGCTTTGAGGTGATTTCCCCCCAAAAGGTTCTGCTTGGTCATCTTTTCGGCGACCCGGAGTGGTTTTGGATTGGGGAGATCAAACCTTGAATCCGGTGGAGTTACACGCGGCAGGTAGCTATAAGAAGATGACGTGGATGTCGCCGAGTTCTTCCAGGAGGCGGGTGCCGTTGACTGGAACCGAAACCAGCAGTGTCTTGACGACAGCTTCCTGTCCGCCGGCAGGCCTTGGGGGGGTTCGCCCCTCGATGCACGCCGGCGCGCGTGCGCGCCCAGGGTGGCAATATCATAATTTCCTGTTCAATATAGAATTAGTTGATTTTGCTGGAAAATACAATTTCGGAGTTTACACGCCTGGAACTGCGTGCTAAAAAGAAGCACCCTATGGAACCACAAAATCCAGGGAAGCATTCCAAAACCCGATCCGGGAGGGCTTTTAATGAAGAAAATGCAATTGAAAGGTTTAAATTTGGAGAGTTTTGTAACAACCGCGAAAGTCAAGGGCGGCGAATTCCCCAACTACTATACATTGCTCACATGCGACAGCACTATTTGCACGATCACGAATGATCGTACTTGTGACATCCAGTGTCGGTGAGTGGCGCGGAAAGAGGGGCATTGCGCCCCTCGATGCACGCTAGATGCGTGCGCGCCCAGGGGGGGGTTCACCCGGCCTTGTTGGGGTTGATCTCAGGGCTCGTCTCTTCAGGAAGGTTTGAGCACCGGCTTAAGGTACTTGCTGAAGTCGAGTCGCTTAAACAGTACCCAATCCACCGTTAGCGAGATGTAGAGCAGGATTTCCCGCCATCGTAAGCACCATGTTTTTATCGAGCGAGGGGTAAAGAGACGGTGCAGCGGCAGTAAGTCATACTCGTACATGTTGAACAAGAGGTTTAGCAGCTTCATCTTTTTTTTCTTTTCCGAGGTAACGCGGTAGATGACGCGCTTGCTAATCGGGAGGTGAGAGAATAAGTCAACTTCAAGGCAATGTTTCATGATAAGGGCTGCTGTATGGACTTGGATCGGGAACTCACCATCGTCCACGGCTTCCAGCTCCCGCACGCGGCCACGGTGAAGATCGACACCGAAAGCCGTCCTCTTCTCGCCGGCCTTGAGCACGTAAACAATCTCGTCGCCCTTAAAGAGATATCTAATCGGGAAGGGCAGCACGGCGTGCAATTTCTTGAAGTAATGCTGCATCTGTTCCAGCTCAACAACGGCATTTTCTTCCTTGGCGTAATACTTTTCCAGTTTCTTCGTGTTCTTCGCTTGGTATTCATTCAGTTTTTCTACTCGTTCTTCGAAGAAACATTCGCTGTTAGTATCGAATCCGCCTTCGCTCGTCCAACTGTCGCCGGAAGCCATGATCGCCAGGGAAATATCGATGTTATTGCGTTTAACATAATCTCGCACCATCAAGGGTGTTTGTATGAATTGGTTGAAGTGGAAAGCATCTCGGTGCAGGTGGCAGTGGTTCGAGGCGAATGGAATCGCATACCGGGCGCCGGTCGCGAGCGCGAACTGGCAAAAGTTCTGTATGTATCTATCCAGGTTGTCTACCTCTTCTTCGGGGTTGTCGATAATCTGGTAACACAATCTGGAGTTGGCCGAACTGTGAGAGCGCAGCAAGAAGTCAATCTTGGGGTGACGCTTCAAGATCTGGCGAAGGGGTAAGCCCATGAACTTAGCATCGTTGACGTTAAAGATTGTCTTGCCCTCGCATTCAACTACTGCTGCGCTGTCGAGGAAGATGCCGAACTGATAGCTGGTCAAAGTGAAACCAGGTGAGATTTCGTAGCGCTCGCCGTGGTTCAATTCGATGACATTGGGGAAGCCGATGTAGTTGAGATCCCGCTTGATTCGGTCGTAATTGCCTTTGGGAACCAAGATCGGTGTTTGTTCATCGAAAAGGCGTAGTGAATTTGACTGGAAATGGTCCCAATGAATATGGGTCAAATATATGAAGTCCGGTTTGAGAGAACGAGCAAATTTGGAGGAAACCGGCGGGTAGTTCCACCAAGACCTCCAGTAGGTACTCCCGATGAGCCAGGGGTCACACAACAGGGTCTTTCCAGTGGACTCGATCAGTAAGCCGGCATGTGAAAGGACTTGGAGCTTCACCTTTATACTCCTTTCCCGAAGTGAGGGATTCAGTTAGTGAATACAGGATCCCCAAAAAGAGTAGTCATTCTCTTGCTTGGGTTAAATGGTTCTGCAAAGAAGGCGACCAATCACCCGATGGGTGAACAAAAACATACTTTGAGGACTCATGATAAACGCTTCCAAATCATCTGGCAATCACCAAATTAACGAAGGGGCTTTTATCCGCAGGCGCACCTATGACGGGATCAGCGGAAATATGATCGGGATAGGGCGGGCAAAGGTTTCGGCCCGGTCTCTCGGCTTTGTTTCCAACCATGCCGTCTTTTCTTCTTGAGGATTCAGTCGCTTAAGCGGTAAGCTTTCCAAGAGCAGCGGTGATTCGCCGCGCGTTTGCCAGGAGCAGGAGGCCGTTATGCCGGTATATGC
Organism: Acidobacteriota bacterium; assembly: GCA_030066195.1. GTDB lineage: Bacteria > Acidobacteriota > Holophagae > Acanthopleuribacterales > Acanthopleuribacteraceae > JASJCB01. The sequence continues at coordinate 9,051 of JASJCB010000125.1, forward strand.
GATTTTGATGACATTACTGGTTGTATTCAGTCCCGCCGCGGACCGCAAGAAGGAGCGCCAGGAGATGCTGCGCTCCATCGCCCAATTGAAAGAACAGGTCTACGCTTTGGAGCAGAAGATCGAGGTATTGGAAAACAAGCCCGACCCCTCAGCAAAATTCACTGACGAGGTTCTGGCTTTGCGCGCCGAGTTGAAAGACCAGTTGAAACAGATGCGCGAGGAAATGACCCGCATGAATTCCTCGCTGGACAATCTGCGCAACCGCGTGGAGGAACTGGAACAGCGCGAGACCCGGGTTGCCGTCAACACGCCCGCTCCGGCCGAGGGTGAGGAACCCGCGGCGGCCTCATCGGTACCCGGCGACCTGGTGCAAAAGCAGTTGCAGCAGGCCCGTTTGGACTTCGATCGCGGCAAGTACGACGTTGCCGAAACGGCCTTTCGCGACCTGTTGCAGAACTTCCCCAACTCCCAGTTCTCCGACGATTGCCGCTTCTACCTGGCCCGGTGCCGTTTTCAGCAAAAAGCCTACGAGGAGGCGCGGGAATTATTCGGCCAGGTGGCCGGCAAACCGGGGAACTTCAGGCTGCAAGCCCGGTTGTACGAGGGGCAGAGCAATTTCCACCTGGGTTTGTTCGCCAAGGCGGTCGCCATCTTCGACGAGATCATTCTCAACAACCCGGACACGCAAGAAGCGATCCTGGCCAAACGGTTCCTGGAGAAGAACGGCCTGAACTGATCTGACAGTTTTCATCGCCGGCCTTGCGATTATTCGACGAACAAATCAAGAGGCCTTTTGCTTGAAAACCTGGTCACCGGGAATGCCTTGCCGCTTCCCGGCTTTATAGGCAGTATAGCGTTCTTCGGCTACATCGAGCCAGGCACACTCAATCTCGGAAAGCGGCTCATCCGCCAAACTATGAAGCAAGGCGCCGGCGAGCCGTTCTCGCTCGTCAGGAGGTAGTGTCAGCGCTTTTTCTTCAATTTCTGCAAGTGCCGTCATAATTCGCCTCTCTTTTTCTAAGTATAACGGTACTGCTTTTCTCCGGCAACCGGTAACAACCTGAACTGACCCGGGTCGGTTTAATCGTTTAATCGGGAAAGGGAATATCGGCCGGGTCGGTCAAGGATTCGAAAGCGGGTCGCGCGAAATAAAAACCCTGGAACAGGTCGATGCCCATGTCGCGCAGCACCTCGACTTCCTTGGGACTCTCCACGCCCTCGACAATCGGCGTGATCTCCAAGTCGGTGCAGATCTGGATGATCCCCTTCACAATGGCGCGCCGCGACTTGTCCAGGTGGAGGTTGCGGATCAGATGCTGGTCTATTTTGATGATGTCGGTTTGGTGTTCGGCTATAAAGTTGAGCCCTGAAAACCCGGCTCCGAAATCATCGACAGCGGTCTTGAAGCCCAATGCCTGGTAATAGGACGCCACCCTGCGCACGTGATCGGGGTCGTCGATTTTTTCCAATTCGGAGAACTCGAAGATCAGGCGCTCCATGGGGAACCCGTATTGTTCCGCCGCGTTCAACGTGGTGCGAATACAGAGTTCCGGTTTGTAGACCGCGTTGGGCAGGAAGTTGATGCTCAAACGGCAGGACATACCCAGTTCGGCGGCCAGCTTGATGGCCTTGACCCGACAGGTCTGGTCGAAGCGGTAGAGGTTGGATTGATCGACCTTTTGGAATACGGTCGGTGCGCCCTCTTTGTTGAGACCCCGCGCCAGCGCTTCATAAGCATAGATGTCGCGCGTACTGAGTTGGACGATGGGTTGAAAAGCCATGGTGAAGTCGAAACCCAGGGCTCGCCCGTTCGAACACTCCGAGCATTTCAATTTTCTGTAATCGGATACCGCCACTACCGCACCCACTGGTGACCCCTGACTCCACCATACTTTAGTAGGTATTTTCACCCACTTTTAGCATCTTCGGGTTGCTAAATCGGTTCCTTAAGCAGCTAATTCAATGATTTTTCGCGGGTACCGCCTCGATCGCGGGTTGGGGGTCGGGCGGAACCGTTTCCGAGGGAGCGCCCAAAACCCGTTCAAGATCCTGGAAATATAAACGGATACTGATACCGTAACCATAAACCAGCTTCAACATGGCGCGAAAGACGGGGTTATAGATCTCGCCCTCTTCGGTGATGGTCAGCAGGGTGCCGTTGCCGGAAGCTTCCAGGGTAAAGGTCCAGGCGCCGGAGAAATCTTTCGATTCTTCGACCCGGCTGACCAGCTTTCGGGGCGGCAGCGATTCCTCGATGACATAAACCAACTCGCCGAAATCGCCCGAGGCGAACCAGGCCGGTTTACCGCCGCGTGGCGGCAGGGGTTCGATACGCGCCAACCCGGTTCGCCAGGCGGGGGTAGCCCCGATGTCGCTGATGCGGGACCAGACCACGGGAGGCGGCTGCGGTAACAAGATGCTCTCGGAGAACTTGTGTTCACGGGGAATGAACAAACCGACCAGGTAGAGCAACGCGGCAATACCGGCAAATCCAAGCAGGAACCATCCGAGGCGTTTAAGCCAGATCACGAGCTGCCTCCCAAATCATACTTCGCCATGGTTCGATTATAGGTGAGGCCGGGTCAACGGGGAAGCACCGTTCGCATATTCCGCTACGAGGACGCACTTCGAACCTGACAGAAATTTGGTTTATTGTTGTGTTTTTATCGCCGATAAGCCAAACTGGTAACAAGATTACATTGATTTCCGCTGTATTTGCAGGATCGAAGCCCTCCGTGGGCGCCTTGTTCCGCGTCTCGGCGATGTCACCCCACCGAATGCACATTTCATTCGTGATTCCTGGAGGTGTCGCATGTTTTCGAGCCGGAATTTGACGCTGTTCTGGTTTTTGTCGGTTGTCGGGCTCGCTGTCCTCGCCCAAACCGACAATGGGGAAGAAAAGAAAGACGACAGCGAAATTGAAGTGGAAATGGTGGTTTCCGCATCGCGTAAGGCCGAGAAGAAACTGGAAGCGCCGTCCACCATCGAAACCGTTACCGAGGCCGCCTTCAGCAAAACCAACACGGCCGGCTTCCTAGCCGCCGCCGCCCAGGTGAAGGGCGTCGACTATGTTTCCGGCGGCATCTCGTTGCAACGCATCAACGCGCGCGGTTTCACGACCTCCTTCCAGTCGCGCATGCTGCGCACCAAAAACGGGCGCCTGCAAACCCTGCCCGGCGCGGGTGTGCCCCAGGACACCGTGGCTTCCACAACGACGCTGGATATCAAAAAGGTGGAGTTCGTTCTGGGTCCGGCCTCCGCGCTTTACGGGGCCAACGCCAGTTCAGGCGTGCTCAATGTGATTACCAAGACGCCTTGGGACGAGAAAGGCACTGCCGTGCGACTGCGCGGCGGCGAGCAGTCCCTGTTCGAGGGCCAGCTCCGGCACGCGGGCATCTCCTCCGACGGGCGCTGGGGCTGGAAGGTCACCGGGTCCGTGATTACGGCCGACGATTTCGATTCGCCCAATGTCTATTTTGCCGACGGCAGCAACCAGACCACGCATTCGCCGGAAGAAACCGCCGCCGCCCTGCGTCGCGACAATCCCAACCCGCTCACCTGGGCCTGGCGCGAGGACGAGTTGGCCGACTTTTCCATCTATGGCAACCGTTGGGAAGTCACCGGCTACTTCCAGGAAAACAACTACCGATTATCCGGCGGTTACAGCTGGACCGACAACGACGGCTTCACCACCACCAACCTGGGGCGCAACCGCCTGAAGGGTTACGAGGTGGAAACCCTGCACTTCGAGGTCTCGCATCCCCGCTTTTTCCTGCAGGCAAGCCGAACCGGGAATGACGGCGGCGACACCTACGGCATCCAAAACGTAACACCCGCCCTGGCCGCGGGTCTCCCCCTGGACACCATCGTCTCGGATCCCAACATCGCACTGGTCTTCGACCAGTCGTCCATGATCGATTTGGAAGGTCAGGTGAATCAGACCTGGGGGAACCTGGAAGTGATCGCCGGGATCAGCTATCGCGAGTTCTCGCCCGACAGCGGCGGCACCTATCTGGACGACGGCGGCGAGCTGCCGTTCCACACCGAGATCAGCCGCGAGGAAACCGGCGTCTATGCCCAACTGGACCTGCGCCTTCTGGAAGAAAAACTGCGCCTGACCGGCGCCGTAAGGCGGGATGAATCCAACGAGTTCGACGCGGAGACCAGTCCCAAGTTCTCGGTCACCTACACCGAGGGCAACCACAACTTCCGCGCCGGTTTCAACAAGGCGCACCGCGTCCCCTCCATTCTGGAGAACCATCTCCACTTCGCCCGTGTGGCCGCCCTGGGCAATATCAACGTGGCGCTGGGCAACCCCGTGGGTTGGAATGTCTTCGACCTGCAGGGCAACCAGGTTGCTTCATTCCCGGGTCTGGTGCCCGAGATTGTGGAGACCTTGGAGGTCGGTTATCGCGGCGTGGTGGGCAATTGGGTGATCGACGGCGTGATCTACGATTCCTCCTACGAGAACTTCGTTTCCGCGTTGCAAACCATTGCCGCGGTTCAGGCGGGCACGGTGGCCGTGCGCGCCGACGGGGAATACGCCGGTGTGGGTCCCTTCCCCGGGTGGCCGTTGGTGCTGACTTATCTGAACTACGGCGAGGCCGAAGTCAGCGGCTACGATTTCGGCGTAGACTATATCGGCAAGAACTTCCAGGCCAATATCAGCTACGGCCATACCGAGTTGGACAGCTTCACCAACAGCACGGCCATCCCCGACCTGCCGTTCAACACCCCCGAAAACCGCATCAAGGGCTCGTTGAACTTCAGCGACGTGTTCGTGGAAAACAGCTTCATCTCCTTCCTGGTTCGCGCCGTGACGGACGACTACACCTACGTATCCGGTCGCTGGTCGGGTGTGGTGGAGTCGCACACCATCGTCAATTTCAGCGCGGGTTATGAGTGGGAAAAACAGAATATGACCCTGAAGTTGGACGTCTCCAACCTGTTCGATCAGGACACGATCGAGCAGCCGGGCCTCGTGCAGGTTCCTCGCTTCTTTGCCCTGGAATTGGTCAAAAAGTTCTGATGACGCCTTGAATCGGTCCTACGGGCGTTGTACCTGCCGGATCGAATTCTCCCCGGAAAGAAGCTCGCCGGGATTGTATGAGCGGAATGTAAAAAATCCTTGCATGGTGCGGGCTTGGGGATCTATAATTACAGTAGACCTCTCGACAAAGAGGCCGGTTGTTAGGGGCGTTACACCGGGCACGTGTGTGACAGTATCGATTACCCCGAATCGGAGGTTTGTCATGAGGGACGTGAAGATTACCTGCCGAAGATGGGATGGGCACGCATACGACCACTTTTTGAGTTCTTGCACCACTGATGTCCTAGAGGGTAGAGACGAGTTTTCCACTATTTCCGATATGTGCGATGACCACCCGTTGGAAAAAGGGTACGCGTACGAGTACATGGAACTGGAGGACGGCGTCCCTCTGCCCACAACGATACGAATCGTTTACCACGCTAACAGAAACGACTTATTCTGAACCCGTAATAAAAATAACCGGTGCCGCGAAACGCCGAACACCCCGATTGTCGAGTTGTTCGGCGTTTCTCATTTCATGCCGGGCCGAACGGGTCATACATCAGGCGACAGGGCGTTCAGTAGTCGTTGGTGCCGAGCGCGTCGCTTCGCCGGAGCCGCGAAGCTCGGTTCCCTTCAAGCGAATCACAGAAGGCACAAGACTTCGATCGGTTCATATTGCGCCGGGCGGCGCTAACATCGGGTGACTTCAAACCTTACGAACCGTGAAAAAGTTACGACTCTATTAAAATGGAACAAATTCCACATTTTCAGTTGACATCTCTATTTCCCCTACCTATACTTGTGTCTGTAGACGTGTCTTTAGTGGTGCGTCTTGGGCAGATCGAACTCGATACGCCCTGACAAAGGCAAACCGTACCGAAAGGACGGGACGCAAAGCCGTCGACCTAAAACCCCGGAAGCGGGTCAGGGTTGCGAGGCTGCCGGGCCGGTGAGTTTCTTCGCCGCACATTGCGGGAACGCGCCTTTATTTTCGCTTCGTTCCCCGTCCGACGTCCCATCCGAAACGGGTATGGTCTTTGAGAGCCGATCGGCAAACTTCTCGCCGAAGCACCCGAAAACCAAAAACACACGGATGGAGAGCCCTATGCCGGAATTAGTCATCAACCAAATTGAGCGCCTGACACCCTTTTGGGACCGCATCGTACGACGTCCCTTGTCCGTGGAAGAGATCCGCGGCATCGAACACGGGGTGGGACTGCCCATGCCCTTCGGTCTGCAAGCCCTGTTGCGTCGCGTGGGTTTGTTCCAGGATCTGTTCCCTCATCTCTTTCAAACAACCGACGACTTTATTCAGACCAGCGATTTTCTGAAGGGTTTGCCGGGTCACGAGGGAGCCGAGTTATTCCCCTTCGCGACCGACGGAGCCGGCAATTATTACTGTCTGGCCTTGGGCGATCCTGCCGAGCAGATTGTCATGGTCGACCACGATTGCGCCTTTATGCGCGAGCTGGATATCTGCCTGGGCGACTGGGTGCGGGACCAGGTGGAACGAGCCCTGGCCACCGTGGAGGAACGCGTCTGCAACAGTCGTAAACACTGGCATGTGCAGTTCACCTTCGCCACCGCTGAGGCCGAACCCATTATTCGAGCACTGGAACGGAGCGGCCTGCGCAAGAAGGACGGCGCCTGGGAACCGGTCGAGACCTCGCCCTCCGGTGTTCGGCGGTTCATCATGGCGCTCAGCCTGGGCCGGGAATCGGTGATCCTGAACCGCTTGGAGCACGGTTTTTGGGACACGCCGGTCTACAGCTTGGATATTCGCGAACCCGTGGCAACCGCCATGGGCAACTCACGCATTCGTCGCCTGCGGCAATTGTTCGAAATGGCCGATGTGGGTTGCAAACTGATCAGCTACGGCCCGTTGGTGGAGGACCAGGTCGCTTAAGAAGCCATTTCGTCTTGCTGATAACCGATGCGCTTTTTTATGGCATCGGGCAGCTTGCGGAGGTAACCGGCCAACTCGTGGTGAGAGCGCAGCATCTTATCCCGCTCTTCATGCATCTGGGCACGGAACTCCAGCCATTGGGTTTCCAAATCCCGTGAGAGCCTGTTGAACTTTTCATCCTGTTCGATTTGGCGTTCCCTAATATCGGCAAATAAGCGTACGATTTCTTTCTCGCTTTGGATACGAGCCTTTTCTAATTCAGCCTTCAGTTGATCCCATTTCTCCGCTTCCTTGCGACGGGCCTCCTCTGTCTCCTTCTTCAACTGAAGCCATTTCTCATCTTGCTCGCGGCGTGCCTTCTCCATCTCGATCTTTTCCAGACGCCACTTCTCATCCTGCTCTCGGCGTGCCTTCTCCATCTCGATCTTTTCCAGACGCCACTTCTCATCCTGCTCTCGGCGTGCCTTCTCCATCTCGATCTTTTCCAGACGCCATTTCTCGTCTCGTTCCTGTTGCGCTTCCTGTAACCTGATCCTTTCACGCTGCCATTTTCTATCCTGCTCCAGGAGCGTCCTCTCCAAGTTGTTCGTATGCATTTCATTGTTGGAAAAACGCATATCGTAACGGCTCATGGATTCTTGGAGCTTGATCTGCGATTGTAATAACGCGTTCAGTGATTCTTGAAGTTGGTCATGCATCCGGCGCCTCCACTTCTCCAATCTATCACAGATCCAAACTCGCCAGGGGTAAAACCTGGCCATAAATGCTTTAGGTCTGGGTTCGGTCGATCCATTTCGGCGTATCGGACGGCTTGTAGTCGGCGAAATGGTCCAAAATAACATCCGGGTCGGCGCCGATGAAAGCAAGGTTTTTGTGCATCTCGCGCAAGAAGCGTTCTTCCACCGCGTGGTTCAGAAAAGCGATCAGCCCGTCGTAGTAACCCGACTCGTTATATATGGCCGCCGGTTTCCGGTGCATGCCCAGTTGCGCCCAGGTCAAGACCTCGAAAATCTCCTCCAGCGTACCCATACCGCCCGGCAGGGCCACGAAACCGTCCGAGAGATCGGCCATCATGGCCTTGCGGTCGTGCATGGTATCCACGATGTGTAATTCCGTACAGCCGTCGTGGCCCACTTCCTTGTCGTAGAGCATGCGGGGAATGACGCCGTGAACCTTGCCGCCGTTGTTCAAAACCGTGTCGGCAACGACGCCCATCAGGCCCACGGAACCGCCGCCGTAAACCAGTTCCAGACCGCGGCTCACCAGGGCGCGCCCGAATCTCCGCGCCGCCTCCGCGTATTCGGGACGAGCACCCGGACTGGAACCGGTAAACACACAAATCCGTTTCATGGCTGCCTCCTTGCGCGAAAGCTTAACACGGCCGGAACTAAACTCGTGGCATCATCGTACACCAGGACATCCATCTTAGGAGGCGTTTCCATGCAGCGTATCGACCTGGCCGAAAAATTCAGTCTTTTCACCGATCGATGGCAGCCGCGTATCGTGGCCGAATTGAACGGGCAACATGTCAAGATCGCGCGTATTCAGGGCGAGTTCATCTGGCACGACCATCCCGACGAGGACGAGATGTTCTTTGTGGTCAAGGGCGCCTTCCGAATGGAATTGCGCGACCGCTCGGTAGAACTCTCCCAAGGCGACATGTTCGTGGTGCCGCGCGGCGTAGAGCACCGCCCCGTGGCCGATGAGGAATGTTGGATTATGATGATCGAACCCAAGGGCACGGTCAACACCGGTGCGGCCGGCGGTGAACGCACCGTGGAAGCTGAGTGGGTCTAGTCGGCGTTGACGCCCGCCTTCTTCCAACTCATGGTGACATTCAAATGGGCGCCGCCTTTGGCCTTGGTAATCACCGCGCCCGTATCGCCGTCCAGGCGGATGCCGAACTGGACCTGGAAATTGTCCGGGCGAACATCCTCCGCCATCATTTCCATGGTCTGAGCACATCGTTGCGCCGCGGCCGCGGCCAGATCCAGGCCCTGGCCGAACACGTCTTCCCGGCGATCGGCGGCCTTTCGCGCGTCGTCTTTCTTTTGACCGAAGGCGGTGCCGACCGGCTTGTGCATTTCGTCGGCTTCAACAAATAATTTCACTTCCTGGTCACCCACGGTGACCGAACTATCGATGACTGTCATGGCATGACCCCTCTTGAAGGCAATTTGCTGCCATTGTATCGCAACCCGGGCGGCAAAGCCAGGGTTTGCCGGCCGATCAGGCAACCGTTCCGGCCGACCCCAATGGCAGGTAGGACGTTATTTGGCGCTCAACTTCTTCAAACGTTCGAAGTGGTAGATGCCGGTGCCGTGACCGTCCGTGAAGCGGGGTTGGACACCGTAGCGGCCTACCGAGTGAATCGTCTCGAGCCGGATATCCGCGGGTACTTTCTCCGGATCCAAGATGGCTTTTCCGGTCCATTCATCCACGCAGGCCGCACAGGGGCAAGCCAGGCGGAGGTCTCGCGTGCTGATGACGGCCGTTTCACCGTCCTTCCAGGCGATGCCCAGTTCATCCGCACTGACCTGCCAGATGACGCGGACCGGCAAATCGCCCAGGTCGCCTTTCGGCGGTTCCGGGCGGCGTTGGTCCCAGGCGAGGTCTGCCCAAACCAGGCGGAAGGCCGAGGTGGCGCCGCGTTTTTCCATTTCGGTGACCAGGCGGCCGATGACGCCCTCCATGGCACGTGCCGAGGCGCTGTCCGGGTGCTTCAAGACGAAGGGTTCGCCCGCGTCGCCGCCGGTGCAGATGGACGGCTCCAGGGGAATGCGGCCCAGGAAGGGGAAACCCATTTCCTCGCTCAAAACTTCTCCGTGGGTGTCGCCGAAGAGGTCGGCGCGATGTCCGCAGTCATCGCAGACGAAGCCGCTCATATTCTCGATCATACCCAAAATGGGTACCTTCATAGTACCGAAAGCGCCGATCCCGCGCATGGTGTCTACCAAAGCCAACTCCTGGGGCGTGGTGACCACGACGGCCCCGGCCAGAGGTACGTTTTGCGAGATGCTCAATTGGGCATCGCCCGTGCCGGGCGGCATGTCGACAAACAGGTAATCCAGTTTTCCCCAAGCCACGTTGGCGAAGAGTTGGGTGATCATGTTGTGCACCATGGCGCCGCGCCAGATCAAGGGCATCTGGTTGTTGTGAATGTTGCCCACCGAGATGAACCGGATGCCGTGTGCTTTCAGGGGGACCACGGTCTCCTCGGTCTTGCCGGGATCGGGCCAGTCGCTGTTACCCAGCATGGTGGGGGCGCTGGGTCCGTGAACGTCGGCATCCAACAAGCCCACGCGCAGGCCGCGTCGGGCCATGCCCACGGCCAGGTTGGCGGCAACCGTACTTTTGCCCACGCCGCCCTTGGCGGAATGGACGGCGATAATTTGAGAGACTTCGGCCAGAGTTCCGGGATTCGTCATGGGTTATACCTCCATCGCACCGGGTCCGGGAACGGCCCAATCTTGACTGATTACACTGAGTCGCGCCGCCGTGCGTCCGGCCGCCGCGCGAAAGGCTTGCGCGGCTTCGCTGTCGTCGCGGCGCGCCAGCAGGGGTTGTCCGTCGCCCAGCTTGCCTTGTACGTTCGGGTCCATGGGAATTTCGCCCAGGACGGGTATGTTGTAGCCTTTTGCAATGCGCGCGGCGCCGCCTTTGCCGAAGAGGTAGTGTTTCTTGTCGCAGTTACCGCATTTGTAGTAGCTCATGTTCTCGATAACACCCAGCACGGGTACGTTGACGCTTTGGAACATGCGCAGGCCCTTCTCCACATCTTTCAGGGCGACGTCTTGCGGGGTGGTCACCAGCACCGCGGCGCTGACCGGGGTGGACTGGGCCAGGGACAGTTGAACGTCGCCGGTTCCGGGGGGCAGGTCCAGAACCAGGTAATCCAGGCCGCCCCATTCGGTTTGAAAGAGGAATTGGGTGAGTACCTTGTGCAACATGGGTCCGCGCCAGACCACGGCTTGATTGCGTTCCACCATAAAACCCATGCTCAGCACCTTGATCCCCTGGAACTCGTGGGGCAGCATCCGCCGTTGTTCATTGGCCTGCACTCTATCGAAATTGCCGATTTGGGAGGGGACGCTGGGTCCGTAGAAGTCGCAATCCAGCAGGCCCACGCGCGCCCCCGCCTGGGACAAGGCCAGAGCCAGGTTCATGGCCACGGTAGATTTACCGACACCGCCTTTGCCGGAGGCTACGGCCAGAAGGTTGTGGATACCGGGAATCAACTCTTTGCCGGCGACCGGGGCATTGCGGACACGCGCGGTCATGTTGACCGAGACCGAGACCGCGCCCAAGCCGGCGACCTCGTCGATGCATTGCTGTTTCAACTGGTCTTTGACAGGACAGGCGGGCGTGGTCAGTTCTACATCGAAGCTGACGCGGTTCCGGTCGATTTCGAGGTTTTGGACAAAACCCAAGCTGACGATATCGCGGTTGAGATCCGGGTCCATGACCCGGGAGAGTGCGCCTAAAACCGCGCTTTCGGTGACATTGGCCAATGACGTCTCCTTGCACACGAGTTGGTTCGGTCGGCCGAACGCCCCCATTATCCCCGAGCCCGTGCCCGGTTGCAACAGCAAGGCAACGACACCGGGCGTAATCGCATCATTCCCGACGCCCGACCATTTACAACGATTTGATCACCAGCAGGGTCACGTCATCTTCCTGGGCGCGGGCGCCCGCCCAGTCCCGGCCGGTATGGCTCAAAGCGTGCAACACCTCTCTGGCCGTGCCGTCCCCCACCTCGGCGAATCGTTCCTTGATGGTGGAAGCGCCCAGAATTTGGGAGGCCTCGTTGAACATTTCCGGCAAGCCGTCACTCATCAACAGCAACGTATCGCCCGGGGCCAGGTCCAGGCGTTGCTCCACGTAGTGATAGTTGGTCAAGGCGCCCAGCGGCAGGGTTCGAAACGCCAGTTCCTCGACGCGGCGCTCCGCGGCCCGGTACAACAGGGGGAACGGCATACCCGCCGAGGCGATACACAGGTTATGGCCTTGAATGATGCCCACGATCATGCCCATGTACATATTGTGGTAGCCCATGTCCTTGAGCGCGTTGGAGGCCAGGTTCAGGAAGTCCGCCGGGGGCATGTCCGCGGCCAGGGCGTTGAATAAACTCTTGGTGGCGGCCACCATGGTGCCCGCGTGCAGGCCGTGGCCGGTGGCGTCGCCCACCGCCACGATAACCGAACCGTCGCTGCCCAGCCTGAAATCGTAATAGTCGCCGCCCACCTCGGTCGCTGTCTGTGAAACGGCGGCGATGCGCAGGTTGCTGAGCTCCGGCAGGGAACGCGGCAGCATGGACAATTGCAGGCTGCGGGCCTTCTCCAATTCCTCGGTCTTGCGGCGGTTGTCGGCTTCGATGGCCTGAGCCTGGGCCTCGGCCGCTTTCTTGGCCAGTTGGGCCTCGCGCAGGCGTGCGGCCTCGCGTTCCTTCTCCGCCCGTCTTTCCATATTGCGTTGGGTACGGGCGATTTGGATGTGAAAAGCAAGAACCAGTAGGGCCAATGCCATGGAGGCGTATAAGGTATAGGCCCACCAGGTGGACCACCAGGGCGGGTCGATGACGATATCCAGCGATATTCCCTCGCGGTTCCAGACCCCGTCACTGTTGGTGGCCTGTACATGAAGCCGGTAGCGGCCCGGGTCCAGGTTTGTGTAGGAGGCCGTGCGTTCATGACCCGGCCTGCGCCAGTTCTCGTCGTAATGTTCCAGGTAGAACCGGTACAGGTTCTGTTCGGGCCGACTGAAATGCAGCGCTGCAAAAGTAACCGCGATGTCGTTCTGGTTGTAGGCCAGTCGGAGTTTTTGCGTACGCGAAATATGCGTCTGCATGACGCTGTCCTCGCCCACCCTTATGTCACGGTTGAACAATTGGAGACCGGTGAACACCACCCCGGGCGTGTATTGATTGTCCTTGACCTTGTCCGGGTAGAAGGCGTTCAGACCGCGCACACCGCCGAAAAACATCTCGCCGCTGCTGTTCTTGAAGTAGCTGTTCTTGTTGAAGCGTACGTGTTGCAGACCGTCGTTCAGTCCGTAGTTGCGGAATCGGTGACTGACCGGATTGAAACGCGACAGGCCGTTCACCGTGCTGATCCAAAGCTCGCCGTTATCCGCCTCCAATACGCCGCGAATGACCGGACTGGGCAGGCCGTCCTTTTGCAGATAGTAGATAAACCGACCCGTTTCACGGTTCAGGCGGTTGAGGCCGTTGTTGGTGCCTACCCACAAATAGCCGCGACTATCTTCCTGGATGCAGTTGATCTCGTTATCGCTGATGCTTTCGGGATCGTCGGGGTCGTGGGCGTAAATCGTAAAATCATCGGTTTGGGGATGATAGCGATTCAACCCGGAAGAACCGTCCACAAAGCTGTTCTTGAAATTGGGCCCGGTGCCCACCCACATGACGCCCGCACTGTCTCCGTAAATAATACTCACCTTGTCGTTGCTCAGCGATCGCGGGTTGCCGGGGTCGTGGCGGTAAACCTTGAAAACCTCCAATTCCGGATCGAAACGGTTGAGCCCGTTCAGGGTTGCCAACCACAAGGCGCCGTTCGCGTCCTCATAGATGGAAGACACATAATCGCCGCTGATGCTGTTTGCCGTTCGAGGGTCGTGCCGCCGGTAGGTCATCTTGCCGGAAGCGCGATCGTAACGGATCAGGCCGTCGGCCACGGAGCCGATCCAAATGCGGCCTTTGCGGTCTTCCAAAATGGCGTAGGTGCCGCCCCGGGTCGTGTCCTTGTCGGAAGTGACAACGGGCTTCAACGATCCGGTCTTGCGATCGATGATGAGGAACATGCCCAGATCCAGCCCCAGCCACAAGATGCCGTCGCGGCTTTGATAGACGGCATAATAATTGTCGTAGATACTGTAGAGATCCCTGGGGTACTGGCGGATGACGTTGAATTTTCGCGTGGTGTCGTCCATCTTATTAAGCCCGCGAGACGTGCCGGCCCACAGAATCCCGGAGCGATCCATGAAGACCGCGGTCGCATAGTTCCAGGTCAGGCTCTTGGCGTTGGAGGGGTTGTGACGGTAGCGGATGAAGGTTTCGTCGTGGAAATCGAATCGATGCAGGCCGCTGGTGGGAATGCCCACCAGGGTGGTGATCCATAGGGAGCCGTCGAAGCCCTCGCAGATATCGGAAACATTATCGTGGAAATTGTTGGAGTTGTCCTTATCCAACTTGTAGACCTTGAAGTCATTGGTCTCGGGTCGATAGAGGCTCATGCCGCCGCCGAAGGTGCCGGCCCATAACAAGCCGCGAGAGTCTACCAACAAGCTGGTGATTTCATCGTCGCCGAGGCTGCCCGGCTTGTTTGGATCGTGGTGGTAACGCTCGAACGAACGACCGTCGCGCGTACGGTTGAGGCCGTTGTTGGTGCCCACCCAAAGCGTGCCGTCCGACTCAACGGCCAGAGCCCGCACCACGTCGTCGGACAGACTGTCGGGACGGTCCGGCCGGTGCCGGAAGGAGGACGCCCTGCCCGTTTCCGGGTCGAAATAGTTCAAGCCGCGATCGGTTGCCACCCAGAGCTTTCCGGTTTTGTCCTCGACGATGTCATGCACCACATTGCCGCTCAAGCTGTCGGGATCATCGGAACGGTGTAAATAACGCGTGAAATTCTGGGTTTCGGCATGAAAGCGATTCAAGCCGCCGTTGGTTCCCACCCAAAGCCGACTGAGGCTGTCCACGAACAGGCACAACACCATATTGTTGCTCAGCGTGGTCGGGTCGGCCGGATCGGGCTTGAAGACGGCGAACTCGTAGCCGTCATAACGGTTCAGGCCGTCCTGGGTGCCCACCCACAAAAACCCGTCGCGGTCCTGGGTAATGCAGCGTACCCAATTACCCGAGAGCCCGTTGTCGGCAGTCAGATGCTCGAATTGGGTATGCCCCTGCCAGGAGAAGGCAGGTAGGCTGAAGATCACTGCAATCGAAGCGATTAGAGAGCGTCTCAATAGGAAATCCTGAAGCCGGGAGGGAATGAGCGAAGGGCCGGCAAAAGCATCGGATCAAGCCGGGCGTCCGTATCGATGCCGTAGATTATAACATTCCACGGTCTCCGCCGATGTAAAGCTGATGAAAGGACCGGCCGGCCGCACTTCCATTCTCCTCGCTGTCAGACTTCCCCGCGGCAATGATCATTCGGTTTTTTCGATGCATCCGATTCGATGGATTCTATCCATTTCACCAACCGATTGCGGGTAACAATCATGAGCCCGGAGTTTTCCCGAACCTACGGTTGCGCTTTGCAGTCCTTTTCTGTAGGATAGAAGACCGTTTGCGCAGCCTTAGGGTGTGACAAACACCGCGTTTTCGAGACTTCAGCCGCCTCGAAATAAGCAGCGGTCGGGCTGTTCTCCTTATCACACCGTCGCCTCCGCGCAACCGGATCGAGCGATGTACAAGCCCGCCGGGTTTCGGTTCATGACCGGTGGGGCCGAAATGTTAGCAAGGACCGTTTGAATGTATCGTTGTCAGATTTGTGGAACCATGGTTCCGCCCAAAACCAAATCCAACCTGGTGGTGTTGGAGACCCGGGAGAAGGCTTATCCGCCGCAAATTCGCCCTGATCGTCGTAAAGGCGGCGGTGGTCGCGGCGGGCGCGGACGTCGTCGTGACGGAGAGGATCCGGGTGGTCGCGGTTGGGAAATCGTGAAAGAGGTTCTGGCGTGTGAGTCTTGTTCCCAGCGTCACGAGGCTCAGAAAGCCGAGCGTTAACACGCTGTACGCCGCGGAAGGCCGTGGCGTGCCGCCGGTTACCCTGAATCGCCTACTCCGGCATTTCATGCAATTTCAAGCCGGTTTTTCCATCCAAATCATCTTTATGCCATACATGCGGCATTTTTTTTCTTTGACATGAGTTAACCTTTGTGTACAATGATTAGCATTGGTGTAAGGATTTTCCACAGCGAATAACCGACCGCCAATACCATCTTCTCATTAGTATTTCCATGGAGGTGACGGCCGCTTCGGCGGTCGAAGCAACGGAATACGACAACTTAGCTTCTTATCAAGAAAGGTGGAGGGAACAGGCCCTGTGAAGCCTTAGCAACCGGTGGTATTTTCCGCAAGGTGCTAAATCCTGCCCAGTGTTTTGGGAAAGATGAGCAAGGCTTAAGCTTAAGCCTCTCTCAAAACAACTTGGGAGAGGCTTTTTTTATGCCTCCTCTCTCAAAAGCACGGGACCAACCCGGTTTTCCAGATGTACACGCCGCAGAGTCTACCCGCCGTGCGCATGTGTGTTCTGGTAACGGAACCTGGCGTCTCCGTAACGGTCGGAGTGCGTCTAGATTCGAAACAAGGGAGGATTCTCGATGCCTTTTACACAAACAGAAGTGTGCCGTCAGGCGCCGGAGCGAGAAGCCGTCAGTCATTGTCGGCGCATGACCGCTCGCGATCTCCGCACCATGCGGTTGTTCAGCGCGGCCAATCCTCTTGAACTGGAAAGCGGTCAAAGCCTGTATCCGGTGGATGCGGCTTACCGAACCCTGGGCAAGTTGAACGCCGCGGGCGACAACGCCGTATTGCTATGCCATGCCCTCACCGGCGACACTACCGCCTGGTCCTGTTCGTCGGGCGCGCTGCCGGGGTGGTGGGACGACCTGATCGGGCCGGGCAACGCCCTGGACCCGGAGCGACATTTCCTGATCTGTAGCAACGTGCTGGGCGGGTGTTACGGCACCACGGGTCCAACCGGCGATCACGGTGAGGACGGGCTGCCCTGGGGTCCGCACTTTCCCAAGATCACGGTCCGCGACATGGTCCGCGTCCAGCACGAGCTCTTGACGCGCTTGGGCGTGCGCTCACTGCAAGCCGTTGTAGGCGGCTCGCTGGGAGGCTTCCAGGTGCTGGAATGGGGCGCAAGTTATCCGCATTTCGTGCGCGCCCTCTTGCCCATTGCCACCACCGCCCGTCATCGGCCCTGGGCGACGGCGTTCAACGAACTGGCCAGGAGGGCGATTACCGGCGACCCGCATTTCAACGACGGCGCCTATCGCCGACAACCCACGCACGGTCTGGCCCTTGCCCGCATGGGCGCCATGATCTCCTATCGCCACCACCGCGCCTACGCGGGTAAATTCGCTACCGGGACGAGCAGTTCGCCGCATCATCGCGGCGACCTGACGCCGGTGGCCTCCTACCTGCGCCACCAGGGCGAAAAGTTCCACAAGCGTTTCGATGCCAATACCTATCTATGTCTGATCGACGCCATGGACAATCACGATTTGGGCCGCAACCGGGGCGGCCTGGCCCGGGTGCTCGGTTCCCTGAACCATCCGACATTGTGGATCGCCTTCGACAGCGATGAACTGTACCCCGTCGAGGAACAACGCGACGATGCCGGGCGCCTGCCCAACGCACGTTTCCTGCCTTTGCGCTCGGTCGAGGGGCACGATGCCTTTTTGATTGAATTCGATCAGTTACGGCCTCATATAAGCGCCTTTTTGATGAATCACGATTCCGGGAGGAGATCATGAAGTCCTTGCTTGTGATTAAATTCGGCGGAACCTCCGTGGGTTCCCCCGAGGCCGTTCAGCGCGCTGCCTCATTGGTTGCCGCCGCTCGGGGCCGTCCGCTGTTGGTTGTGGTTTCCGCGCTCAACGGCGTGACCGACCGTTTAACCGCCCTGGCCGCCCATGCCGCCGAGGGTGATTCTGTCGCCATGGCCGAGGATTTGTTGTGGATCTATCGGCGTCACCTGGCCCAAGCCGGCGAGCTGTTGTCCGGACAGGCGTTTAGGACCTATATGACCGGTTTCGACCACGCCCGTCAGGCCCTTTTCCGCCAGGCCGAGGCTCTTGCCGCTCGCGCCGAGGTGACCGCTGCCGATCGGGACGACCTGTCGGCCTACGGCGAGTGGTTCTCGGCGCGCCTGTTCCGGCTGTTCCTGGAACAACACGGTGTGCCCGCCACTTTCTGCGAGGCCCGCGAACTGCTGGTGACCGATGATCGCTTCGGCTGCGCCCGGCCGCGTGTGGGTCTGACGCGGGTTCGCCTGAACGAGGTTCTGCATCCCCTGCTGCGAGCGGGTCGAACCGTGGTGACCCAGGGCTTTGTGGGTGCAACCGCCGACGGCCGAACCACCACGCTGGGACGCGGCGGTTCCGACTACAGCGCTACCCTCTTCGCCGCGTTGCTGGAAGCCGGTGAAGTTCATATTCGCACCGATGTCAACGGGGTCTTCAGCGCCGATCCCAAACTGATTCCCGAGGCGCGCCGCGTGTCCCGTCTGAACCTGGAGGAGGCTTGGGAACTGGCCGTACACGGCGCCAGGGTGCTCTACGCGCCGTGTCTGGAACCGTTGCGGGGCGGTAAGGTGCCCCTCTATGTACGCAATACGATGGACCCGGATACCGGCGGTACCCTGATTTGCCCAAGTATCCGACCCGACGCCGGGCGTATCTTCGTCAGCCTTCAGAAGGACGGCACCATAATCCGCCTGAAACCCCAGGCGACCGGCGGTTCCCCGGGCAGCGAATTATATATAACCGCACAACAAAAGCTGGAACGCCTGGAAGCCGTTTCTTTTCGACCCGAGGAAATCTCCCTGGTCTGCGGTGGTTGTGTGGAAACCTTCCTGGATGCACTGGACGACCGCGTGCAACTCAGCGAGCGCCTGCCGACGACCCTGATCCACATCTTCGGCGGCGAGCCCGCCTCCAAACCCGCTATCCGTAACGCCTGCGAAGCTATGCTCGACCGGGCCTCCATCAACACCCATTACGTGGGCAATATCGGCCCCAAACAACATTTCCTCTTCGCGGTTTCGCCGGAGGACAGTCTTACCGCCGCCCGCCTGTTGCACGACCATTTCCACGAACATCACGAGACCGGCCTGACGGTTCCCGCCGTTCCCAGGGCCCAAGCAATACAGGAGGTGCGCCGATGAGCAAGCAGAAACCCCAACGACGACCCGAAACCCGCGCCGTGCATGACGGTTTGGACTTTCGAGACCAAACCGGCGCCGTGGTGCCGCCCATCTACGCCACATCCACCTTCCTCAACGGCAACCGGGGCGGCTTCGACTATACCCGCTCGGGCAATCCCAATTTCAACAACCTGGAAGCGGTGCTGGCCGGCCTGGACGAGGCCGAATTCGCCACCAGTTTCTCCAGCGGTGTGGCGGCGATCACGGCCGTGGTCTCCAGCCTGAAACTGGGCGACCTGATCATTGCCGAGGAGAACATCTACGGCTGCACCTTTCGCCTGTTCCACCAGGTCTTCGAGAAATTCGGCCTGCGCGTGCTCTACCTGGACCTGACCCAGCCTTCCAGCCTGGACAAAATCACCTTCATGCAGCCGGAGATGGTGTGGTTGGAATCGCCCACCAACCCGCTGTTGAAGGTGATCGACATCGCGGCGGTGGCCGAACGCACCCGGCAGGCGGGCGCTACTCTCCTTGTAGACAACACCTTCAGTTCGCCGCTGGTCCAACAACCGCTGACGCTGGGCGCCGACCTGTGTTTGTCCAGCACCACCAAATACGTCAACGGGCACAGCGATTGTTTGGGCGGCGTGGTCTGTACCAACGACGAGCGCTGGGCGCAGAAGATGGTCTTCGCCCAAAAGGCGCTCGGTCTCAATCCCTCGCCCTTCGACGCCTGGCTGATTACCCGCGGCGTCAAGACCCTGGGAGCGCGCATGGAGCGGCACGCCAAAAACGCCCTTCAGTTGGCGCGCTACCTGGAGAACAAGCCCGGCACCCGTCGCGTGCGCTATCCCTTCCTGCCCAGCCACCCGCAATACCAACTGGCCAGAAGGCAAATGCGCTCCGGTTCCGGCATCTTGACGGTAGACCTGGGATTGAGCCTGAAGGAAACCCGCAAGTTCCTGCAACGGCTGCAACTGTTTGCCTTCGCCGAGAGTCTGGGCGGCGTGGAATCGCTGGTCTGCCACCCGGCAAGCATGACGCACGCCTCTGTGCCCAAGGAGGTGCGGGAGCGAGTGGGCGTGACCGATGGTTTGGTGCGCTTCTCGGTAGGCATCGAGCACGTGGACGACCTGATCGAAGATATCGAAAACGCCATGGAAGGAGTGAAGCATGAGAAATCTGCTTGTATCCCCAGCCTGGCGCGAAGCTGATCTGGGCCGGTCGCTGCCGGACTCTCCGCACGCCACCTCCACGGCCATGCCGCTGTGGTCGCACGTCATCGGCTATGAGGAAGGCGACGAGGCGGTCACCGGCAAACTGCAATGCGGCTATCCGCGCTTCTTCCGGCATCCGTTCGTCACGGAACTCTTGGAAGTATGCGGCCTGCCGGCATCGCGAAGCCTGCCCTTTCCCTCTGAAAAAACCGCGCGACGAGCCCTGGCTTTCGTGAAGGCAAGAAGCGGGAAGAAAGGAGAATTGACGGACACCGGCAGGTGCGGCATTTGGGCGGTGACCGTTCCACCGGAAACCTACGGTGAGTTGTGGGCCTACTGGCAACACACGGGCGAGATCGTTTCCTCACGCCAGGCGCGTGCGGCAATCGAGGACCGACAACCTCTCGACGGCAACCGCGTCCGCGCGGAATTGGCCCGGAAACCGGCAGCTCTTGCCAAGGTCGGAAAAGAGGACGTTCGGCTGTACCCTACCGGCATGGCCGCCGTCACCGGCGCCTTTCGAGCGGTCCGAACCCTGAAGCCCGACCGGCCTACGGTTCAATTCGGCTTTCCCTACGTGGACACCTTGAAACTGCAACAGAAAATGGGGGCGGGCGTCCTTTTCCTTCATAAGGGGGATGCCGCCGACCTGGCTGAGCTGGCCGCAAAACTGGACGAACTGCAACCCGCGGCGGTCTTCTGTGAGTGCCCCGCCAACCCGCTGCTGCAACTGCCGGACCTGGCCGCTTTGAGCGCACTGCTGCGACCCGGGCGCATCCCGCTGGTGGTAGACAACACCATCGACAGCTTCCATCGAATGAAGGTGTTACCCCACGCTGACCTGGTGGTCACCAGCCTCACCAAATACTTTTCCTCGGCGGGTGACGTCATGGGCGGCTCGCTGATCATCAACCCGGATAGTCCGTTCACCAAACCTCTAAGAGAAGCTCTGGCCGCTGACTTCGAGCCGCTGCTCTTCGCTGAGGATGCGAGCATCCTTTCCGCCAATGCGGAGGACTTCACGAAGCGCATGCGGCAGGTAGAAGCCAACGCCGCCGATCTCATTGCATTCCTGAAAGCACATGACCGGATAGCCAGGGTATGGGATTGCGGCTTCGGCGGCCTGTTCTCATTCGAACCGGTTAACGCGGAAGAAACGGCGCCGAACTTTTACGACCGGCTGCGCTGCAGCAAGGGCCCGAGTCTGGGCACCGACTTCACGCTGGTCTGCCCCTACACCATGCTGGCCCACTATGACGAACTGGACTGGGCTGAACAATGCGGCATCTCACCCTACCTGATCCGAGTCTCGGTGGGCCTGGAACCCTCGGACGACCTGATCGCCCGTTTCGACGAGGCATTGCAGGGTTAAAAGCCCGGTTCGGAATTTTTGAACATTTTTCATTTGAAAGATTTCCGCCGATACCGGCACAACTGCTTGAAGTGGACATTGCCGAGTTCGAGGCCTTGCCGGAACAATCGCAACGGGGTGCGGGCGGCCTTTCCACTGAGCAGGTAGCGGGCAGGCAACCTTGTCCATGGCCTCACCACTGAGTAGGAAGCCCATATGCAGTACTGTCCATGCCCTACCCACTGAGTAGGAAACCCATGTGCAGTACTGTCCATAGCCTTCCCACTGAGTAGGAAGCCTATGGAC
>JASJCB010000282.1 GCA_030066195.1 Acidobacteriota bacterium
GCGGCCAGATCGAAGAGTTGCGGCGGCAGGACTTCCTTGCGCGTCTGATCAAAAACGGTGACCGTAACCTCGCGTCCCGCCAAGGTCAACTTGTTTTCCGCCTCGGCCTTATCGGTGAAGCGGTTCTTCTCCGGGCTGACCACCTTGAAGGTGAGGCCGTGCAGGTCGGTGGTGACCTCCCAGAACGGGGCCGGCTTGAATGCGGCCGTAGCCTGTTGCCGTTCGGCGACCATGGCCAGCGTCGGCGTTTGCACCCGGCCCACGGTGCAAAGCATGCCGTGATGCAGCGTAAAGGCCCGCGTGCAGTTCAGGCCCAGCAGCCAGTCGGCTTTCGCCCGAATTTTGGCTGCCTGGTGCAGACCCGTCATCTCGGCATCGCGTCTCAGGGTGTCGAGGCCCTTGCGAATGCTCGCCGGGGTGAGGTCGGAGACCCAAAACCGGCTGACCGGCGCCGTGCAGCCGGTCAGGGTGTAGATGTTACGAAAGATAAGTTCTCCTTCCCGCCCCGCATCCGTGGCGCAGATCACCGAGTCCGCCTTGTCAAACAGTGCTTTGACAATTCGGTACTGTTCCTCGCGGCCGGGACCCGACAGGACGGCCAGACGCCAGGACTCCGGGACCATGGGCAGGACTTCCGCCCGCCACGGTTGGTCCCAGTCCGGGGACATGATGTGCGGTTCGGCGATGCCGACCAGATGACCGAAACCCCAGGTCACGGCCATGCCGTCCCCGGCGATATAGCCGTCATGGCGTTCGGTTGCGTTCAGGGCGTCGGCCAGCAGCCTGCCGACCGATGGTTTTTCACAGAAATAGACGTTCATGATTCACTCCTTACTACGGCGTTCACCTTCTGCAGGTGCGCCTTCAGACGTTGGTCGATTTGGCTAAGAAACTGCGGGTGGCAGCCGTCCGCTTCCAGTAACTGCCGGATGGCTTGCGCCTCTTGGAGCCGGACGCTGAGTTGATGGGGATGAAACGCGTGTTCCTCGGTCAGGAAGGCTTCGAGTACATCCGCGGTGACGCCGTTTTCACGAAACGCCTGCTCGCGGAGCGCCCGGCTGTCCTCGGCGTTCTGCGCCCATTGGGTTCGGCTGATGAAAGACCGGCATTGGTTCAGGGTCTCGCCCAACTGGTTGAGGATGAGTTCCCGGAGCGGCCGGTCCGTCGTGATCAGCGCCAGCAGACGCAGCATGGCCAGGTAATAGAGATGGTCGAACATCGAACGCCTCCTTACAGCAGGGCCGATAGCGCCGGCAGCAGACCCAAGATGAGCCCGTTGGCCACGAGGAACTTGCGCTCGCCGTGCAGTCCGAAACAGACGGCGGAGGCGTAACTGACCGAAACGACCGCCAGGCCCAGCAGCGCCGCGCCGTCAGCGATGGTTTGGTAGTGCATGAACGCCAGCGATAAGGCCATGGCGCCGGCAAAAAGAAAGGTGATTTTGTAGCAAAGCACCGCGACACCGGTCCCTACCCGCAAGATCAGCGTGACGAGGAAGGTTCGGTTGCCCACGTGGTGGTCACCGAAATGATCATCCAGATCCTTCAGGTTGGAGGCCACCCCGAAGAACCCGCCGACGATCAGGGCACTGGTCACACTGTTCGAACCCAGGGAAAAGCAAAGCGCCGCGGCCGCACCTTCCAGCAGGCTTTGGGCAAGGCCGCAGCGCTTCAACCGGATAAGGGGGTTGTGGTACGCCTCGGTAATCAGCCATAAGGCCGTCAGGATCAATCCGAGTCGGGCGTGATGCTCAAAACCCCAGATGATGGTTTGCAGGACGAACCCGTAGGTAACGGTGAGATGCACCGGTTCCAACAAGAGCACGCGATCATTGAGCTGGTCTTCCCTGGCATCGTAGAAGGCATTGATGACATAGGTTTGGAAGAAGAGCAGCGCCGGGGCCGACACCGCGACCCAATCGATCGGCCGATCCCCGCTGGTGAAGCCCAGGATACCGATCAGCAGGAAGACGGTGCCATGCCCCACGCGCTGAAGCAGGGGCCGGTAGGATTCGAAGTGGAAGGCGACATATAAGCCATAAGCCATGGCCAAAATCAGCATGATTTCCTCCCGAAAATCTGGAAAACGAGGATGAACGAGAGCACCGCCAGGGCGCAGGCATCGTGGTGGGTGCGCGCCCAGGGCAGGCAGAAGCGGAGCAGGGCCGGGAACCAGGCATACAGGGACAGGACGACATAGACCATCCAAGCCACCAGTAAGGACCGGAGGAACCCTTGCCGCAAAGCAACCAGGGCCAAGGTGCCCAGCAGGATCAAAAGGATTTGTAGTTTCTGGCCCGATGTGACGTAGTGAGGCATGAAACACAGGACCCAACGCAGGTAGTCAAGCAAGCCGCCGTTGGGATAGGGATAGTCGAAGCGCCGTTCCGGCCAATCGATGAGCGGCGGCAGGCAGATCACGGGGATCGTGATGATCAAGAAGCGGCGGACCAGCCCGGGATCGACGGCACGGCCCACCACCGCGAGATAAGCCAGAATCACCGACCACCACCAAGCCAGTTTGTGCGCCAGTGCCAAGGGCCGTGTCGGCCCTCGGCCGGACAACCAGTCCTCGAAAAACAGACGCAACGCAATGACGCTGAAAATCCAAGCGACGGCCTTAATACCCATATTTGGACCTCCAGCCTTCACGCTTTCGCTGCTCGCGCTGCATTGCCTGATGGTAGTTGTTGGTCGCGGTTTCCAGCTCCAGCGGATCGATGATGCCGTGCTCCGCGAGTACGGTCAGCCAGTCCACTTTTTGCCGCATGGTTTCCAGGTAGAGTTGACTCGACTTGACGCTGAGCGCCATGAATCGGTTCTCGTAGTCAGCCAGTTGCCGCCCCTGGTAGTGGTAGGCGATGGCGAAGACCACGATGAGCACCAATAAGGCGTTGGTGAGGTGTTTGATCGTCCGTTCGTTCTTGGATCGTTTTGGTGGGCTCATCACCGACCTCACTCACAAACCAGGGACACGTCCAGCATCTCGGGCAGCGGCGCGATGCGCAGCCGCGCCGAGCCCCGACGAAAGCTTGGGGCGCGGTAGGTACCGAACAGGGTGTCTTCCGTTTGGCGCCGCCAGTCTTCTTGAACCGCACCGATTTCCCCGATGCGGACATCGACTTGCCAGACCATCGGGTCCGCACCTTCCTGGGCACGCAGTTGGGTGGGTGCGGCCACGTGGTGGTTGACGGCGCGGCAATCACCCACCTCGTTCTGGTGATAGGGGTCGCACCAGTTGTGCTCGTGCCGGAAGTAGGCAAAGTAGCTTTGCGGCCGGACACGCACCGTGAACGGTGCGGTCGGTTCCGGCGTTTCCAGGCGCACACCGACCACGATGAAATTCTCATCGTGCTGCCAATGGTAGCGCTCCGCGGTTGACATGACGGCCCAGTTTTCGGGACGCGGCGGTCCTGACCCGGCCTTGCCGATGAGCTGCCAGAAGACCTCGCCCTCGATCGGAGTGTCCAGAACCAGTTCCATATCGGCGAGGGGTTCCCACAGCCGGACAATTCCCGAACCGCCGGGGCAGTGGACGCGCCGGGTCTTCGATGGTTTCGGCTTCGGCGAAATCCGTAACGCCTCCTCGCCCGTGAGATCCTCGAACCGATGGAGTTGCGGGCCGTAATGGTCCATGACCCTGCGGGTGTTGGCCTCGTGGATGCGTTGCTGCGCCGCATTCCCGGCCTCAACGGTTGGAACGGAGGCGAGTTGGCGCCGTCGTTCTTGGAGCACCTTGGCTGCCAGGGATTGAGCCAACGCATCGCGTATCGAATTGAATGCACCGTGAGGAGCCGGAGCGCTCGCCGTGACCGGCGCCGCGGCGTTGACCGTTGGCTTGGGTTGGGCATCGCCCCCTTGAAGGAAAAAGAACAACCACAGCATCAGTTCCCTCCTCGGATCAACCCCGGCGCCGGTCGGTTCCGGTGGTGGTCGCGCAGGGCCTTGTTCAGATTATCCGGTTGCGCCTCGATCAAGCGCTGGTAGTCGAAGATGCGCGCCTTCAGTGCTTCCATACCGGCGCGGTAGGCTTCCCGGCTATCATCCGGCTCGCGGCCCGGCGGCACCGTGAAGCTGTTGACCACCAGGAAATGGATGCGGGCGCCCGCGTTGAACGTCTTTTCGTTGGGGATGTTAAGGCTGGACTTCAGGAGATCTTCCAAGCCCTTGGTGGTGCGTTCCACATAAGAGAGTTGGGCGAGATCGGTGACATCGCCGGCCAACAGGTTGGGCGCCGTGGCGATGGCAGCCACCAGGGACGTCATGCCGATCTTGGCCCAGAGATGGCGGTTGAAGGTCCCGCTCTTGCGCGGGTCCAGGCCGGTCGCCCCTTGCGGGTCGTGGACCGGGAACGGGATTTGGATATGCCTGCCGTCGGCGGTAATGATCTCCTCGGCCACCATGGCGGATAAGAAGTAGTCTTCCTTCTCTATGAATTTAAGGGTGACCCGGCTACCCTTGGGAATGGCGACATGGGCGCCGGTGATGTCGAAGACATCCTCCCGGACGGTACCCGTGCCGTATCCGTCCAGACCGGCGCGCATACGGTTGTGGAGGATGACGGGAATCCAGGTGCCCGCCCGAATCTCCAGGCGTTGCCCCTCGGGCTCGCTGTCGGCTTGCCGCGGAACCGGATCGGCTGTCACGGGATGTTGCACACCCGCTTCCCCTTTGGTTTCTTCCATGCTGCCGTCTGGGATATCGGCAATGGGCGCGAAGAAGGATTGGATCTCGATTTCTTCCAGGAACCGGCGCCGGGGGAACCGCTCCTGTTGGGTCTCCATCTGGTGCTGGAGTTCTCGGTATCGTTTTTCCGCGAACTCCGCCCGCTGCCGTTCCTCGCGGATCGCCTTGTTTTCCTCAAAAGTCTCGGCACGACGGGAAAGATGCTCGGAAAACCGTTGTTGGGCCACCCCGGCCTTGCGTTCGTCTTCCTCTTGCTTGATCTCGACCTTTTCTTCGAATAACTCGGTGGTGTCCTTCTTTTTCCCCGTAGGGAAGAGGAAAAAGTAGACTACCGCAAGACCGACCACGATGAAGGCCACGGCGATCGGGTCCGAGATTTTGAGACCGGTTAGCTTGTCTTTGATGTTTTTACCGTCCATGGGTCACCTTCTTCACGCGGAACAACCAGTCCCCTTTGGCCTGGTTGCGGAACTCCAGGTTGTTTGCGACGCGGTCAATGCGGTAGAGGTTGTCCCGGTTCACGAAGTTGACGACCTCGTACCGGCCGTTCTCGCGCAACTCGTAGACGTGCAGGCCCGCGACACCCTTGGGCAGTTGAATCCAGGTGAAGGTGCCGTCGGAGAAGACACGCACCTTGATCCGCGCCTTGCGCTTCTGCCAAAACCAGCGGCGCTTTTTATACTGGACCCGGTAATCCGTATCGATCCCGGCCGCGTAATGCCGGGTGAACTGAACCTGCTGTTCCTGAAACTGCTGTTCCATCCGGCTTTCTTTGGCCTTGAGGGCCTCTTCCGCCCGTTTCAGGCGTTCCAGACCCGCTTCCAGCTCCTGCTTCATGGCTTCCAAGCGGGCGGTTTCCTGAACCGGGATCTGGTTGTCGCGATACGCCACCACCACGTTGTGGTAGGGGTCGTAACCCTGATGCTTGCGGAGCATGGCGTGAAAGGCTTGTTGTTCCTCCCGGGTTTCGAACTCCTTGTATTCACCGGTATAGGCGATGTTGTGCAGCCGGAAGTGGTAGACCTTGCCCGCCGTGGTGCGGACCGCGGCCGTGGTCTTCCAGGCGAGGTTGCTGGGTTTCGTGGTGAACACCCGGGTTTGCTTGCCATGCACGCTCCAAACCCGTTCGTCATCGCCCAGCATGATTTCGCTGATCACTTCCGGGCCGGTCAGCGGCAGGTGGACATTCGTCAGGTTCTTGGTCTTGCAGTAGAGCTGAATGACTTCATGGGTATCGTTGATATGGACCGTGACGGGTTGCCATACGCTGACCTTGGGATAGTTGGGTTGTTTGGCGTTGCCGTGGGTGGCGACAGCGGACGTTGCGATCAGGAAAAGGAAGGTCGCGGGGGTCAATCTCATGGGGAATCTCCTTGTGTTTTTTGGATGGTCCATTCGGTGACCATGATGCCCAGCGGGTTTTGGGTGACCGCTTCCCGGGTCTTGGGCTCGATGTTGCGGAACTTGTAGGTGATCAGGTAGCGCTGAAGCCCCTTGTCCTCGCCGTTCTCACCGGTCAGCGTGATGTCGGCAAAGACCTGGATCGTTTTCAGCGCGCTGTCTTGATCCAAGAACAGGATGTTGCGGATGGCGGCGGTGGGATTGCCCTTCGGGAAGCGGCCGAAGCGTTCGTAATCGGCGATCAAGGCGTTGGTGTCCTGTTGCAAACCCTTGATCCGTTTGGGGCTCAAGAAGTGGCTGATGAACCGCCGGTTGGCGATGATGCTGTCTTTGTCGTAGGTGAACAGGTGGTTCGTGATCAGGCCGAAGAAGTAACGGTACAGGCTTTCATGACCGCCGACGGCGGTATCGAAGGCCAGAACCCGGAACGGGATGTTCTCGGCGAGATTGGTATCCACGACGCGGACATGGATGCGGGCATGCCGCATCACGTAGAAAGCGAAGCCGACGGTTTGCAGCGTGAGGATCAGGCCCAACATCAGGATGATGCGGTTTTTGGTGCGGTTGTCTTCCTTGACATCGTAGACCGAGCCGAGAAAGGCCCGGGTGACGCCCTGGAAATCGGCGCTGATTTCATCCGCGGGCAGAGTGGGAACACCTTCATCGATCATGGCCTCACCCCGCCAACATGTTCTTGCCGAGGCTTGAGGCTTGAATCGAAACGAAAGCCGCCCCAACCACGAGAATGCAGACGTTGATCATCTGGCCGATGACCTGGGCCAGTTCCGTGATGTTCTTGAACTGACCCTCGACGACATGCCAATAGTCGAAGTTGATCAGGGCGCCCATCACGAAGTACCAGATGGCGATCCCCAGTAACGCCCCGATGAAGCCTTTCAGCCAGCCGAAAAACCAACCCTGCGTTTCATCAAAGAGCACCAGGCAGATGAAGAGCTTGCCGCTGACCAGGTAAACCGAGGCGGTCAGCACGGCGTTGAGACCGCCCAGCAGCAACCCGGCATAGGCCAACAGGATGATGAGGAAGATGGGAATGGCGACGAGTTGGATGGCGCCGCCGGTAAGAATGCTGCCGACGCTCATGGCGCCCAGGCTCGCCAAAAGGATTTTGTAGATGATATTGAGCAGTTGGATATTGCCGAAAATGGGCGCTACCTCTCCCGTGAATCCTTCCCAAAGGGCGCTGTAGAACAGCGCGTTATAAGATTCCAGCAGGAAGACGGCCCAGCTGATGCGGATCAAGGCCAGGTAGATCAACTCGCGGGGGTCGCCGTCCTTGAAGTAGAGTTGAACGCCCTTGACGATGATGAAGACCACGGCCAGGGAGGCCACCAGACCGCGGCTGATGGCGGTCATCTCACCGGAGGAAACGACCTGACGGGTATGCTCACCGATGACGAAAAACAGTTCATTGAGGTCGATTTGGATATTCATCAACGCACCGCCTGATCGTGGACGGCCACCCAGTTATCCGCGGCTTGGGTGAGGGCATCGAGCAGGGCCAAACTTTGTTTGGCGCCCTCCTGAAGCGCATAGGAACGCCGCGAGTTTTCCAGCGAGACCATGGTGATGATGCCTTGTAGGGCGCGCATGCGCTTGAGTTGGGCTTCCTTCAGGGCATAGGTGTTGGCGTTGGCGCTGTCCAGGCCGCGTTGTCGGCCGGAAAGGTCCTTGTTGTCGTTTTGGAACGACGCCCACAAGTCCATAACCCGCGAGAACTTGTCGCCTTCCACTTCATGCGCATGTTTGCCTTCGGCCACATGCGCCCAAGCTTGCAACAACGCCGCCTTCTGGTGTTGGTGTTGGGCCTCAAAAAGACGCAGGCCGTCCGCCTTCAGATCTTCGGCGATCTGGAACGCGCCCACTTGCCAGGCATCCACGGATACGGGGTCTTGGAACACATTTTTGAAACGGCTTTGGAAGACGCCCAATTTAGCACGCAGGTCCGCGGCGCCGTCCGCCAGTTCCAGCCAGATCCTCAAATCCTGGTCATCGGCATCCAGATCCATGATGCTCTGAAACACCTCATTGGCCAGGATGCGTTCGAAACGGCTCAGCCGCAAGGTGCTGACGGCATCGTAGGCGTCTTTGAGTTTGCGGGCCTGCCGGTAATAGTGGGCCAGTTGGTCCTGGTAGACCTGGAATTTCCGGTACTCGTTCTGGAGCTTTTCGACTTTTTCCAGGGTATCGACCAGGTCGATGGGCAGGTCCACCACGTCCGTAATGGGATAGGCGCCGTGGACCGGGGAGATCAAGAGGAGGAGCAACGCCCCTTTAGAGACGAAGGACATCACGCACCTCCGGGGTATGCCGGATCATGTCCGTAAGAACCTGCAAGGATCGCCGGACGGTGTCCAACTGCTCCTTTTCTTGGGCCAATCGTTGGTTGGCCGCACCGGCCAGGGCCGAGGCGTAGCCGTTGAGCAGGGCGGTTTCCTGGATGGAGAGATCGACGAGTTGCCCCATTTGGACCGTGATCAGGTCGAGGGCTTCCTGTTCACCGTGGACCGGGTTCTCGAACAGATCCATGGTCGTGTCATACACATCCTTGTTCTCGAACCAGTTCTGTCGGGCTTGCCCCACGTTGGCGAAGGCTTCGGTCATCCCCGTGTAGTTCAAGGCCGCGGCCTTTTGCAGTGTCTTGACCCGTTCCACCACCTCGCCGGAGATGGAGAACTGGCCGGTCTGCCATTCATCGATGGGATCGACCGGCGGGAACAGGTTCAGCAGGGCGTCGGTCACGGCGCCGGGGTTGCCGCCGCTGTCGATGGCCGCGGCCAGATCGCCGAGGCCGGAGGGGCCGTTGTAGAAGGTGCCGATCGCGTTTTGGAAGAGGAACGGGGTGAGATCGCGTAAGCGGAAGCCGTTGCGGGTGAGTTTCTTGCTCTGCTCCAGCCAATGATCGTATTCGTCCATCAGCACGATGAGTTGGTCCAGGGTCGCCTTGACCTGCTGGACGCTGTTGAGCAGATCTTGGATTTCGATGGGAAGGTCCTTCAGGTCGGCCACAGAGGTCGCCCGTGCGGGGAATGGGAACGAAGAGAAGAGGATCAGCAGGATCGCAAATCGTCGGGTCATGGGAATCTCCTTTACAAAATACCGAAGGCCGACGGGGCCTCTTGCCCCGCGGCGTCTTCCATTTCCGTCATCAGTTGGTGGATGTTGCCCGGGAACCCGTGCTCGGCCAGAAGCGCGTTCTTGCGGGCGACCAGTTTGGGGTTGGACTCCAAAACCAGTTGGGTGAAGCGGTCGACATGCAGCCGGAGCACCTTCTTGACGCCGGTGGTGGTGACGAACAACACCTCGCTTTTCTCCGTCATGGTGCGGATGTGGTCGACATCCTTCTCGCTGAGAAAATCGAAGGTGCCCAGCATCTCGGCTTCATCGATGCCCGGGTTGGGGAAGAAGAGGAACTGGCTGCAACACTCGCGGAAGAGATGGTGCAGGCTCAGTTGCTTGAGGTCGGAGAGTTTTTGGGTGATAAAACCCAGCGAGCAGCCTTCCTTCCGCCAGGTATCGCCCGCCTTGTTGAGGTAGCGCCACATGTACGTTTCGCGGCTGCCCAGGATCTTGTGACCCTCATCGAACCAGCAGAACTTGTTGACCCCGGTTGCCTCAGGGTCATAGATCACCTGGTCCTGCATGAAGGTCACGAAGATCATGGCGGCTTGGGAAACGGGCAGGTTGTCGCCCAATTTCTTGTAGTCGATGACGGTGAAGGAGGCCAGGCGGGTCAGGCAGTTCGCCTTGCCGAACCGGCCGTCGAACAGGCCGAACCGCCCCTGGCTGATCTCATCGTCGATGAATTCCTGGATCAGGGGTTTCAGTTGGTCGCTGACCAGGGTATGGAGCGCCCGTTGATGCCGTTGCGCTTTGGGTTGCAGGAAGAGCACCTTGAGCTTCTGGGTCAGCTCGTCGAGTTCGTCTTCCGTGACGGCATGGCCCACGGCCAAAAACAGGTTGGTCCAGATATGCAGCAGCACGTCCAGGTAACCGGCCGTGAGGGTGTCTTCCAGGCAGTAGAGGTTGATGGGGAAGCTGCCGTTGAGGTCCAGTTGAATGATGGCGCCGTCGAACATGGCCGCGAGGTCGTTGTAGTCACTGCCCAGCGTGTGAAGCCAGAAGAAGCAGCGACCGTACTTGTGGTATTGGATGATGTGGTACTTCAGGAAGAAACTCTTGCCCGAGCCGATCTTGCCCAGCACCATGAAATTCAGGTTGTCGCTGCTGGACAGGTTGAAGTGATAAAGGTTCCCGTTGCGGGTCTCCAACTGGGACAGCGCCGGCCCGTCGTAGTGCTTGCTCCTCAGGGCGCCTTGTTCCAAGGCCCATATGGGTACCCAGTCGCTGTAGTTGGCGTTGGTCAGGATCAGTTTCCGGTAGTTGTATTTCCAGAAACTCCCCGGCGCCAGGGACGCCCAGGCGAAGATGAGACCCATGTCCTCGTCATGGGGCAGGCAGTTCATATCGAAAAGGATGCTGCGCACCTGGGTCTTGCGCAGGATCAGTTCATCGCGGCTCGCGCCGCTGATGCGCACAAACAGACTGAAGGCGCCGAACCAGCGGCCGTTCTTGAGATCGGTCAGCGCATGGTCCAGATGGTCCACGATCTGGTCTTCAAACCCGCGTTGGATGTCGGCGCCGGTATCCCGGTTGGGGTTCCCCAGCTTGAGGGTGTGTTTGAAGCCGCGGCGTTGCCGGTTGATGATGCCCTCGGCGCGGCCATCATCCATCCGACGCCATTGCGTGCTGATGATCAGGGGGAAATCGAGGTTTTGCAGCCGCCCCAACATGTTGGGCAGGCTGCGTTGGTCGAAGTTGCGCAGTGAGAGCACGTCCAGGTAACGGCCGTCCACGCGCACCATCCCGTCCTCCAGAGCATAGTTGGAGAGTTCCAGCATGGTATTCAGCGGGGCCGCGGCGACCTGGGGCACCGCTTGCTTTTCCGGGCTTGGGTTGAAGAGGGGCAGCAGGGCTTCATAGGCGGCCTGATGCCCCAGCAGTTCCGGTGAAAGGAAATGGAAGTTGGCTTGGAAGGCCGTGACCGCGGGCTTGACGACCGTCTCGATAAAGGCATGCAAGGCATCGGTTCGAATGGTGAGTTGCGCGGTTTTCTTTTTGGCAACCCACCAATCGCGCAGAAAACCGATCAGCGCGCGCCGCTTGCCCGCTTCCATCAGATCGTGAATGAAGGCCGGTACGCGTTCCTTCAGGGGCCGATGATCCTCCGGTTGGGCGAACGGCCATTCCAGGGCCACGTAGATCCGGTTTTCATAGAACACCTTGTCGCGGAGCCGCTGTTCCCGCTGCCCGCGGAAGAGTTCGTAGACCGGATGTTTCGAGGGTGCTTCGTGGACCGCGACCTCACGACGCTCCAACCACCAGTACAGCAACGCGTCCTTATCCACCGCTTGCAATTGTTTGGCGAAGCGTTCGGAAAGGTGGCGCTGCTCCCGAAGGTCCAACCCCTCATAGTCCACGCCGGCCACGCGGAAGATCGCCACGATGCTGCCGTGATAGGTCAGCATGAAGTGCTCCGCGATATGACCGTACAGCTCGATGTAGGTGCACAGCGCGTGTTCGGTGTTGGCGCGCATCTTTTGGAGCAGGTGCAAGGTATCCCTGGTTTGCATGGCCTACTCCACAAACAACAAGGTGTGTAAGGGCTTGCGCTTCTGTCCGACCGGTCGGAAGAAACCGAACGACAGGTAGTGCACCTTGACCGCGTGTTTCCTGATCTGGAAGAACCGGGGGTCCTTCTTCAGGTAGAAGTTGATGAACAGGATTAGGGATAGGGTTACCACGAGGGTGACCTTCAGGTCTTTGGACAGGTAGAACAGGATGTAGCCGAAAACGGCGCCCAACTCGAAGCAGAATCGGTGAATGCCCCAGATCTCCGGGGTACGGAACAGTTGCGGATAGGCTTTATGGGCGACCGCGTCTTCCAGGGCTGCTTGCCGGTGATGTTTCATCAGATCAGGCCCCGAACAGGCCGGCGAACGTCGCGGCGCCCGCGATGATGGAAATGAACATCATGCCGTAACCGATCTTTTTGCCGATCGACCCGTCATCGGAGAAATAGCCCACCGCAAAGCCGAGGATCACGCCCGCGATGGACGCGGGACCGGCAAAGCTTTCCAGTTCGGATTGAAGTTGGTTGGCGCCGTCCGCGATCTGGCCGAACGCGGCCACGGGCAGCAGGGTGAGAAGGGCGAAGCTTAGTATCGTTCGCAGGGTCATCGGAAACCTCCAGATAGTATTCGTGCAATCACACACTATCTTCTTAAGCTCTCGAAAACCATTTGTCTATAGAATTGTTGAATAAAATATGTGAGTTATTAACTAAAACCAAATTGAATGCTTGATTAAGTTACTTAAGAAGGGTTTTTATTAACCCATGAATACTTTTTATTAACTCAATCTGAGCTTTGATTAACTACAGTGTTCATTTTTATGAATAAAAAGTGAGAAGCAAAATGCGGTATGGCGTACAAGCCACCAGTCCTTCGGGACAATACTTAAAATGGAGACTTTATGATGAAAAAACTGAACCTGGACCAACTGAAAGTAAACAGCTTCGTCACCAAAGGCAACCAGATCGCCGGTGGTAAGCGCGGCAACTGCTTCGGTGTCATCCAAACCCAACAATGCTACACCCAGGCATGCGGCACCGGCTTGGATGACGGTATTCCCAACCGCCTTTAAATCTTAAACGGTTTCTCTGATCCTGAAACGGGCTCCATTTGGAGCCCGTTTCTATTGGTAGTGCTATAGACCCACCCAGATTATGATCGATTAAAAGCCATCCATACCTTCAAAATAATATGGTCGATCCATGAGCGTAGCTTTCGCACACGTTTTGCACGTGTCATCATGACGTGGTTGTTATTGAGAATACTCATGAAGGTTAACTCTTGTTCGATCAGCAACAGTCCTTTGGGGGTTTGCGCAATCTCGTTCCGAATCGCGTCCATACGGGAGAACAAGGCATAACGCATTCGGCTGAGATCCGAGACCGCGTTCATCAGACTTACCCCATAGAAGACTTGGATCATTCGCCCTTTCAATTCCGCCTGCCCGTCCGGGCGCAGCCTTCGATTACTGATGAAGGCATAGAGCCGATGGTAGGTCTGTTGATCCCCTCCGGCGATCTGCCGGACGGTATAGAGACGATCAGGGGTCAACGACATGATCAGAAGCACCAGTTCGAAATCCATTTCTCGCCTTGACTGGAGACGGTTGAGGTTAGGGAGTGGGGAGCGCGCCGGTGGCGGGTGGAATGACTTCATCATAAGAAAACCCCTTATTGCGTGATGCTTCTCATCATAGGGTTCCAAAAAATTTCCAAGCAAGCAGTTCATCCTAGGTAGGTAGGAAAGGCGCGACCCCGACTTTCCAACACGTGTCAAGCCAGCTAGATCAGCATTTTTCTTTGTCGTGGAACGAGCCACCTTTCCAGGGCCCCTTTCTCATATGAAAAATTCGAAAAATTCAGTCTGCATCATTCCTTCGTCGGACAGCCTGTGACATCGTCTTAAGATAGAGTGAATACCGGTCACCCGATATTGGAACGGCCTGAAGCGCGGATCTTGAACGCTTCATGCCCATGTTGGTGCGCCGTACTTTCCTTTGCGTTCCCACGCTAGGGTTTTCATGGAGGATGTGTTGTCGTGAAGCGATATCATGAATGTAACCATGCCGAATTAGTGGCGGTTTTTGCTGAATCCGGCGCGGGCA
Source organism: Acidobacteriota bacterium (assembly GCA_030066195.1). Lineage (GTDB taxonomy): Bacteria > Acidobacteriota > Holophagae > Acanthopleuribacterales > Acanthopleuribacteraceae > JASJCB01. The sequence goes on from JASJCB010000282.1 coordinate 13,842, forward strand.
TGCATCCCGAGAC
>JASJCB010000024.1 GCA_030066195.1 Acidobacteriota bacterium
TGGCAAATTCAGCCGCTCTGCCCACCATCAGGCTCGAATTCCCAAGACGTTCCTCAAGGGGATACTGCATCTTTTCGATGTTCAAGCTCATGCTCACGGCTCCCACTTCATGTTGTCCTGCCAAGCATAGCATAGGCGCACCGCTTTGAGGTTATTGGGGTAACGACCGGCGGATCTGCACCCGGCCGGCGCCTTGGTTTACCCCGCTTCACTCCGATGGAACGATCAGGCCGACAACCCGACGTAAATTGTTGCCTGATCGGAGAACCCTGCATGGACCGGCCCAAACCCCCGGATATGGATCTCATCGACTATCTGCTTAACACGCCGGCCAAACAACCGTAACGGCCGTTTTCGGATCGGTTTACTTTACCCATCCTTTGGATCGAGCGTGGCTCACGGCCGTTTCCGTGTCGGGAACCAGCATCATGGGGATGTCGCGTTGCGCCAAATTCGTCGCGAAGCCCTTGACCACGGTGTCTTTTTCCTCGCTCGTCACATCGCGGATGTACACGGCCATAATGCGATCTGGATATTTGAGGGCGATGCGGTGGTAGATCTCCGGATCGCGCTCACCGCTGTCGCCGATGAGGATGGCATTCAGATTCGGGTAGGTCTCGAGGATTCGGGTAATCTGCCGGTCCTTGTGACTGTCGTCCTTGAGGAACTTGCTTTGGTCCAGGCCGAAATCGCGCAGCAGGATCGGGCCCTCGGGGATCTGGTTCAACGCCATGAAGTCCACCAGGAAATCGTAGAGGTTCCACGGGCTGTTACTGACGTAGAAGATGGGGTTCACGGGCCTGTCGCCCGAGCCGTGCATCAGCGCCGTGTAGAATTCGGCGACTCCCTCGAAGGGCAGGCGGGTTCGGGCGTTCTTCAGCAGGGTGTTGCGGAACATTTCCAGCAGATCGGTTGCATTGGTGCGCATGATGGTGTCGTCGATATCGCTGATCACAAGGAAGGCGGCCTCGGGGGAGGGAATGAGCACCTTGCCGACCTCAGCGGTGTTGTTGGGATCATTCGCCAGGGCCAGATGGACAGGAACGATATTGTCTTGGGGCTGGAAATCCTCGGGCTTTAGGTTAATGTGAAAATAACCTTCCGTATCGCTTTCCACTTCCTGGTAGGCGCCTTCAAAGGAAACCGCGACCTTCGCTCCGGCAACCTCATCGCTTTCGAAGCGTTTGTACATATTCCACAGGTTACGAGGTATGCTGTCGCCGGCTCTTGCCCTGCGAATGCCCTTGTCCCTGAGGACCCGCCCGGTCAATTGAATCGCCTCTCGGGTGCCGTAGCCCGTGAAAGGCACCACCTGGATACTCTTCTCGGAAGTCAGGTCTACCTTTTCGACCAGGCGATCGACGCTCTCTTCCACCACATAACTCAGCCCCTGCAATACCTTCTTCCAATTGGAAATCACCGCGCACGCTCCATGATATTGTTGTACGACATCATCCTAGCAGGGTCGCGCTGATCTCGGGCCGTGAAAATACAAGGAAGCCTGTTTACACATCGGAATGGTTTCTAATTAATCACGCCGTTTTGCCGGCAACCATGCCACATAAATTAACCGCGAAGTATTTAGCGGATAGCACAAACAAACCATATGGTTCACCGGATGCAGTCGGCTTCCGAGCCCGGACAGCTTGTATTACGTACCTTGGGACCATTCCACATGGATTTCCGGGGTTGCCCTACCCGACATCCACCGAAAAAAATGTAGCCCGTGAAGGACGATGATTAATGTTATTATGGTGAGATAACACCTTTGCTTGCCACACTTAGAGATAATGTGATTAAATTGAACCCAAACCGGGTCGTTAAATGTAAGAAAACCAACGCGAGAAACAAACCGGAGCGGACGATGGCTAAGAAGAGCGTGATGATCATCCTGGGCATGGCCCTTGCTGCCTTAAGTGTCGGTGCATCAGAGGTTAACGAGGGGAAACGCGGTATTTCCACTTTCAACTGGAGCGGCGCCGGCGGAGACGGGTTATGGAGTAACCCGGCTAACTGGACCTCGGTGCCGGATGCCTCCGGCCAGATTCCAGGCGTGGGCGGTCAGGTGGGCGTACCTGCTTCGATCGACCTGATCGGCACCTATACGGTGACCCTGGATATCGATGTTGACCTGGACCAGTTGACTGTCGGTGCGGCTTCCGGCACCCAAACCCTGTCGGTCGGGGCGGGGCGCATCATCGATTCTGCCGGGGTCGATACCATCACGGCCAACGGCGTCATGATTCTGGACGGCGGCACTTACAGGGAAGCCGCGGGAGTGCGCGGCGCATTGGGTTTGACCATCAACGGCTCCCTGGAGGCCGAGGATGCGACCGTCGACCGGCCGCTTTACAACAGCGGCGTACTGATCGCCCGCGGCAACACGGTCTTTCAAAGTACGGTCAACAACCAATCCGGCGGTAACTTGCGCATCGAGGCGACCGCCTCCAAAAGTGCCGATATCGTGATGCAGCAGGACTTTACCAACGCCTTCGGTTCCACCACCCGGTTGAACTCGGGTTTTGCGGGTTTCAACGCCAACCTGTCCATCATCAGCGCCGGCCGGGTTCTTTCCAACAGCGGCACCGTGATCTCGGAAGGTTCCGAGGGCACGCGAGTGATCAACTGCGTCTTGAGTAATATCGGCGGCACGATCCAGGTAGACTACCCGCTTCTCATCCAAGACGCATCCGGCGGCGGACATTTCCACGACGGCAGTATCGTGGTGAACAACGAGGATTTGATCATCGACTTGTTCAGCGGCTCCCTGGGCATGGGCAGCACCACCCAGATCGATATTCAGGGCGCCAACGGCCGGTTCAACCTGAAGAACGGCACTTTCAACAGCGACGGCATGATCCTGTCAAGCGCACGCGGACCCGGCATCGCCGTATTCGAAAACGTGACCGTGGAAGGTTTCCTGAACATCGATATCGAGATGTATTTCAAGACCGTTACGATCGGCTCGTCCGCCGGCTTTACGGTTAATGCTACCGCTAATTTCGAGGCTCTAAACAGCGTGAACGCCGCCGCCGGTGTAACCAATAACGGCACCATAAAAGTGGTCGGCGAGGGCGGCGCGTCCAGGCTTGACTTCAACACTACCTGGACCAACAGCGGCGCCGTCACTCTGGATTCCGTCGACGGCAGTGAGGCCGTTATCGGCGTGAGCAGCGGCGATTTCATCAATGACGGCACCCTGAACGCGGAAGACAGCATGGCCGCCGGCGGTCTGCGTCGCTTGGAAGGCCGGCTGGTGAACAATGCCTCCCGAACGATTACCGTCAACGGGATGTTCAAGGTCGATAAGATGGACGCCATGCATGTGAACAACGGCACCATCGATGTCAACGCCGGGTATTTCGAGGCGGATCAATCGGGCACTTCGCCGTCCTTCGCCAATAACGCCACCATCGACGTGGTGGACGGCGCCACCTTCCACGTTTTGAATGGAACCTTCACCCAAAGCGGGCCCGGCATGCTGGTGGACACCACGACCGGAGCGCCCTCTGCTTCCACGCCCCAATTCCACTTCGAGAATGCCTCCATCAGCGGTTCCAACCTGACCAATACCGTACTGATGTACCTGACCGCAAGTATCATCGATTCCGATGCTTCCATCGACAATCAGGGCGTCCTCAAGTGCTTCGGCCTGGTGGATGTCAACGGCCAATTGACCAACGATACGAGCAACTCCTTTCTAAAAGTAGTGGGAGAATCTACCGGCGACGGACACCTACGCATCAACAACCTCTTTAGCAACGATATGGGCTCCCTGTACCTGGAATCCAACGATGCCGGCTTCAGTGCTCGCGTCGAAATCTCGGGCGGGGCCACCTTGACCAATGGTTTCAACGGCACGATCGTCTCCGACCCCGGTAACGGCGGCGGCCGTTTCATTGAGGGTGTTCTGAGCAACTTCGGGATTTTGGATGTCAACTACGACCTGACCCTGACTGAGCCGGCGGGCGCCGCGCACGTCAACAACGGCACGGTGAACTGCAACAGCGGGCGTTTTTATGTACCGGCCGCCTTCAACACCGACAGTTTTACCAATAACGGCACGATTAACATCATCACCGGCAGCAGCATGCAGATGGACGGCGGCATTTTCAATAACGCCGGGGTCGTGAGTAACAGTGCCGCATCGCCGATCCGCGGCATCATTGCCAACGACGGCTTGATCCTGGAGAGCGCGGAATTCCAAGGCAGCCTGACCACCGGCGGCACCACCTTCCTCATCGGCGCAACCATCACCGGCAGCCTGACCAACAACGGCACCTTCATCGTTCACGGCAGTAACCAGGTAGACGGCGCCCTTACCAACGGCGGGACCGGAACCTTGTGGCTGCAAGGCAATTCGGTCGACGGAGACGCTGTATTAAACTATGTCGGCGCCGCTATCAATGACGGCCTCTTCAAGCTGGACTCGGTGGACTCGGGCGCAACCGCCGCCATTGTTTCGGGCAGCGCTTTCAATAATAACGGCGTGTTGGAAACCTCCGGCACTCCGGGCATGAATCGTCAGATCAACGCGTCGCTGAACAACAGCAACGACTTCAATGTCCAGGTGCCCACCCTGATCAACCGCACCGGCGGCGCCCATTCCAACGGCGGAACCACCACTGTAATGGGCGGTCCCTTGACCGTGGACCTCTCCGGCGGCGGCGTCTTCACCAACGGCGGAACCCTGACCATTCAACCGGGCAACGGCGCGGTCTTCAACGGCGGCACTTTTGCGGCCTCCTCCGGGGTGATCAACGACGGTGGTGTTCGCGGCTCCACGCCCCTGTTTCAGTTGGACACCATGACGGTGCAGGGCGGCACCCTGACCACGCACGTCAATGTCTTGACCCAACTGCTGGACGTCAACTTTGCCGCGAGCGGCAACCTGGACAACCGCGGCCCGCTGGAAGCCTACAAAACCAATACCTTCAACGGCACGGTCACCAATGCCCTCGGCGGTGTCTTCAACATCGGCGGCAGCAGTGTCCACGGTAACGCGATCTGCACCATGAACGCCGGCATGACCAACAACGGCACATTGGAGTTGGACACCAATACAAGCGCCCACAACGCCGTACTCAATGTCACCGGCAGCCTGGCCAATAACCTCAATCTCAATTCAATCGGCGATCCCGGCAGTGCGCCGCACGAAATCAACGGGCAGTTGACCAACGACGGCACCATGACCGTCAATCACGATTTGAACCTTTCCTCGGCTGACCTGGATCACACCAACAACAACCAGATTGCGATTCCCACCGGTACGCTCAATGTCATCGACACCAACGCCGCCGCGCCCGTTGCCAAATTGATCAACTTCGGCATACTGGGCGTAGACGGCGTGCTCGGCTTCCAAGACGCCGAATTGGACAACAACAACGTAAGCATGATGATCTTCGGCGTCCTGTCGGGCAACGGCACGGTCAACGGGCCGATTTCCAACAGCGGGTTTATTGCGGCCGGTAACTCGGCAGGCACGCTCAACGTCAACGGCGACGTCAGCTTTACTCCGGACGGGCATCTGGTCGTGGAAATCGAGGGCGATACCCCCGGAACCGGTTATGATCAGTTGGTGATCACGGGCAACCTGGCTTTGGACGGCTTCCTGGACGTCCAGTTCATCGCGCCCTGGGAGCCGACACCCGGTGAGATCTACATCCCGATTACCTGGACCGGCAGCGTGGCGGGTGACTTCGGCACGATTCAAGGCAACGTGGGTCCCAACGGCGTGTTGTTGGAGCCGAACCTGACATCGACCACCTATGAACTGGTCGCGACCTCCGGCGATATCTTTTGGACCGGCGCCGTGAACGACGACTGGCAAACGGCCGGTAACTGGAACCCGGCCGTCGTGCCCGGCCCGATCAACAATGTGGTGATCGACCTGGACGGCACCTACACCGTCAATATCAATGCCGCCGTAGACATCAACGGCCTGGCGGTCGGCGGCCCGAGCGGCGCCCAGACCCTGGCGACCAACGGCAATGTCATCGGCATCAGCGGCCCGATGGTTGTCGGACCCAATGCGATCATCGACATGAACGACAGTATGATCACGGACAACACGGCGTTTCGCGGTCTGCCCCCGAGTGTGGACAACAACGGTTCGATCCAGGTACGGGGTTCCTCGGTAATCGAACCGGCGGTGACCAACTTTGCCTCCGGGATCATCAGCATCGACGGCGATTCGGCCATGACGCCCTCTACCCTGTCTCTGTTACAGTCCATCACCAACGCGGGCCTGATCGAATTGACCAGCACCGCATCGGCCGATTCCGGGCTGAGTGTGGACGGCGATGTCAACAATACCGGCGTCGTGCACTTCAAAGCGGGCGTGGGCGGCGATCGCTTTCTGGACGGCGGTCTCTCCAACGATACCGGTGGACAGGTGATCGTAGACGCCGTGACCACCGTCACCCCCGATCTCCCACCGAAACTCATGACCGCGCGGGGTTACCTGAAGACTACCGAGACGACTCTGGCCCTGTTCAGCTTCGACGGCGAGGGTGATCTGGCCCGGGACGCCACGGACAATCAACGTCACCTTGAGCTGTCCGGCTTGACCCGCGCGGAGAGCGCCTTCGGCAGGGCGCTGGTCGTGGACCAACAAACCGGTCTGGGCTTGGGCGACCTGGTCGATGAACTGGCGCAGCGCAATGAATGGACCCTGGAGTATCTTACCTACGCCGATGAGGGTATGCAGGACCCGCTGCTGGTAGTCACCGGCAGCAATCTTGACAACAGCCGGGCGAGCCGCCCCGGAGACGGGCGTTGGCATTATCATGCGGTGACCTGGGACGGCGAATTGCTGCGCTTCTGGCGCGACGGCGAACTGACGGAAGAGCGACCCGGTCCCCTGAACCTGGCGCGGGCCGTCGCACCGCCGCGCCTGATTGTGGATGCTCAAGGCGATGCCCGTGTCACCGGCCTTGTGGATGAACTGAAACTTACGGACGGGGCGATCGATCAAGAAAGTGTCGCCGCTACCTGGCGCCGCTTGGAACTCATGAATCCGATCGAACTGGACCCGGCCCTGAACCCCGACGCCATTCAATACGTGAACATCAACGGCGAACCCATGCTGGTCGTCAATCGTCAGGGCGATACACTCTACTTGCGCGGCAATTCCATCACGGATCGGGTTGAAAACGTCACCTACCGCACCTACGACGGTCAAACCGGCGCGCTTTCCGGCTATCGGGTTCAGCAAGAGGGCGCCATGCTGCTGTTGACCGGCGGCGAACGGGTGGCGATCGGTGTCGGCGGGGTTATCAATACCGCGTCCATGTCCCTCAACACCGGCGGTTCCCTGATCATGAACGGCGGCGTCCTCGATCACCAGAACGCGGGCGTCATCAACGGCAGCGGCACGATCGATGCGACCGCGGCAACTTTCTACAGCGACGGCATTCTGGTCCCCGGATTCTCCCCGGGGGGTATCGATATTCTGGGTGACGTCACCTTCGGCAGTACTTCCCTGATCATGATGGAAATCGCCGGCCTGAGCCCGGGAGCGGAACACGACCAGATCAATATTACAGGCACCGCCGCGTTGGGCGGGCAATTGGACGTCGACACCATCGACGGGTTCATAGGTTCGCCCGGTGAGTCAGTCAACCTGATCAACTTCGGCAGCAGGTCCGACGACTTCACCGGGGTCACCCTGCCGTCGCCGCGTAACGGTATCGGCTATACCGACGATAACGGACCGGGTTCTTTCGACTTGGATATTGTTGCCTTGAATCCTGTCAGCGGTATTCAGGTCTTTCCGATCGACGCACCCCAAAGCCAGGTCTACGGGATCGACGCCCTCAACGGCAATCTGAATGGAATCGCTCCCACCGGTGTGGGGCCCGGCGAGCCGGGAGTCAGCTCGGACGGCAGTCGCTTGTACGTGCCCAACTCCAGCAGCGGCACCGTGACCATCGTGGACACCGGCCTGAAGAGTGTACTGGGCACCATCAACGGTTTCAACACTCCGACCTCGGTCGCGGTTCTCCATGGCGGCAATGAAATCTGGGTTACCGACGGCGGCCAGGTGCGTATCGCCGACCTCATCAGCAACACGGTGACCGATACCTTGGATAAAACCTGCTTCGACACGGCGGTGGAACGCGTGGCTCACAACCGTTCTACGGGCGAAAGCTATGTGATCGGCAAGTCCGGCAATATCTGTGTGCTGGACACCGTCAGCAAATTCCAAACCGGCAGTTTCAGCGTGCCCGGTGTCGTCTCCGACGCCGTCCTGACTCCTGCCGGTGACTTCCTCTACATAGGGGCTACCGGCGGTACGGTCTACAAGGTCAGCACTTCCGCGGGCACCAACACACCTCTGGCCGTGGGCGGCAACCCGACCGGGGTGGACATCACCGGCGACGGTTCCCGGGTTTTCGTGGCCAACGGCACCGGCAACGCGGTCATCATCGACACCGGGACCAACGGCATCACCAGCGTTCCGCTTGCGGGCGCCTCCAACCTGATGGATGTGGCCGCGGTCAGCGGCGTCGACCGCGCCTGGTTTACCGTGGGCGGTTCCGGAACCTTGTTTCCGCTGGAGATCAGCACGGCCACGCCCGAACTTCTTCAGAGCTACCCGGATGCCAACTTCACCCGTATCGTCAGCAACCAGCCGCCTCAGGAGTTCCCCGGCACCTTCCGCTTCTCCTTGAAGAACGCCTACAACTTCCGGGAGGACACCGGCACGGCTGTCATCGAAGTGGAACGAGTCGGCGGAAGCCAGGGCGCTTTCACCATCCAGGTAACCTCGGCGAACGGTACCGCCCAGGCCCCGGGTGATTTTGTTGCGGTCAACGAAACCCTGTTCTTCGCCGAGGGCGTCACCAGGCAAACCTTCGAAATCACGATCAACGACGACCGTTTAATCGAGGGTCCCGAGGATTTCGACCTGTTGCTGGGTACGCCGGTCTCGGCCGGACGCGGCATCTTCACCGATACGGTTACGGTGACCATCGAAGACTGGGAGGAAGGCAGCCTGTCCTTCAGCGCCCCTACCTATAACGGTTTGGAAAGCGATCAGACGGTGACCGTGAGGGTCAATCGTACCGGTGGGACCGACGGCACCGTGCGTGTGGATGTGGCTGTGCCGGGCGGAACGGCGACCCTAGACCAGGATTACAGTTTCGGTACCTTTACCGTTAATCTGGCCGACGGCGTCACCTTCAGCGACGTAGAAATCGATTTGCTGGACGACAATCTGGTCGAGGGCCCGGAAACCATCATTCTCGGTTTGGAAAACCCGACCGACGGCGCGATCATCGATCCCCTCGCTGATCAGACAACGGTGGTGATCGAAGATGTGGAAATCGGCGAGATTCAATTCGCATCGCCCATGTATTCGGTCGATGAGAACCTGGGTCCGGCCGATATCGTGCTGCAACGCGTCGGCGGCTCCACGGGCACATTGGCCGTTGTCTTCAACACCGCGGACGGCACGGCGGTTGCCCCGGATGATTACGGCGCCGTATTGGATCTGGACGTGGTCTTCGCCGACGGGGAAACCTTGAAAACCGTGCAAATCCCAATTGTCGACGATGAGGATTTGGAAAATCCGGTTGAAACCGTCTTCTTGTCGTTCTTCCCGGGTGGTTTCACGCGTGGAGAAGCCTTGGATACTGCCGTCCTGGAGATTCTGGACGATGAGCGGCCGCCGGTACCCGGTGAGGTGCGTTTCACCGCCGAAACGTATGACGTCATCGAGGGTCAAGACGCCATGGTGGTGGTAGAGCGAGTGAACGGCAGCGACGGCACTATTGTCGTGGATGTGTCCACCCGCGAATCCGAGGGCGGCGCCCAAAGCGAACTGGATTTTGTGCCCGTTACCACCACGCTGATTTTTGAAGACGGCCAGGTGGGTCCGGTTACAGTGCCTGTTTCCACCGTGGACGATGAACCCTACGAACCGGTGGAAAGCTTCGAGGTTGTCCTGACTCTGTCGGAACAACGCAACATCGGCACGCCCTCGGTCGCGGTAGTCAACATCACGGACGACGAGCCGCCGCCCAGTCCGGGCATCCTCTCATTCGCCTTTGCCGACAACCTGGTGGATGAACCCGACGGCGAGGTTACCCTGGAAGTTCGCCGCCAAAACGGCTCCGCGGGCGAGGTCTCGGTGACGGTTCAGACCCGGGACGATACCGCAACCGCCGGCGATGACTACCTTGCCCGGAGTATCGAGGTCACCTTCGCCGACGGTGAGGACGGCGTGCAGACGGTTACCGTCCCTATCTTGAACGATTCGCGGGGTGAGGTCACGGAACAGTTCTTCGCCGATCTGATCGATCCGACCGGCGGCGCAACCCTGGGTGAAATCTCGCAAACCCGAGTGGTCATTCGCGACGACGACCAAAGGACGGTCGCTTGGGTCGAAGCCGCGGTCGATCTGACTGAGAGAAGCATTACCCTGATCGTGGAAGCCGCACTCGATGCGCCGCTGAACGATGAACTCCGCGTGGACATCGTTGCGGGCGGCAGCGCCACGCGCGATGTGGACTATCGATTATCGGCTTCCGAGCTGGTTTTCCCGGCCGGCAGCGACAGGGCCGATGTGAGGTTGACCATTATCGACGACGATGTGGTGGAAGGTAGGGAATTCATCGTGTTGAACCTGGTTTCGGACGGCTCCGTTCGCATCGGCAGGCCCGAACGCTTTACGGTCGCCCTCAGCGACAACGACTTGACGGAAGTGCGTTGGCAAAACGCCTTTACCAACGTCACCGAGGGCAGCGCCGGCAAGGTTTCGGTCACGGTGAACGCGGTTCTGGCCAATCCTTTGACCCAGGCGATCGAGATCCCCTACACCGTTTCCGGCGATGCAACCCCGGGCGTGGATCATGACCTGCAAGACGGCATCTTGTCCTTCCCCGCCGGCGAGTCCAACGCGAGCGTGACCTTCGAGGTGCTGGACGATAACATCGAGGAAATGCTGAACACCCTGGTGCTGAGCCTGGAGGAAGGCGACGGCTACCTGTTGGGCATCCCCTCGCAGCACCAGGTCCGCATCCGCGATAACGACCGCGCCGTCCTTTCCTGGACCCTGGAAGAACAGATCCTCACCGAGGATGACGAACCCAAGCGCGCCCAAACCGTCCAAGCCGAGGCTGTTCTGAGCAATACGGCGGAATACCCGATTACGGCCGACTACAACGTGGGCGGCAACGCGCGCCGGGGCCAGGACTTCCAATTGGAGCCGGGCACACTGACCTTTGAACCGGGACAGACCTCGGCAACGATCGAATTCACCGTGTTGGGCGACCTGATTCCCGAGGCCGAGGAACAGATCATCCTGGATCTGATCCCCTCGGATCAACGCCAGGTCGAAATCCGGCGCCAGCGCGTGATCATCGCGGATAACGACCAGGATGTCGAGGCGCCCGATACAGCGATCGACTCGCCGGAAAACGGCGCCGAGTTCCGCGTGGGCGCGACGGTAGACCATGCCGCCTCGGTGATCTTCCTGGATACGTTCGAACCCTTCCGCTTCTTGTGGGAGCGCTGTAAATCGGACGGCTCCGACTGTCATCAGTTCGAGGGTCAGACCTTCACCGACACCTACGACGAACCGGGTCTTTACATCCTCACCTGTTTCGTCACCGATGCGCGCGGGGTGGCGGACCGAACCCCGGCTCAAACCCGTATCCGCGTTCTACCCAACCGCCCGCCCAGGGTCACTATTGTGGATCCGGTCAACGAAACCTTGGATCTTCCGGTCAATGCCACGCTCACCTTCAGGGGTCAGGCCGTGGACCCGGACGATGCCCTGACCAAGGACAACCACCTGAAGCTGGACTGGTTCTTCCAGAAACCGGTCCCGGAAATCTTCACCGGCAGTCCCGAATTCGAATGGACCTTCGATGAACCCGGCACCTTCAACCTGGTCTTCCGCGCCACCGACGAGGAAGGTGCGAGCGGCGCCGACAATATCGTGATCAATGTCTTCGAGGAAGAACCGCCGCTAAGGGTGCGAATCGCCATGCCTCAGAACGGCGATACCTTCCAGGTGGGCGAGGAAATCAGTTTCATGGGCGTCATGGAGAACGCCCTGGGTAAAGAGGACGACCTGATCCAAGGCTGGACCTTCGGCGACGGCACCAGCGGTTTTTCGGGGCCCAATTCTACGCACATCTTCGACGAGCCGGGCCGTTACCGCGTGCGTTTCCTGGTGCGCAATCAAGACCGAAGCTTCGTGCTGGAAGACCAGATCGTCATCAACATCCGCAACCAGGACCCGCCGGTGGTGGACTTCAGTTTCCCCACCGACCTGAACCTGTTGCCGGGCGGCGGCAGCGGTAAAGACGAACACACCGCCGACGCCTTCTTCAGCGCCCTGGTTCGCGATGACAAGGGCAACGAGGATTTAAGCTTCGTTTGGGAGTTCAATACCGGCGAAGGCGATGAAAGCCGCCGCTACCACGAAACGCCGGGTCGTTTCCCCTTCGAGGAAGAAGGCAACTACACGGTTTCGGTCTGGGCGGTGACGCCGGAAGGGGTTACCTCCAACGTGGCGGTGCGCACGGTTACCGTACGCAATACCGAAGACGCCGACTTCGAACCCAACGATACCGACGAAGACGCGCCCACCATTACCCCGGGTGAATACGGCAACCTCAGCCTGGACGGCGACCCCGATATCTATCGGGTAGAGGTAACCGACCAGGGCCAACGCCTGCTGTTCCGCGCCGAAACCGAGGGTCAGGTTCGTCTGAACCTGTATAACGAGGACGGCGATATGCTGATCGAGAACCGTATTCTGGACGGTCAGGGTAATGTGCAATTGCCGGGCTTGGAACCGGGCGTCTACACCATCAAACTGGAGCAGGTGGACGCGAGCAAGGTCGGCTTGAACTACAGTTTCGGCGTGTCCGTGCTCAATCCCGCACTGTTCTTCCCCGATATCCGCGTGGACAGCGATTTCGAAACCCAGGTCGGCGTGGTCAACCTGACCAGTCAGCAGGCTTCGATCGAAATCATCGGCTACGATGCCCAAGGCAATATCGTGGACGAGGTACCCTACAAGCTGTCAGGCAAGGCCCGTACTCACCTGGACATCACGAGCCTCTTCGGCGACAACGCCGAGGACGTCTCCTGGGTACAGGTGGATTCCACCCATACGGTCACCGGCTACTCGCGAACGGAAGGCCGGGACCGCGAGGAAGTCTACGCGGTCAGCGGCAACGACAAGCTCAGTTCGGAACTCTATGTGCCGCATATCGCCGAGAAGACCGACCAATGGTTCACCCGCTCAGCGGTGATCAACGGCAGCGACTTATCCTCCGTCTCCACCATCGATACGCCCGGCCAGGATGCGGCGTTGCAATTGACGGAAGGGTTCAGTAAGGATGACTTCGAGTTCATCGACCGCTTCGGCGGCACCCTGGAGGAGGCCAGTGAGTGGGCTGTCTTTAAGGATACGGACGAGCAATCGACCCTGGCCGGTGTCGAGGTTTTCGGCACCAAGGACGGCAACCGCGTTGTCGCCGGATTGGCCCTGGCCGATGCGAGCAAGGACAATCCCAACTTCACCTTTGTGGCCAACAACCTCTACTTCACTCACATCGCCCGTGGTGATTTCTACACCGGCATCGCCCTGGTCAACATCGGTTCCTTCATGCAAGGGGCTCGCATCGTGGGCTACGACGTGGACGGCAATGTGGTGGATGAGGTCATCCGCACCCTGGAAGTCAATGAAAAGATCGTGGAAACCGACGACCAGTTCCTGGCCGATTTCGAGAATGGTGAGGAAGTCGCCTGGGTCCTGGTTGAGGCCGACGAGGACGTGGTCGGCTTCGAACTGTTCGGTACCAGCGACGGCGAGACCATCGCCGGCCTGGAAGCCTCTACCGGTCTGAGCCGTGAGCTGTGCTATCCCTTTATCGATACCAATACCGAGGTGGCCCACGGCATCTCCGTCATCAATGTCAACGATACCGTCACCACGCTTACCTTCATCCTCTATGACGACGACGGCAATGAAATCGCCGGTCCCGTCGACATCCTGGTCAACGGCAACGGTAAATTGATCAGCACCATCCCTGATCTCTTTCCCGAGGGCGCAATCAGCGACACCGAGGTGCCCGGCTGGTTGTCCGTCACGGCAGACGCGCCGATCGCCGGCTTCGAACTGTTCATCAACACAAGCAACAACAAACAAATGGGGGCCATTACCGCTCAATAAACCGCTTTTTCGGTAATCGGGGTCACCAAACGGCCCCGAAACCTCTTGATCTAACCGCGGAACTAGCTTAAGGTACATGAAAATAAGTCGATATCCGCTTATGGATGCATGTTGGACCAACCAAGAGGAGCGACCATGTTCAGGATTCTTTTCATTCTGACCTTTTTTGCCGCCGGCGCGGCCCATGCCCAGTTCACCTACTATGTCCACGAATTGAAATGGGACGACGAAACCCGCTCCTGGCTGGGTATGGTCAATCCCGGCAATACCACGCAACGGGTCGCCGTGACCTGCTACAGCGACAACGGCTCCGAACTGGGCCTGTTCCAAATGGATTTGCTGCCGCGTCGCAGCCGCGAGATTTCGGCCGAGGAATTGATCATCGACGGCAACCCTACCTGGACGCGTATCGACAGCACGGGGCAGATCGCCGGTTATGTGCGCTACAGCGATGTGCAAGGCGGCCGCATGTCCGCCGCTCCGTTCAGCTATTTCTCAGGGTCCGAAACCTGGCTCCCCCAATTGGGCAGTCCCGCGGACGATGTGGGCGCCCGCACCATCCTGGTCAATACATCCGCCACTCAGGGCAATGCCTATTTCAATCCGGTGCGTTTGGTGGATGATCAACTGCAAAAAACCGGCGATCCGGTCGCCGTTCCCAATTTCGGCGCACCCTACCAACGTGCGGATCTCGCCTACGGCAGCGCTTTCGAGAGGACGGACAACCTGGTCTGGGATCACCTCTCTGCCGATGGGAATCTCAGCCTCAGCGCGGCTCATCATTTCATCGGCGACGACAATGCCGCTATCGTTTTGAACCGCACACCCAACCGGCGCATGATCGTGGGCCCCCTGCAACCCCGACAGGGCAGCACCTGGAACAAGCTGGTGCTGGTCAATACCTATCCCGGCAAGTTGCCCGTTTCGCTGACCGCCCACTACGGTTATTACGGCGACACCGACCTTGTGTTGAACGGGCCGGTCACCATTGAGCTGGATATGGAAGCCTACGAACAGCGCACCTTCGATATCGACACGCCCACGCAATTGAACCTGCCCGCCAATGCCACCTGGTACGAGGTCATTCCCCACGAAGGCGGGCTCATCGGCTATCAACTGTTCGGTACGGAGGACGGCAGCATGCTGGCCGCGTTGGAATCCGCAACCGTGCCCACCAGCTTGAACACCCTGCCCTATACGCCTTCCACCAACGAACTGGCCACGGATATCGCGGTTATCAACCCCGGTGATACCAATGCCTTCGTCCACATTTTGGGTTTCGACCACAAGGGGCTGAGGCAGTCCCAGGTCATCAGCAGGCGCCTGCGACCCTTCGAGAAGTGGGAAGTGGACACCGACAGTCTGTTCGGCAGCCGCGCTCAAAGAGTGACCTGGGTTCAAACCATGCAAAGCCGGGGCGAATTGATCTCCTACAGCGTGATCAAAAGACGAGACGGCAATGGTATGGCGGCGCTGCAGGGCATTCCTTCCTACGCGAAGGCCGGCGACCTGTTCAAGGCCGATTTCGATCATCTCAACCTGACCTCCATGGAAACCCAAGGCTGGGAGCACATAACCTTCAACGAGGGCGGCTTCCTGGAACCCGGCGAGATTCTCGCCCTGCGCAGCCGATACGGACCCGAACGCAATCTGCCCGGCGAGTTCTACATCGAGCATTCCTTCGACGGCGTGGACGGCTTCTTCTACCTGGGCTATGACCCTTTCAACAGCGACATCATCGCGGCGCGCGGCAACGGCGAGGTGGAACAGGTGGCACTGGTTTCACCCTGGGTGGAAGTCCCCCAATTCGGCACATGGTACGTTTCCTATTACATGCGCTTCTTCAACCCGGAACTGAGCACTCGCCTCAGCAACTACGGCCTTGTGTGGCAGGAGGACGGCAGCAAGCAATGGAACTGGTTCGGCCTCAACGGCCGTCAACTGCTGAACCCGGACGGCATCGTGGGCGGTCGCTGGGCCCCCATCCAGTGGCGCAACGAGATCGTGACGGTCACCGACTGGCTGCCGTTCCAAACCACGCTGCCCGATTCGGTCAGAGGCAAACGCATCCGTCTTGGTTATTACTACGAGTTCGACCCGGACCAGATCGACGACAAAGCGCCCTGGTTATGGCTCGACCGCGTCCGCATCACTACCCAACCGCTGAAGCGCTACCTGTATTACGGACCCCTGGGCAGCGGCAGCTTCGAATACAACCCGGAGTAAAAACTGCCGGCCCGGCTGGAAACCGGAGCAAAGTGCCTGAACAAAGACTTATTTTTTATTTTTTCGTCAATAAGCGCTTGACGCGACCTCATGCAATTAGCTATGATTCGGCGCGTTGGCCAGTTAGCTCAGTCGGTAGAGCAGAGGACTGAAAATCCTCGTGTCGGCGGTTCGATTCCGTCACTGGCCACCATTCTCCTTTTTCTGCCTTAAAAAAAATCTCCGATTGATGGTTGGACCGTGACCAAAAAAGTAGTCACTCATTTAGAGTTAGAAGGTTTCACCAAGGTCGCGAGCGGTAAAGTAAGAGAAATCTTCGACCTCGGCGACAGTTTCCTCTTTGTTGCGTCCGATAGGATCTCCGCTTTCGACGTGGTTCTGCCCAACGGCATCCCCCACAAGGGCCAGGTTTTGACACAGCTGTCCAAGTTCTGGTTTTCCTTCTTGGGCGACAGTGTAGAAAATCACCTCATCAGCGCCGATCCCAAGGATCTCCCGGCGGCTCTGGCGCCCTATCACGAAGAACTGGAAGGCCGGTTCATGATTGTGCGCAAGCTGGAAATGATTCCGGTGGAATGCGTGGTTCGCGGCTACCTGGTTGGAAGCGGTTTCAAGGAATACCGTCAGTCCGGCACGGTTTGCGGCATTCGCCTGCCGGAAGGCATGGAGTGCGCTCAAAAGCTGGAAACGCCTATTTTCACACCGGCGGCCAAGGCTACCGACGGGCACGATGAGAATATTTCTTTCGAGAAGATGTGCGAGATGGTCGGCGAGGACCTTTCCAAACAACTGCGCGATTTGAGTATCGATATCTACTCTCGCGCCGCACAGCACGCCGCCGGTCAGGGCGTCATCATTGCCGATACCAAGTTTGAATTCGGCATGTTGGACGGCCGCATCGTTCTCGCCGACGAAGTATTGACCCCGGACTCCAGCCGCTACTGGCCTGAGGATGAATACGTTACCGGTAAGAACCCGCCCAGCTTCGACAAGCAGTTTGTGCGCGATTATTTGTCCACGCTTGATTGGGATAAAAACCCGCCGGGTCCGACCTTGCCGGATGAAATCATCAGCGGTACCACCGATCGTTATCTTGAAGCCTATCGCCGTATTGTCGGTCACGATCTTTAACACTTATTTAAAAACGCCCCCGGGCGGTCACAACCAACCCCTATCCTGTGATATGGTTTAGACAGCTATCTATATCGGGAGTCCTGAATGGTCACCCTCATCTGTGCACTGATCTGCCTCTTGGGCCGGGAAGGCGAAACCTCCCCACTCGAACGGGCAAAGGCATTAAAGGCACAGGGTGATTTCCTGCAGGCGGAGGGTCATTACCTGGATCTGGTCCTGACCGGTGACAACGCACTCCCCGTCGCATTGGATCTCGCCGAGATTGCCCTGGTCAGCGGCAATATCGAGGGTAAACAGCAGTTCTACCAATCCTTGCTGACCCGCAGCCGGGAATGGCGCGGCGCGGCCCTTCTGGTGCTCAGCATCCTTCATGCAAGCGAACGCGATTTCAACGGCTTTCGCAACTACGCGCGGCTGTGGTTTACGGAATACAACCGCCCTCACTGGATCCGCTACAACCTGACCTATTACCTGGCCCGTTACACCGAGGAAGATCCCGAGTCACTGAACCTGACCGCCGCTGAACGCGCCTGGTTCGACGCCTGCCGCGTTCTGCCTCCGCAAAGCCGTTACCCGGACGTTGCTCATGCCGACCTGCCCTATTACCTGGCCAATCTACACCTGCTGGAACAAACCGGCTCGTTCGTCATTCCGCCGCCGCCGCTGGACGACGGGCCCCTGGACCGCTACGTTGCCGCCCTCCTGCGCATCCACGAGGCGATCAATCGCGAGGATCTGGCCCCGGCTGCAAAAGCCCTGAACGAATACCGGCAGACCGGGCGGGACCTGGGTCGTCTGGACCTCCATCTCATCTACACGGAACTCATGCTTCGCTTCTTCCAGGTCAGCGAAATGCCCGACCGCGAGGCGCGCACCCGCACCAATCTGATGCGCTGGCAAAAGTGGTCTCTGCTTCCCCTACTTGCTTTGCCGGACTATCATATCCCGCCCAAGCAGATCCAAGCCGGATCGGAAACGACCGAAGTGGAGACAGCACCCCCGGTCGCCGAAACGCCGGAGGAAACGCAAGCGCCCGTCATCGAAGCCCCGACCGAGGAGACACCGGAAACCGTCGCGGTTCCTCCCGAGGACGATTACGCGAGTCTGGACCGACGTCTGCGCGGCGGCGAGAAGGGGCTGGAGTTCAAGATCAGGGCACTGCCCTCCCGCACCACCTATCGCAAGATCTATAAGAACTACCTTCTCGGTCTGCAATATCTGAACAGCGGTCTTAATGGTCGCGCCGAGGAGCATCTCTCCCTTGCTTTGAAGCTCATCGAGGACCTGCCCTTCCCGCTGCTGGAAACCAAGATCCTGATGGGCATGGCGCGTTACTACGAGGCCATGGACGATAGGGACAAGGCCGACTGGTATCGCATCGATGCCGTACAGATTTGGAATGCCCCTGAAAACATCCCCGTCTTCAACAATAAGGTCGGACCGGACGAGGTATCGCCGCACCAGGTCCTTATCGACCGGGCCTTACTCAGGGCTACAAAAGAAGACGTTACCGGGCAATTGCTGTATTACAGCGAACTGGATACCTATATCCGTCAGCGTCGGCACGCCTACCGTCGCGGCGCACTGGCGCGTAATCCCATCATCGATAATCAGATTCAACAATTAGGCGGCCAGCTCTACGGCATGGTGGACAACCTGGCCACGAACCCCGACAGCAGCGCAACACCCACTCGGTTCAACCAGATCCTGGAGGTCTGGAACAGTTCATGGAGCCAAAGCCTGCCCTGGTACCTGGACGCCGGTATTCCGTCCATGAATAAGGTGCAAAGCCTGTTGAAGCAGCGCGAGAACCTGATCGCGTTCGTTGAAGGAGACACCAATCTCGGCGTACTGTTGCTCTCGAACAGCCAGGCCTTTGCCCTGGACTTGGGCAGCAAGCGGACATTCCTGAATCTGAATGAAGAGGAGCGACTGGGTTTTCTCAGCAGCCGCCTCGGCCCGGTTTGGGATCGGGAGGGCACTCTCTTTTTACACCTGCCGCCTGCCTTGCGAAATGCGGGGATGATCGAAACCTTCCGCAAACGCATGGAAAATCCGCGGCGCCTGCGCCTGCTGCTCTCCCTTAAATCATTCGCGGGCACGCTGAAAATGGCCTCGCAATGCAACGACGGCCTGATCATGACCTCCGGGTTTATGCCCGATATGGGCTCGTCCGGACAGAAGGCCCGCTGGGAGACCCTGGTCCTGCGCGGATTGCCCAGGGACCAGATGGAAAAATCCCTTAGCAATTACGGCCATCTTGTTTACGCCGGTCAATTGAAGCTTGAAGAGAACGGGCTGCGGCTGGGCCCACAAAACCTTGACTTTTTCTTTCACCAGATCGTCCATTATAATTCTAGTCTTTGCAGCCTCACGCTGGTGGCTACCAATACCACCGCCTGGGGCCCGGTTCTCGATGAACTCGCATTGATCGACCCAGGCGCCGGCTTTGCCATCACTTTAATCGACGAACCGGACAAGCTCAGCAACACGGACATCCTCAAAAGAACGCCGGGATTAATGGTCCCTTGAGGTTTGTGAGTCGTGGAGGCCATTCTTGAGAATAATTGTGACCGGCGTTGCCGGCTTTATCGGTTCGCACTGCGCCCAAGCTCTTATTCGAGCGGGCCATCGCGTCCATGGCATCGACAACCTGAACGACTATTACATCAGCAGCTTGAAGCGTTACCGCCTGGAACAACTGAAACTCGCCGGCGATTACGCCTTCAGTCAGATCGATATTTGCGATCAGGACGCCATGACCGAGGTTTTTCGCAACTTCCAACCCGAGGCCGTACTTCATCTGGCCGCGCAGGCCGGCGTGCGTTACTCCCTGACCCATCCCTTCGTCTACGGCGACACCAATTTCACCGGGACCTTGAACATCCTGGAGTGCTGCCGTCACTTCGGCAAGCCCCGCCTGGTCTACGCCTCCTCCAGCAGCGTCTACGGTGGAAACACCAAGCTGCCCTTCTCTGAGGACGATCGCGTGGATACGCCGGTATCCCTGTATGCGGCCACCAAGAAAGCCAATGAGCTGACGGCCCACACCTATACCCACCTGTATGACCTGCAAACCATCGGCATGCGTTTTTTTACCGTCTACGGCCCCATGGGCAGGCCCGACATGGCCATGTGGCTGTTTACCGACGCCATCAGTCACGGGCGGCCGATCAAGGTGTTCAACCACGGCGATATGAGTCGTGACTTCACCTATATCGACGATATCGTATCCGGGGTAACGGCATCGCTGACCGTGGACGGTTTGGACCGTTACGAGATCTTCAACCTGGGCAATAACGGCAGCGAACGCCTGATGTACCTGATCGAACAGATCGAGCAATGCCTGGGCCGGGAAGCCGAAAAGATCATGATGCCCATGCAGGACGGCGACGTCAAAGACACCTACGCGGACATCTCGCGGGCGTCGGCCAAGCTGGGCTTCAAACCGTCCACCAGGCTCAGCGAAGGCGTTCCTCGCTTCGTGGAATGGTACCGGGCGCACCCACACTTCCACGGACCCGACACCGTCACCAAAACCTGAGTTGTCCCGAGCCGGCAGCAGTCGGGCAACGTTGCCCGTCCCCTTACCACTGAGTAGGTAGGGGTCATGCAACGCTGCACATGCCCTACCTACTGAATAAGTAGAGGTCATGCAATCTTGCACATGCTCTACCTACTGAGTAGGGAGGGGTCATGCAACATCGTACATGCCCTACCTACTGAGTAGGCAGCCTATATGCAACGCTGCACATGCCCTACTTACTGAGTAGGTAGCCTATATGCAACGCTGCACATGCCCTACTTACTGAGTAGGCAGCCTATGTACAACGTTGCACATAGGCTTCCGACATGTGGGTACATCCTCGAGCCGGGGAGGTACCCATGGAAGACCATACCCTTACTTCCTGAGCCGGGGAAGTACCCCACGGAACTCCCACATGCACCTCCTTGACCCGAGAAGGTAGCCACATGCGGCATGTGGCTACCTCCCTGACGCAAGGAAGTAGCCATAGGGATACGAATAGACACTTTTTTCGAACCCAAAAACGCCGTATGAAATTGGCAACTTGCGCAGCATAACGCATCTCCAGAAATGAAAATCTGTCATCACGATTTGAGACCTCTATCGAGTATCTTTCTACCTTATTTGGGATCAAGAGAAGAAACAGTGGCAGGTGCAAGATCTAGAACTCTATGTATTAACAAGTGACTTGATGCCGATGGGTATGTGTTAACAAAAATCAAAAGTGTTCACTTTCTGGCTTCAAAAAAACCTTACTGAAAGATCGGGGGGATTTGTTTGGTATTTTTGAGCTGGGGCGAAATAGATTGCTCTTTCGATCTAACCAAGGCCCGAAATTCTACCCAATAGGGATTCTCGGTATATCAAATGTGAATCACCGAGAAATTCCAGAATTGAAATATACCTTTAATCTAAACTTATATTTTACAGTGACTTTTGTATCTCTTTGTCTAGCTTCACGGTTCGATGCAAATTCCAAGATGTTAATTTTTTCCCAAAAAGGAGCGCTGTTAAGAGATAATAGGTTGAGGTTCGGCCCTGATGAAGATGCAGATTAACTTTCAAAACCATGAATATCGTGTCCTTGACTCGAAAAGCAGTGGTCGTCGACAAAAGATCCAGCATGCTCTTCTGATTATGAATTTGCCTCATGACCTTTCCATTACTTACACCGCAACCGAAGTGATAAAATATTCCTTTCCAAATGTACCGATCGAAAGATTAAGCAAACTCCAAGATTCATTATCTGCCCTTGCATCGTATCATCAAATAAAAGGAACGCCGGATAATATTGATAGCAATGGTAATATTGTGAGAGGCTCTGACGGTCGAAAATCAGCACGTTGGAATTTTAAAAATTGGGAAAAGATCATAAGTGATCCGGTCTGGAATCAGGCTGTCAGTTTAAAGAATCAACTCTTGTTTCAAGTGGACTTAATGCAAATGAATCTAACGTGTAATTGTATCCCTTCTGTCTTCATGGATATACAAACACTGAAACCGTTCTATACATTTGAGCCATTAGTCGAAAAGCCCAAGCTTCCTGCTGAGTCCAGAAAGAAAAGACAGAAAATTCAATTTGCAATAGGATTTGTTGCCGCTATTTTCCTCTGTATTCTCTTTCCTTTTAACAAAACAGAAACAAATCATATAGATGTAGCAATCAATGATTGGCAAAGCCACTTACAAAAAGAGGTAGATACCACCTTACCTCTTTCTGAATATCTGACGTATTCAATCGAAAAAGAACTTTCAACTTTACCGAAGCCACCAAGTTGGGCGACCTGGGAATCTAACTGGAAAAGCGACGATCCTCGTTCGATTGAACCACCAAATCGCCACCTCTTTTTAGCAGGGTTTCCCTAGTCAGTTTCTTTTTCCGGTTCTGAAGGTTGAGGTTTGGAAGGGGTTTTGTTTTTTCCGCTCTTTTCATCCTCATCTAAAGGGTCGGGTCCATCTAATGGTCCTAATGCCATGCTTCTCCCTCCTTATGGGCATGGGTGATTTTCCAAGATTTCAAAAACTTCAAGCAGATTTCCGTCTCCGACTGAACTTTTTGCCCAATTAATAACATGGTCCTTTCGCATGTTATATTGCTTACTATCTTGCCCGCAACTTGCAAGTCTAGCTAATAATGCGTTATTGTAGGCATACACTTTGCCTTCTTGCTGATCGTGATATTTTGAAGCTATATTCGCAGCTATGTTATATGCATCTTGTGGTTTTCCCATCATAAAATAAAGCATTGCAATTTTTACTTCTGCGGAATCAGCCGCCATTGTTTGACCCGATGACAAATATTCTTCTTTTGCCTTCTGACAAAAACTGAAACATGCTTTGTAGTCACCTGCAAGGAAGGCAATTTCAGATTTAACATCATAATAAAAACCGAGATCTCTTGGCTTTTTCAATTCTTTATGGATACTGAGTGCCTTTTGGAGGTAAGTTTCTGCATTTGAGGGGTTTTTGTCCGAAACCTCAACAGCAGCTAATAGAAGGTAAACAGAATATATGCCAGTACGGTGATTAATTTTTTGGTATAAGTCAGTGCAGATTTGAAGGTACTTTCTAGCTAAAGAGTAGTCATTTACTTTTAAACCGAGGTTGCCCAGTAAATAGCTGGTCCTAGCTTGTAGTTTAATGGAAATATCTTTTTCCGATAAGTATAAAGCATCTTCAAGAGCACCCGAATAATTCCCTGATTTGTACCTGACCCAGGCTCTTCCAAATAGGTATTTGGGATTATCATAGGTACGCCCAAGTGTTTCAAACCAAAAAATAGCTTCATCTACTTCGCCCCTTTGCATAAGCTTAATTCCAAAGTCATAAGGGGTCATACCATTTGATGTAATGATTTCAACAGCAGAAGCTACATTTTTGGAATCACCGCTCACAACTCCTCTGATGGTTGAGTTGTTGAACAGATCTTGGGATTGAGTCGCAAATAAAAAAATGAATAATAACAAAGCACCCTCCCAAAGATTCTCGGTGTACTATCGAGAATGGCCTTCAAAGAAGAATCTATCTATAAATGCTAACACAGGTTTGGAACAAAAATTTGTTTTTTTTGAGATTATCTCAAAAAAAATTTACGATAACCCTAATTTTTCTAATTATTTAGTGAAACCGAGAATCGTTTTTTAGATTTTCCTTATAGCATTTGATTTTAGCGGTTGCTACATTCTTCATTGTCCAACCGATACCGGACACCCCTTCCCCCTTGGATCTATGGAAGGGAAAAGGGCCTGGCCCCCCAGGCCCTTACTATCACCGTCACGCACGGCTTGGAGGTTCGGTCACCCACATTCTCCATACAGGCTGATTCTCTGAGGGGAGACGCGGAAATGAGGGTTCTCAAATCATCATGCCACCGTTTGAGATCCCCCCGTTCCGTCATACTCCGCACCCCATCGGAAGGTAAATAGTTATGCAGGGAGAAAAAACAGGCATATGGTCGGTGGTTGGGTTTGGGTATATGGTTTTTTCTCCCTGCCTGCCTCATGGGAACGAGGGGATCTTTCATCAGGGAACCAGTATGAATTGTGAAGGCCCCTCGTTCTTCTTCCTTTTCTGGAAAGCTTTCAGCGGACGGGAAGGAACGACTCTATCTTTCTCATCCTCTCCGTGTAGATGGGGAACTCCCTCTTCTCTCATAAGCGCGACGGATCTTGCTTGGAGCCGCCGGTAATGGGATTGGCTGGACGTCCCATGAAGTACGCTCATATTATCCAAGCACTGGATGAGTATGAGTTGTACTCTCCGGCTACCATCGCTCGCTTTGCCGAGGCTAACGGTTTATTGCCGATCGTCGAGCATGCGTCCCAACGGGTCAAAGTCGCCATGGGCCGCTTGAGAAGCTACCATTCTTTCCCCAAAGGCGGTGATGGATTAATTCACTTACCTGGCCAATGTCCCAAGCCTGGCTGGTATGGCTGGCGGTGGAAGCTTCTCATTCTGGAGAACGGGGATGAAAAGGAACCGCCATAAAACCGGCACCGTAACATTCCGCTCTTGCTTTCAGTTTTCCATACTCCCAAACTATTCGGATTCCCCAAGACAAGGCCGGTTACCCAAATCAAAACAAATTTCTCAGGAGAGCGTCTGTGGAAACAATGTCTGTCATGGCTATTCCTAAATTGACTACCTTTGATGAAAAGGCGCTTCTCGATCTCATAGGCCACCTAAATCCGTTTGGTTTAGCTTTTTTAGGTTTGACACGCTTCGGCTCTTCCACGGAACTCCAACAGGCAACCCGGCTCATTCGTCAGATTACGAACAAGAAGATTTGGTGCTTTTTTCCCGATGAGGATGATCTTTCTTTTGGTATCGACCATTTTAGCAAGCACTTCTACATCCCGATGAGTTTCGGTCGGTATCGGCAGTTTGAAGCCGCTTCCTTTTTTACATACCCTCAGATCCAGGTGGTATGCTTGAGAACCTGTATGGTCGATCAACAAGGCAGGGTTGTTCCCAGATTCTATTCCAAGAAACACATTATGTCTATATTGGAACTGGCTGACGAAACCTGGGCAAAATTTGAAGCGATGCACCCCTTTAGTGAGTACTGCTATCGAATGGTGTTTACCAAGCATGACCTGGCAAAGCCTTTCATGGAAAATATACCCGCTTTTCGTAAGAGTGTCGATTTTCTCATGCACTTGGAAGGTATGAGGGCGCACACATTGGCAGACAAGATGTTCATTGTTGGTTCCCATGCTGAAAGTGTTCTTCATTTCCACCTAGAAGGCCCAAAAACGACCATCACGTACTATGAATACTTCCACCCCAGTTGGTACAACATGGATAGTGCGGTGATGAGGCAGGGGGCGAGGAGGGGGTAGTTGGATTTCATAAGATTTTTCAAGAATAAAAGCATGAAGGAGCGTGGTGAGTGTGTCCCATAGCATCCAGGTACACAACGCCCTACGGGGTAGGGGGAATGGGGGGACGTTACCCCGGGTAGGCCGCGATGACGGGGTCATCACGACCAACCCGGGGCTGATAATACACAACACCCTTCGGGGTATAAGAAGACGGCAACAAAAGTAAAAAGGGCAGCGCCTTGTAAAACCCCAGGTCATGTGGCATTCAGGCAACGCCAACATCGGGCCTTTTCGCATTGGGTGAGGGTTGAGCGATTCAGGTTACGGGTAAACCCGTGATCGGAGATGACGGTAGTACTTGGTTGTGATTTGTGTCCGTCGCCAGGTATGTATCATGGCTCCACAGCACAGAAACAAACGGAAAATCGCATTTCACAACCAAAAGCATCTAGATGCGATGTGTCTGAGAAGATATGCCTTGTTTTACTGATTCAATCGTTGATGATTGCCGCCACGGGTCGAGGGTTTTCCCCTGATTTCTCGATTCAGCTTGCCGAGAGAGGCACAATCTGCCCGGATTCCTCGATTCCAAAAGTCGGGGCGCAAAGAATCAGTTCTCATTCTTTGCTCCTGACTTTTCCGGGTCAAGGACCTACAACTGATTTCTTTCACATTACTTTTAGGGGAGCAAAGAATCAGTTCTCATTCTTTGCTCCCGACTTTTCCGGGTCGAGGAATGAGGCCTGATTCTTTGCTCCTGACTTTTCCGGGTCGAGGAATCAGAACCGATTCTTTGCTCCTCGATTTGCAGACACAACGAATGACAACTGGAAACGAGGCTCTGAACTCCCCTCTTCCTCAACCAAACAACAGCCCTTAGGGAATGCCCTCTACTCAGTTCAGAACCCCGGCAAAGAGATGTTCGGACGGTTTGCCCGCCTCCACGATCACGGGATTAAACCATGGAAATGATTCACCCTAATGGTTTCATGGTTAACCTACGACCGGTGAATACCGAATAAGGGAAAAGAGGATTCCGGTTCCTCGCTCATGTGCTATCTGGAAGGGTCCTATGAATTTTTGGACAAGCGGACTTTGGGCTTCGGCAGTCCCGACACCGGGCGCTGCGGTCCTCTGGGTTTTATTGATCCTGACCGCGGCCGGCTTGACAGCCCTGGCTTTTTACGCGGGTTATTTGCGAAGGCGACTTCACGATTTACAGGACGTTCGTGAAGAGATCGAGCAAAACAAGATTCAATATCTCATCCGCTCCGAGAAATTGGGTGTGCAATCCAATCGCACGCAAACCTCCTTCCTGGCTCATATTTCCCACCAGTTGAGAACGCCGCTCAATATCGTCATCAACTATTCCGAACTCCTGGAAGAATTGACCCGGCAGGAAGGAAGAGAAGACAACCTACCGGAGATCCGGAAAATCCTCGGCGCGGGACGGGAGCTGCAAGACAAGATCAACAATGTGTTGGAGCTTTCCAAAATTCAAGCGGGCAGCCTCAGTATCGCCACCGATATCCTTCCC
The DNA here is from genome assembly GCA_030066195.1 of Acidobacteriota bacterium. GTDB lineage: Bacteria > Acidobacteriota > Holophagae > Acanthopleuribacterales > Acanthopleuribacteraceae > JASJCB01. Next base: position 27,444 of record JASJCB010000024.1, read on the forward strand.
ACGCGCGCCCTGGTTCAGGACATTACCGCGGGTTTGAAGATGGAACTGGAAACCTCCGGCAACCGCCTGGTTCTGGAGACCGGTAAAGCACCCGAAAAACTGGAAGTGGACAGCCAACGGTTGCACCAGATTCTTCGCCACCTTCTGCAAAACGCCTTTAAATTCACCAAGGGCGGCGTGGTGACCCTGACCATCGAGAAAGAGCGGAATCCCTGGACCCTGTTCCGTATTTCGGATACCGGTCCGGGCATCGATCCTCACATCCTGTCCAACCTGTTCGCGAGTTTTATCGGCGACGAGGACGGAAACAACATCGGGACGGGCCTTGGTCTGGCCATCAGCCGCAGCCTTTGCCAGGCCATGGGCGGCGATATTACCGTAGAAAGCAAACCGGGTGTCGGGTCAACCTTTTCAGTGCGGCTGCCGGCAACTTATATTTCCGGCGGCGCCGATGTTGCCGCCGAAGATCAGGTCCGGGTGTTGATCATCAACGACGATACCGAAAGCCGCGCCCCGATGAGCAATTTCCTCAACAGCCACGGTTACGCGGTACACGTGGCTGAAGACCGGGAGGAGGCCTTGAGGTTGGCCCGTTCGGTCAAACCCCATGTCATTGTGTTGGATGCTCTCATGCCGGGTCTGGTCAGCAGGGCCGTTATGGAGGACCTGCGCGGCGAAGACTCCCTGGCCAGGATACCGATGATCATGACCAGTATGATGGACGAATTGACCTCCACGTTCAAACTGGGCGTGATCGGTTACCTGAAAAAGCCGGTGCGTGAACATCGCTTCCAACAAATGTTGCAACGTTACCTGCCGGTGCATACCGATGCGCCCATATTGGTTGCCGAGGATGACGCCATTTCCCGCAAGATCATGTGCAAGCGCATCACGCGTGCCGGTTGGTCCGTCGCTCTGGCCGCGGACGGCGCCGAAGCCCTGGAGAAGGTGCGCCTGCAACCGCCCGCGCTCATCTTTTTAGACCTGATGATGCCGGGAATGGACGGTTTCGACCTGTTGAGTGAATTGCGAAAAGAAGAAGCGTGGAAAAACATTCCGGTCATTTTTGTCTCGGCGGCTCGCATTAACGAAGAGAGCCGGCTTCACCCTCCGGGCGATTTCGTCCATGTTTCCAACGACGGCAATTATTCCGATCACCTGTTCCTTGAACGCCTACGTCAGCAAATTGTGTTATATATGAATCAAAGCTTGGAGGATAAGGTTTCCTAATGGCCAAGATTTTATTGATTGAAGATCACGATATGAACCGGGATATGTTGACTCGGCGCCTGCGCCGCAAGGGTTACGAGGTGGTCGAAGCTATAAATGGACGCCAGGGAATCGATATGGCCGCGGGTGAAGCGCCGGCCGTTATTTTGATGGATATGTCGCTGCCCGAGATCGACGGTTGGGAAGCCACGCGCATTCTCAAAGCCCGGGACGATACCCGCAACATCCCAATTATCGGTCTCTCCGCGCACGCCATGTCCGGTGATCGACAAAAAGGACTGGCAGCCGGTTGCGACGACTACGACACCAAACCGATCGATTTCCCCAGGCTGCTGGACAAAATCAACAAGTTTTTAGCAAATTCGTAAGCCGGGTGGACCTTTATTTGTGACCTGGATCACACCCCCGGGAATAGTAAGGCCCTGAAACGGCCGAGCCTTGACTCTGTTACTATTGAAGCCTAATCAATGGTGGTAGGGTCTTTGCCGGCCTTTGAAGCACACGGTGGAAAACCCTTATTCAGTCCCTATGCTGCAAGACGGTCTTCATGAACATCACTTTTCTAGGCACTTACGGCGGCCTTACGGATACCACCAGCCTTACCGGATTCCTGGTGGATGATTTTCTGGCCGTCGATGCGGGCTGCCTCACCCAAAAGCTGGATCTCGATCGTCAACGCCGAATTACCGACGTGCTGATCAGTCACACGCATCTGGACCACACGCAGTCTTTGGCCTTCCTGGCCGATAACTTGTGCGGTGAAACCTTAGAGCCGATCCGGATCTGGGCCTGTAAAGAAGTCATCGAAGGGTTGCAACAGCACATTTTCAACAACATCACCTGGCCGGATTTCACCCTGCTCCCCGATCCCGACAACCCGGTCATATGCTTCAGGGAAATCAGGCCCGAGGCGCCCTTTACCATAGGGCGGTTGCAAATCACCGCCGTTCCTGTCAATCACACCATTCCCTGCACCGGTTTTATGGTGCATTGCAGAAAAACGGGTACGTCGCTCATCTATACGGCGGATACCACCACGACGGATCGAATCTGGGAGTTGGCCAACGCCTGTGACGATCTGAAGGCGGTGGTGGTAGACTGTTCCTTCCCCAACGAGCAGGAAGAACTCGCCCTGGTCAGCGGGCACATGACACCGAACCTGTTGGCGGCCGACCTGGCCAAGTTGAAACAGGATTGCCAGGTGCTGGTCTACCATCAGAAACCCAATTACGAAGACATCCTGCAACGTCAACTGGACGCCATGGGCGATCCGCGATTGGTCACTCAAATCCAGGACAGTTGTCTCGCTCTATCTTGATCGCGAGCTTTTTCAATGGTTGAGAATTTGGTTGAGCTTGCCGGCCAGTTCCTTGATTTGAAACGGCTTTTGAATAAACCCCGATAAACCGAGGCCCTGGAATCGCTCCGCCACTTCCTGCTCGCTGAAACCGCTGGCAAGCAGAACGCGCACATTTTCCCTGATACGACGCAAGGCGCGGAAGGTCTCCTCGCCGTCCATGTCGGGCATGGCCAGATCCAGAATAACGCAGACGATATTCTGCCCCTGCTCGGTGAAAAGTTGCAACGCTCGGCGCCCCCCCTCGGCTACCAGAACCTGGAAACCCAGGTGCTCCAGCATGTGCATACAAAGATGCCGAACCATGTGATCGTCATCGACGAGCAAGACGATACCGCTGCCGCGCCAAAGCTTGGCGTCTACCTCTTTCACCGCCTTCATCTTCCGGCGCGTGGTGGGTAGAAAAAAGCGCACGGTGGTTCCCTTGTCAGGTTCCGAATAGATTTTGACGGCGCCCTGGTGGCCCCGGATAATGCCCAAAACTGCCGCCATGCCCAAGCCGCGACCGGTGAATTTAGTAGTGAAAAAGGGGTCGAAAACCTTCTCTCGCGTCTCCTCCTTCATGCCCATGCCGTTGTCGATGACGTCGCAGGTGACATAGGTTCCGGAGGGGAGTTCCTTGTCAAGGTAGGGTTCGTGAAGGTCAGAGGTTTCATACTCGCCTACGCTGGTGACGATTTTGATTTCGCCTTTGTGGGAGTTCATGGCTTCCGCGGCGTTGGTGACCAGGTTCATCACCACCTGGCGGATCTGGCCGACATCACCGTCGATAGGCGGGAGACCCCGAGCCAGTTGGTATTCCAGGGTAGTCCCGCCCAAAGCCGAGACCTGGAGCAGGTGCGCCATTTCCTCGATTAGTTGCGACAGGTCGATGATTTCCACAACAAACCGGCCCTTGCCGGAAAACGCCAGCATTTGTTTGCACAGTTCAGCGGCTCTCCGGGCCGCCTGGCGGATATCCTGCAAATTCTCGCGAACGACCGCGGTAGGATTGGAGTGCAACAAGGCCAGGTCTGCATTTCCAAGCACACCCATCAACAAGTTGTTGAAATCATGGGCAATGCCGCCCGCCATAATTCCCAGGCTTTCCAGCTTTTGGGCGCTTTGTATACGGCGTTCCAAGCCCAACCTTTCCTCGAGAGCCTGCTTGCGATTGGTGATGTCCTGTACCATCTCGATGTACTGCACCACTTTTCCCTGTTCATCCAACAAAGGGAAGACTTTGATAAGACCCGTAAACGGAGTGCCGTCCGCGCGACGACAATCGCGTTCGACTTCAATGGGTTGCAGGCCCTTCGGCCAGGGCACCTCTTCCTTAAGTTCCTGTCCGGTGAAGGTTTCGGGCTCGATGCCGTAGATCTGACCCATGGCCGCATTGGCTTGAATCACCTTGCGATTCGCATCCACCAGGGCAATGCCCACATCGATATGATCAACCAGTTGGTGGTAACGGTCCCGGCTTTCCCGCAAGGCGCGCTCCATTTCCCTACGTTGTTTTCCCGCCACGCGATGGTTTCGCACGACAAGAAGGAGAACGGAAACCAGGAAAATAGACAACGACAGAAGTAGAACGATCGTGGGCTCCAAGGCTTGCCGATAACGGGTCAGCCGAATGGAAAGACGCGGCTCAGACAGGACTGCCGTATGATCGAGACCGGTCACCGGGCCGTCCTTTGAATTTAATAGAGCCAGGCGAATGCCCGATCGATCCTTCATCTCGATGCGATAAAACAAACTGAATTCAGCGGGCGATACCATGGACAAAAGCCGCGGACCCAGGTAGGCGGCAGCCAGGTAGCCCGTAACCTCGTTTTCCTTCAGGATGGGTACATAAAGCAGAAAGCCCGGCTCGCCCGAACTGTACTGAAAGGGATCGCTGAAGACAGGTTTCCCGGCGGCGGCATTATTCGCGGCGAAGAGGGCGTCCTCCCTACTCAGGGACAGTTCCACCATGGCCGGCCCTTCGGCTTCGGGCGCAACGGCAATCAGCCGGGCGTCAGCGTCCAGCCAGGCCATAAAGCCGATAGCGGGTCGTTCCGCCAGATATCGTGTCGCGATTTTTTCAAAGGCGGGGGCATCCATCAGGTTGTACATCGCCCGCCTGGCCAACATGCCCAGGTACTCCCGGTCATTTCCCAGTTGGTTTTTCAAAACGGCGATCAGAGAATCGGTGTCTTGCACCAATTGCTGTCTATAGCCGGCGTCGATCCGGGTTTTCGCGGGCCATAGAAGTAAACAGACCACGGCAATGAAAGCCAGGATGGTAAAGATCAGTTTACTGTCACCGTTCCGCGGAGTGTTCATAAAAACACGATCGGTAATTTGTCAGGGGTAATGAGGGGTAAACTTGAGTTATTTCTTGGGAGCCAGCCAGGTTAAAGGGTCCTCGGGAATCGTTTTGTTGCGGATTTCAAAGTGGAGCATGGGACCTTCGAGGGATCCCGTGTCGCCGCTGAGGGCAATCACCGCTTCACGGTCTACAAAATCGCCTTTCTTAACTAAAAGGCGGTCGCAATGAGCATAAAAGCTGATGACCTTGTCACCATGATCAATGATAACCAGGTTACCGTAGCTTTTAAACCAGTCGGCATAGAGAACTTTTCCGGAATAGACCGTACGGACCTCGCGACCCTTGGGAAGGTAGATATTGATGCCGTTGATCATACGTTTCGTGCTGAATTCGGGATCCCGGTAGACGCCGAACTTGCGGATCAGGTCCCCGGCGCCGGGCCAGGGCAGACGTCCCTTGTAACGGGTTACGGGCAGGCGCAGATCCATGGGATCGAAATTGGATTCGGTGAAGCGACGGATCATCATGTGTAGCTCCTGTTTCTCCAAATCCAGTTCTTCGAATAATTTTTTTTGCTGGGATGCCTGTTTGCGGATTTCTCCGAGGCGCCGGCCGCGTTCGGCAAGTAGCTTTTCCAGTTCCTTCTTTTGGGTGTTGAGTTGTTCTTGAGCCGTGGCGGCCTCGGCGCGTATGAGTTCCAGGTCGGCCCGGACCTGATCCAGTTTGGCCAGCGTCTCGGTAAAGGTACGTAGGGTGGATTGATCGCGCTCGGTAAGAATTTTGGCGTAGTGGTAGGCTCCGATCAATTCTGCAAGTTGCGATTGCTTCAAAAGTAGTTGGGAATAACCCAGGGAGCCTCGCTTGTAAAGGGCGCGCAGGCGTTTGCCGATAACCTGCCTCTGATCGGCAATTTGCGCCTCCAGCTCGATCTCACGCTCCTGGTTTTTTTCCAGGCCCTTTTCGGCTTCTTGTAATTCAAGCCGGCTTTTTTCTATCTGACCGCGCAGTATGGCGCGCTGGATCTCCAGCTGACCGATCTCACCGGATAGTCTGCGTCCGGTACGGCGCATTTCGTCCAACTTGTTGCCCAGTCGCTCGAGGTCCGCATCGATAGTGGAGATGCGAACGCGAGCCCGAGAAACATCGGGCTCGCTTTTGGTTTCGTCGGTCTGAACCGACAGGAGCGAAAAGATAAGAATCAACATCTCATTCGTGGAAGTGGCAGAGGTCGACGAATTCGTGGTAACGCTTGGAGATCGCGGCCATATCGATACCGGCGCAGCGATCGACCGAGAAGGCTTCCACGGTAAAAGACCCCAAAACACTGCCGTAAATAATTGCGCGTTTCATGTTTTCGAAGGAATGATCGCCGGTTTGAGCCAGGTAGCCCATGAAACCGCCCGCAAAGCAATCACCGGCGCCGGTGGGATCGATCACCTTGCAGAGGGGATAGGCGGGTGCAATGAAAATGCGATCGCCTTGGACGAGTAGCGCGCCATGTTCGCCCTGCTTGATGCACAAGGTTTGAGGACCCATTTGTGAGATGGTTCGCGCCGCGTCGATGAGGTGGTTTTGACCACTCAGCATCATGGCCTCGGAGTCATTGACCAGCAGCACATTCACACCGCCCAACACGTCGATCAGGTCCTGGCGCGTTTCTTTGATCCACAGGTTCATGGTATCCAGGGCCACCATCTTGGGCTGGTCGTTCATCTGGCGCAGGACCTCGGCTTGCAGCGAGGGGTGGATATTGCCCAGGAATACATATTTGGCGTCGCGATAGTTGTCGGGAACCTTGGGTTGGAAATGCTCGAAGACATTGAGCTGGGTGTCATGCGTGACGCGATCGTTCCAATTGGCCAGGTACTCACCTTTCCAATAGAAACACTTTCCGGCTACCTTTTCCAGGCCTTTCAGGTCGATTCCCTTGTGGCGCAGCAAGTCCTCGTCGGCAAGATTGAAATCCTCCCCGACCACCGCTACCAGGCTGATTTGGGTGAAATGCTGCGCGGCCAGGGCAAAATAGGTTGCGGACCCACCCAGAGCCCGAAGGCGTGTGTCGTAGGGGGTCACGATGTCGTCATAGGCAACCGAACCCACGGTCAAAATACTCATGCTTGGCTCCCTCACATGTATTTGGCCAGGAGATGTTTCAGCTGTTCCTTGCGGTCGGCGGGCACATCCTCCGGGCGTGTCATAATGGCTATTTTCAAGGCGTCGAAGATCGGGTTTTCGTAGTCCAGGTCGATGTTTTGCACCGCCAGTTCTATGGTTCTTGCGGCCGCATCGGCATTGGTGTGCAGAATCTTGATGACCTGTTCCACCGTGACGTCGTCATGACCTTCGTGCCAACAGTCATAGTCGGTCACCATGGCAATGGTGGCATATGCCATTTCTGCTTCTCGGGCCAGTTTGGCTTCCTGTATGTTGGTCATACCGATGATATCGGCGCCCCAACGGCGGTAGAGAAAGGATTCGGCCTTGGTAGAAAACTGCGGTCCTTCCATGCAGATATAGGAGCCGCCCTTGTGACAGGTAACACCCGCCTCTAAACCGGCTTTGTGAAGTATGTCTTGGGTATAAGTGCAGATGGGATCGCCGAAGGCCACATGGGCTACGATACCGCCCCCAAAGAAGGTATCGGGACGATGGCGCGTGCGGTCGATGAACTGGTCGGGAAAGACGAAATGAGTGGGCGCGTATTCCTCTTTCAGGGAACCCACGGCGCTGGCCGAGAGCAGGTAACGCGCGCCCAGCATTTTGAATCCGTAGATATTGGCCCTGAAATTCAGCTCACTGGGCATCAGGTTGTGCTTGCGATTGTGCCGGGCCAGGAAGGCAACTCGCTTGCCGCCCAGTTCGCCGACCAGATAAGCATCGCTGGGTGTGCCGAAGGGGGTTTCCAGGGCAACTTCCCTGCGATTGGTTAACCGCGACATGTTGTAGAAACCACTGCCGCCGAGAATGCCGATATCGATAGAGTCCATGACCTACTCCTTGTCGCCGTTGGGATTGAACAGGGCGTCGTAGATTTTCTTTTCCAGCTCAGTAGCATTTTCGTTCAACACCAGCCGGAGTTTTTCCTTTTTGGGATCCAGTTTCACCGGTAGGGTCATGATCTTATTCCCGCGGGATAACAAGACCTGAACCTCGTCACCCGGTCGTGACCAACTCAGCACTTTGTCGATATTGCCGCGCACCCTACGCCCGTTGATCGCTATGATTTCGTCGCCGAAATCCAGACCGGCCGTCCAACCCGGACCGTCGCGGAGGACATCGCGGATGATCACCGCATCGTCGCGATTACGGGTGGTGATGCCCATGGTTACCTTGGGGTTTGCCTCGTAGGGCTTGGGTTCATCTTCCGCATCGGCTTCCTCGGTTTCATTCGATTCATTCTCTGTTTCTTCCGCGTCGTCCCCGTTGGATTCGGCGTCTTCGCCATTCTCCTTTTTCTTGGGTTTTTCATAGGTCATCTCCAACCCGGCATATCCCAGCAACGTTTCCCAATCGAAGGGATTGGGCTGCCTGATATGTTTGTCCAGGAAGGGGGTGATGTCCTCGCCCATAACCCCGGTCAAGGTTTCGGTGAGAATACTGAAATCGATGTTGCGGCCCTGCTGAGCATATTCCTGGTAGAGAATGCGCATGACATCGTCAAGAGAACCTTCGTTCCTGGTTTTGTGACGGATAAGCAGGTCCAAAGCAAGGCCTGACATGGCTCCGCCGCTGTAGTAGGAGATGCGCGAGTTGCCGGTGGTTTCGTTAGGCTGGTACAGGTGAATCCAGGCGTTGAACGAGGCGCTGTAAAGGCTTTGTTGCTTTACCCCGGGTCGTTTCAGGTAGCTGTCGAGGCTCTTGGCAAAATCGGCGAGCAGATCTTTGTCACTCCAGAAGCCCGCGCGGGCCATGAGTAAAGTGTCGTAATAGCTGGTCCAGCCCTCGTGTACCCAAAGTAGATTGGTGTAGTTTTCCTTCTGATAATCGAAGGGGCCCAGACTCTTGTCGCGGATAGCTTTGACATTCCAGGCGTGAAAATACTCGTGAATGATGAGGCCCAGAAAGCGGTCCCAGCCTTTTTTGTCGCGAAAGGCGTCCGCGGTGCCGAAGACCATGGTGCTGTTGCGGTGTTCCAATCCACCACCGGCGCCGTCCAAGCGGAAGCAGGAGAAGATGTAGTAGTTGGCAAATGGATACCCACCGAACACATCACCCACGGTTTCACCGATCTTCTTCATGGCGTTGACCATGCCGGGCACGTTCATATTGGTTTCACCGGCAATCAACCAGTAATGAGGAATGCCGCGAACATCGAAGTTATGGCGACTGAACTCACCGAACAGAATGGGTGAGTCGACCAGTTCGTCCCAATCGTCGGCACGGTAGAGGTTGGTACCGCGCTTGCTCATGGAGGTATCGGCGGACCAACCTTGCGCCGGATAAACCTGGACCTCGTAGGGATGATCGATTTTTTCCGGTTCGTAAAAAAAGACCGAGGCGGGGTTGATAAAGCCGTAGGAGTTATCCAGATAGCTGGTGCGTACGGTAAATTCGTAGGCAAACACCAGATAGCTGATCTTGAAAGCGGTCTTGTCGGGGACGTTAACCACCCATGTGGACTTATCGGTCTTGACCCAGGTCAGCGGCTTCTCATCGGGATCGAAAGCCTGGAATTGTTCTACGTTCCTGGCGAAATCGCGAATCTTATAACTACCGGGGGTCCAATCGGCCATTTTGATCTCGCGAAGGATCTTGTCATCTTTGGGAAATACGATTTCGACCTGGTAAAAATGATGCTCGGGACGCTCCATGCGAACGGTCGACTTGACAGCGGCGTCCTCGGACTGAGCAAAAAGGAATAAAAGGCACCAAATTGTATACAAGGCAGGCATCCTCCACGTTGGAGCGCTATTCAAAGCGCATTCTAACAGGACGGGGAAGGCAAGTCAGCAACAGAAACGGGGCCTTCAAGCCGTTACAACGAAAGGGACAGTTCATAGAGAACTCCGCTGAATGAGTCATCGGGTTCGGCCGAAATGCTTCGGACTTCACCGGAAATCGGATGGATAAAACTCAAGCTTCGAGAAAGCAACATCAAGCGGCGCCGATGGAGGTAGTTCAAGAAAAACCGATTATACCGATGATCGCCGTGTACCGAATCGCCGATGATTGGATGACCGGCTCGGGAAAGATGGCGGCGTATCTGATGGCGACGACCGGTTTCCGGCGAGACCTCCACCAGGGTAAGACGTACCGACTGATACCGACCTACGGCGTGGGGCAGTTCCACCGTCGACAACGGTTGGTAGCGAGTGACGGCGTCACGCTCGATCCCGGCGTCATCGCGCAAAGGCGAGTCGATGACGCCCGGTTCCGAGATAAACCCACGCGCCACGGCCAGATAAGACTTTTCCACCTCGCCTTGTTCAAAGCAACGACAAAGCGCGGCGGAGTCCTCCGAGGAGAGTCCGAAAACTACTACGCCCGCGGTTGCCCTATCCAATCTGTGAACCGGATAGATACGCCGACCGATCTGATTTCGCAAGCGTTGCAACAAGACATCCTTTTCCGGTGAAAGGGCCGTACGATGAACAAAAAGATTGGCGGGTTTATAAACCGCGACATAATACTCGTCCTGATAGAGAATATCCAAAGGTCCCGCCGGGGCCTTTTCCGCTCTCATGAAAACGGCCTCCTGGAAAAAAAACGGGCTCATACCCGTTCGGGGTACAATATCAGACTGAAAAGGGGAAGCAAATATGTTGTTGCACGAAGAAGAGGAAAGGGATCTGGTCAACCGGATCGTTACATGCGCCCGCGATCTGCTGAAGCAACGGGGCGAGGACCGGAAGGACATGCAAACGGGCCTGGTTCATCGAGAGTGCCGGTTGGGTCCCTTCCTCTTGATCGAGCACCAGCGGCAAAAATTGAAAAACGGGGAGATAAAGACCAACGGCCTGGATCTTTGGGAAATAGATGCGGGAAAAGCGAGAAAAAAGTTATCGGTAAACTATGTGCCGTTTTCTATCAAGGTCTTCGATAAAGCGGGAAAGGCTCCTTGGATCGATATACTTTTCAAGTTATCCAAAGAAGACTGAGTACGAGAACAATAACCTGATCACACTTTTTATTCGCTAGGTAGTAATCGTCAAAAAAATGATGGATAACATCTATTCGGGATAAAAAAATAGCGTTTGGAATTATCTTTCCACTTCTAACGGGGCCTAACCTGATGATCTCGATGTTCGGGATAAAAAAGCCGAGCGTAGATCATCTCGATTAATAGGAATTATACCCATAACGAGCCTCCGAGAAAAGTAAATACGGAGCTGAACAGTGGTTATTAGCGTTTGAGAGCAGCTTTCCAGCGCCATCCGAACCACCCCGGGGTAGGGCTCTGGCCCTTGATCTGTACATGACCATCCCCGCCGTTAGGGAATGCATGGTTATTGGAGAAACGACCGAGGGAAAGACGCATCCGCTGCTTCCTCTTCTTGATATCTTCCTTGGTCCCCTTGGAAAAATAGCCCATTTTTTCGGCAATTTGGGTGATGGAAGCGGGGGAGTACACAAGGTCGTCTTGCAAGTGGTATATAATCGAATCGTACTTCATGGGTCTACCGACTGGCTTCTTCATATAGGCATCATAAGATAATTATGTTGAACTTACCATACTTTTAATGAATTTTTTTTATGATAACATGTGGATATTGTTCAAGCCAATTTATATCCGCGAATAAAAATGTTTTTAATTGTTCGCGAATCAAAATATCATTTATTTTTTTCGTTTTTCTTTTTGCTTTATCCGTAAATTTGGCTATAGTATTAATGACTATAAAATGATACTTCATCTAATCGAAGAAGGTAGGTGTCTTATGAGCAAAAAGAACACTGATGATCGCGTCTTTGCCGAGGATGAAATGAACCTCATCGATGTCCGCGCTGATTGGTCGCCCGAAGAGCTCTTGGCTGTATCGGGTATTTTTTTTCTCAAGGATGTTGCCGGGATTCTGAACATCGACTCTACCCGGATCAAGAAGAGGGTCCGCAACTTGATCGAAAAAAAACGAGAACCCTGGAAGGTCATGGGCGTCCGCAAGGTGTGGAATCACTGGATGATTCGCATGAAGGTCTTCGCACCTTACTATCGAAGGAATTTCACCCAAAAGACCCGGGAAGTAGCACCGGACTGGGACGGAAACGACATTCTCAAGCAGGAGGGGCTTTTTTACCTTACCGATGTTTGCAAACTCATCCCGTGCACGCCTCAGCAGATCAGGTACCAGGCCAAACGACGGGCCGACGCCCGCGGGGAAATGGGCGTTTGGAAGGACGAGGGCGCCCGCGGATATGTCGTCGACATGGCCGTCTTCGGCCCCTGGTTCCGCTCGGAATGGAACCAATCGGAAATCGTTCAGGCAGCCATGCCCAACTAAACTTCGATTGCCCTGGGCGCGTATATTGTTCAACCCCTTGGGCTTAATGCCCGCGGGCTCAATTGGCGAGGTTCGCTATGGAATGGGTTTTCTACCTGGTGGCCGCACTCTTCAGTATTTTGGGCGGCGGATGCGTTGTGTTAGTGGTCCTGGGATTACCGGGTACCTGGATTCTGTTGGGCATGGCCTTTCTTATCGAGTTGCTGGACCAGTATTACTTGCCGGCCGGCGATCACCAAACCTTCAATTGGTGGTTGCTGGGTTCCTGTCTGGCTCTCGCCGCCATCGGTGAAATCCTCGAGTTTTTCGCCGGATTGCTGGGCGCCAAAAAAGCCGGCAGCAGCAAGAGAGGTATGATGGGCGCTTTTATCGGCGGCCTTGTCGGCGCAGTTTTCGGCACCGGAATTCCCGTTCCGATTGTGGGCACTCTAATCGGTGCGGTGCTGGGCACCTTTGCCGGGGCGATGATTGGAGAGTTGACCGACAAGGAAGAGACAAGAGAGTTTCACCAAACCTTGAAGCCCGCCATGGGCGCCACCATCGGTCGTATTCTAGGCACGCTGTCCAAAGTACCCATTGCCCTTGCTATCTGGTTGGCCCTTGCCCTGGCCGTATTTTGGCCCTAAAACGATATTTTCGGCAGCTTCGTGGCCTCGGATGCTTCTTGCCGCTTGATGACACGCCCGTGTAGGTGTAGGATGTTGAACCGTTGAATGTCCATGCAGCTGAGGCAAAAATATGTCGTACCAATATATCTACACCATGAAAGGCCTGAACAAAATCTATCCCCCCAGTGCTCAGGTCCTAAAAAATATCTGGCTCAGTTTCTTTCCCGGCGCCAAAATCGGCGTCTTGGGTCTGAACGGTTCCGGTAAATCAACCCTGCTCAAGATCATGGCGGGACTGGACAACGATTTCCAAGGCGAGGCATGGCCCGCCGAGGGCGTAAAGATCGGTTTCCTGCCCCAGGAACCCCAATTGACGCCGGACAAAACCGTCGCGGAGAATGTTCAGGAAGGGGTCGGCGAGGTAATGGACCTCCTCACCCGCTTCGATCAGATCAATGACGCCTTTGCCACCGCCGACCCGGATGAAATGGAAAAGTTATTGGATGAACAGGCTCGTATCCAAGACCAGATCGAACAGCGCAATGCTTGGGACATCCAATCGAAGCTGGACATGGCCATGGATGCCCTGCGTTGCCCTCCCGGCGATTGGCCGGTTACCAATCTGTCCGGTGGTGAGAAGCGCCGCGTAGCCCTATGCAAGCTGTTACTGCAGGAACCCGACCTGCTCCTGCTGGACGAGCCCACCAACCATTTGGACGCCGAAACGGTAGGCTGGTTGGAACGTTATCTGCATAAATACGAAGGCACCATCGTGGCTATTACTCACGATCGCTACTTCTTGGATAATGTGGCCGGTTGGATTCTGGAACTGGACCGCGGCGAGGGTATTCCCTACGAGGGCAACTATTCCGGTTGGCTGGAGCAAAAGGAAAAGCGGTTGGCGCAAGAAGCCAAGGAAATGGACAACCGCCGCAAGGTCTTGCAGACCGAACTGGAATGGATTCGCATGTCCGCCAAAGCGCGCCATAAGAAGAGCAAAGCCAGGATCAGCGCTTACGAGGAATTGGCCTCCCAGAGTGAAAAGGAAAAACGCATCGAAGGCGCCATCGTCATTCCTTCGGGACCTCGCCTGGGCGACCTGGTTTTGGAAGCCGATAACCTGACCAAGTCCTACGGCGAGAAGTTGTTGTTCGAGAACCTGAGCTTCCGCCTGCCCAAGGGCGGTATTGTCGGCGTCATCGGACCTAACGGCGCGGGTAAGTCTACCCTGTTCCGCATTATTACCGGCAACGAGCAGCCCGACGCCGGATCTTTGCGCATCGGGCCCACGGTCAAGGTCTCTTACGTAGACCAAAGCCGCGACGGCCTGGATCCGGACGCGAGCGTTTGGGAAGCCATTTCCGACGGCGAGGATATCATCACCCTGGGTAATCGTCAGATGAATTCGCGTGCCTACGTGGGTAGCTTCAATCTCCGAGGCAGCGAGCAGCAAAAGAAGGTGGGCAGCCTGTCCGGCGGTGAACGCAACCGGGTACATCTGGCCGTGACGGTCAAGGAAAACGGTAACCTGCTTCTGCTGGACGAACCTACCAACGATTTGGACGTGGAAACGCTTCGTTCACTGGAAGATGCGCTCTTGAACTTTGCAGGATGCGCCGTGGTCATCAGCCACGACCGTTGGTTCCTGGACCGTATTGCCACTCACATCCTGGCGTTTGAGGGCAATTCGGAAGTCGTTTGGTTTGAAGGTAACTACGAAGACTACGAAAAAGACCGTAAGAAGCGCCTGGGTGATGAGGCAGACCAGCCGCACCGCATCAAATACCGCAAGTTCACCAGAAGCTGATGCGAAGTTGTTCCGGCCCGCCGGTTTCGGCCGGGGGTCGGTCATCCGTTTAAGGTAACCGGCCGGGTGAAATTCGGCCATTCCTCGATAGGTCTGCCGATAAGGTGCGGCATGAACAGGTTGACGATAAAAACCGTAGCGTAGGAACCGGATGTAAGTTTGAAATCCAGGCTGACCGAGCCTCCCTCATTTTGGACCCCATAGATTTTCGGTTTGACCCAAAGAACCCGCCTACTACCTTTAGCACTTTTACCCCATGATCGAAAGGTTTGCGTTTCCAGTCCCAAACGGTCCAAATAGGTCAACTCGGATACAGTGAACTTCGTTTTGTAGCCGAACACCGGCCCCGTCGGTGAGATCTCCCCTTGGGCAAACCTCTCCGAGAGAGTTTCATCATTTTCGTCCTGAAACCAGTTCTTGCCGTTATTGGCGGTCCAAAGATCGTCGCTTAAGGGTTTGCGGCCATGTTCGCCTATACGGGCAATAAAGTAATCATTGAACAGCCAACCCTGCATGGCTGACAAAATCTCCCGTCGCCGGTTCGGCTTGGGCCGACTGAGACTCTCCCGAATAGAGGTGCGCGTGTAGTGAGCGCGGCCGAACCGTTGCGGGCCGTAAAAGTTGGGAAAGGAAGTGCCCAAACGCGCTTCATCCGGGAAAACGTCGTGGTTTTTCACCTGAAAACGCAGCTGGAACCGGTTCTTGAACACATGACCCACGGAGAGGTTGTTCGTATGCCGGGTAACGTCCAGTATCTCCAAATCCTCGGTTCCTTTCAACTCGCTCCGTTGTAAGGAGGCTTCCCAGGATAACCACTGGATTGATGTGGAAGCGGTGTCTTTCAAACCGGCATGCCGAATATCCTTCATTGGAACACCTGTGATCTCTGAAAGACGCAACTTGGCCGTACGTGTGGAGATCCCACGCTTTTTGATCCTTACGAAGACATAGGGTCCTTCGTGCCGAGGGTTATAAAAAAGTTTCTCCTCAACATGAAAACTGTCAGGATCCTGATGAAAGCTAATCATGATCGGCACCCCGCAAATCATTTTAACACGTGTAGCTTTTGAGATCTGAAAACCCGCTTGTAATTATCAAACCTTATTCTCGTTAGCTTTAATTGGAGATGAAAACCGGACCGGCCGTATCCGGGAAGGCGGTTGAAAAACTCTAAAACGGGCTTCCCGCCACCGGCGACAACTTAATTACCCGGAAGATGGACTCCCCGAGCGCGGCGACAACGTTTTCCCTACCAAAAATAGAAGCACCGAGTACGGCGAGACCGTTTTCCTACAGAAAGCATTGAAATACGACTGAAAGTGCAAAAATTTTCCTCAAGGCTGACAAGTCCTGGTTTTGAGTTTAAGCTGGTCAATCCAAATCCACGGGCAGAGCCTGATTTAGAGACACGCCTTCCTCCGAAATCCGGGCACGATAAGCAAGTATTTCGACGCCGTTTTCGGCTGCCTCCCGGAGGGTTTGAGCATATTCAGGATCGAAATCATCGGCCGGTCGAACCCTGGTAGCAGATTCCCGCTGAACACAAAAAAACAAAACCGCTCGATGCCCCTGCCCGGCCATTTCCTGGAGTTCACGCAGGTGTTTGGTGCCTCGTTGGGTTACCGCATCGGGAAACCCGACGATACCATCGGCCAGAAGAAGCGTGGTGTTTTTGACCTCAACATAGCAGGAAGGCCGATCCTCGCGGCTTAAAAGGATATCGATGCGCGAAGCCTTACCGTATTTTTGTTCGGTTTTACATTCGCTGTAATTTTGGAGCTCGGCAACCACGCCGGATTGAATAGCCTCGACTACAAGGTGATTGGCCAGGGCAGTGTTGATACCTACCCATCCGTCGGGCATTTGCACGGCTTGCCAGGAATATTTCAGCTTGCGTTTGGGATCGTCATGGAAGGTAAGTAATCCGGGCGCACCGGACTCCCGGCAGGTTTTCATACTCCCGGTGTTCGCGCAATGGGCGGTGACGGGTGTGCCGTCTTCCAGAAGGAAATCGGCGAGAAATCGTTTATAGCGTTTTTGGTACTTACCGTGAATAACGGGTCCGGGCCATTTCATTGTTTGCTGAAGTCGTAGGGATAGCGAAAGACCCCTTCCTCAGTGACGATGGCACTGACCAGTTTCGCGGGCGTTACATCGAAAGCGGGGTTGAATACCGCGGTTCCTTCCTGGGTAATCCGTTGCCCGCGAACATGGGTGATTTCATCACCGGGTCTCTGTTCGATGGGGATGTCCCGACCCGTGGGCGTGCCGAGAGCAATGGTCGTAGTGGGAGCGGCGACGATGAAGGGGATATTGTGATAATTGGCGGCCATAGCCAGCATGAAGGTGCCTATTTTGTTGGCAACATCACCGTTGGCGGCAATTCGATCAGAACCCACGATCACGCAATCGACCAGTTCATGGGTCATCAAATGACCGCCCATGCCGTCGGTAACCAGGGTTACGGGTAGATTGTCCTGACGACATTCCCACACGGTAAGCCTTGCACCTTGGAGAAACGGCCTGGTTTCATCGGCGTAGACCATGTCCAAGCGCTTCTCTTCGTTTAATTGGCGAATGACTCCCAAGGCTGTTCCCCATCCCGAGGTGGCCAGCGATCCCGTGTTGCAATGGGTGAGGACCTTTCGGTTGCCGGGGAGGATAGAGGCCCCGTGTTTCCCGATAGCCTTGTTCTTCCCCTGGTCATCCAAGTCGTAGGCTTTGGCGATTGCCTCAGCCTTCTCGAAGGGATCCGAAATGGAACCGGGATCACCCAAATGAGTTTTCATATGATCGATCGCATCGAATAGATTGATTGCCGTGGGTCGAGAAGCGGCCAGCACATCACAGGCTTTTTTAAAGGCGCTTGAAGAGGGGTTTTTCCGAACAGCCAGGGCAAGACCGTAGGCCGCGGTGACCCCGATAGCCGGGGCGCCGCGAACGACCATGTTTTTGACGGCGAACGCGGTTTCCTCGGCATCTCGGCATATAAAGTATTTGGTTTCGAAGGGCAAATACCGTTGGTCAATTAATTCCAAGCGATCACCCTTCCATGCAATGATGTCTACCATGACCTCACCTCGTAATGCGATTCCAGGAACACGACCGATCATAGCAGACCGCGAGGGAATCGAAAAGTGGTGCTATCGACTACTTTCCCGTTCCAAAACGCGCGCCTTCCAACGCCTTCCGAACCAGGCTTTTGCTTCGGTTTGACCGCTAAGCTTTATTCGCCCGTCCCCATCGGGGGGAAAGTTGTGATTGATGCGGTAGCGGTTCATACTGTGGCGCACCCTACGACGTTGGTTCATGAGCGAATCATGATCCATATTAGTCGGTAGCAAACCTTTGTTTTCACCGTTGATTGCAACGCCGGCGGGTGAATAAAGGGTGCTGTCTTCGAGTGCGAGCAACAAAGCTCCGTATTTCATGGGACGACCGAGTTGTGAAGACATAGTGATACCTCCTGATAGAGTACTCCCGCTGTTGCGGTAAGTTGTTCAATGTTTGTAAGTTGTAGGTTAATGTCGCCCCGAAGAAAAATCAAGGTGAAATTGTCTTGAAACACAATATTTTTAGGTAGTTAAACACGAATTCCGCTACAAATACAATTTTTTTGATTGTGCTATCTTCTTTCTTGACATGGGAGTTCCCGTTTTGATCATCGACCCCACAACTTACTGATTTGCCAGGGTTTATCAGGAAATATTTGACTTAAGCCAATTGGTGAACGAAAAGCCCTCCTCCTGGCCGAATTTTACATTAAAAGTCATTGTACAAAGTTGGTGGTGAAAAAGTTGTTTTAATTAGCATATGTTGTGTTTTTTGAACGTCAGATGATGGAGACGCACCGAATCCGTTAAGCTGCCGATCCTTGATCCTTGTTGTGCCTCGACAGATTTTCTAACGGGCCAGGATAGCGATGACCTTCTTCATGTCTTCCCATACTTCGCGTTTCGATCGGGGATTGCGAAGAATATAGGCCGGATGGAAAGTGGGCATAACGGGAATACCGCGCCATTCCAGCATATTGCCGCGACCGCGCATGATGGAGCCGTTTCCGCCTTTGAAAAATCGAAAGGCCGTGGCCCCCAACGCCACAATTATTTCGGGTTTCACAGTCTCGATCTGCTTGACAAGAACAGGGCTGCAACTGCCGATTTCGTCCGGTAAGGGAGGGCGGTCTCCGGCGGGTCGACATTTGACGACATTGGTAATAAAAACCTCATTTCGGCTGAGGTTCATGGCCTCGATGATACGGGTCAACAGCTTACCGGCAGCACCAACGAAAGGCCTGCCCGTGACATCCTCGTCCTCGCCGGGGGCCTCACCGACAAACATCAGTCGGGCATTATGCGGGCCCTCTCCAAAAACGAATTTACGCCTTGTGGTACCCAGCGCACATGATTCGCAGGAACGGAATATTTTGTATAGATTTCGCAAAACCTCGACCGGGTCGTTGCCGGTTACACCGTTGACCATGGTCTGAGTGTCTTCTTCCGTCATGGTCAGATTGACGGATTCCATGATGTCCACCAAATTGGGTCCCTTGGGTTTGGACGGCGGATCCGCTTTCGGTGTAACCACCAAGCGGGGAGCGGGGACTTTTCTTTGGGGTGTCAAAATAAAGGGGTCGGTTTCCAAAGCAAGGCCGGTGAAACCTAATTGGGACATATACGTCATGTATTCTTGTAGGTCGGCCAGGTGCATCGCTATCTCCTTTCCGTCAACATCATAGCCAATACAGGCTATGATTGCAGTAGAAGAAATTCGCGGAGGTCCCCATGCTCAAAAATATCAAACGCTTACTGGTGCTTGCCATTTTGGCGGCCGTAGTATTGGTTTTTGCGGGCGCTTTTCAAGTGGTGCGCACGGAGGGCGGGTATCACTTTATTCGGAAAAAAGAATTTTCGCTAGGCGCCCCGGTTGTCGACACCCGGGATTGGAAACCGATGGATTGGATCAGGAACCCGGATATCGGAAAAGCCTTGGGCGATATCAGATTGGACGATATGAAAGACAGGGTTTCCGACGGTTGGAAGAACTTTTCCAGGAAGTTGGACGGTTGGATTGAGGACGCGGAAAAATCCCTTAACACCGAAAGCGCGACCAGGGACCTGGAGAAACTCCGTAAAAAGACAGCCGAGAAATATCGGGAACTGACCAGAAAGTTGGAAAACGGAAAGATCGACACCAAAGGCTTCGAGAAACAAATGGATGAGCTGGAAACCTGGTTCAAGAAACAGGTCGAAAAATTTTAGAATCAAAGCTGTAGAAATAGGAAAAGGCCGGTGAAGCACCGGCCTTCCTTTTAAAGGCTTTGTGGGTTATGGGAACGGCCCGTTAATCCTCAACAGGTTGTGCGACGGCTTCTGCCGGCACTCCATCCTCATCTTCTCTGATCACGGGTTCGCGAGTGATCGCCAGATCAAGGGCTCCTTCAAGGAGATCCTCGGCCTTGATGGCGTCGAGGGTTTTGATGATCTGAATCTCGTTGATCAACCTTTTACGGATCTGGTCATACATCCGCTTTTCTTCAAAGGTAGCCTTGGTTTTGTGAATCAGATAGTGGATGGTGACAATGACATTGCCCATATCCGTGAAGCTACCGGTTTGCCGTAGGGTTTCAAAACGGCTCTTCCGGTTTTTATGATGCAGCTTGGAGATTTTGAGATCGGGTGCCCAGGCTTCGATATGCCCTTCCAACTCCTTTTCACTAACAAGCTTACGCACACCAACTCGATCCACATTGGCTTTGGGGATGCTGATTTTTGTTTTGGTATCGCTAGAAATGAGGTCGAAGAAAGAAATGCTTCTTCCCCCGATACTCTTTTCACTTTCTCTTTCAATGACGAAAACGCCGCCTTTTGGATAAAAGACATGGTCTCCCGGTTTGTACATACACAAGTCCCTCAATCGAACAAAATGCCAGAGCTATTATACCTCAAAATATAAGGATTTACAAGGGGTTACGTCACCAGAAGGGTCGATAATACGGGTTCTGCTCCCCAACCCTGATGTACTGTATTTCCACAGTCTTACGCGGTGAGGAACTCGGTTCCCTCCGTTTTATGCGGCATCTTATTGGTAACTGATGTGCTCTTCCAGGAATTGATGGAGCGAAAACAAGCTGCCTAAAAAACCAGACAAGGAACCGGCCAGGACCAATATAAACACCCAACTCATGGGCAGAAATACCGGTTCCAGGCTGGCCATAAGAAACGGCTCCGCATCGGCAACATAGGTTTGCAACAGGAGATGGCCCAGGTAGACCAAACTTACGCCCAGGAGCGAACCTAAAAGGCCGATTAAAATGCCCTCCACGATGAACGGCCCGCGGATATAAGCCCGGGAAGCGCCGACCAGTTTCATGATATCCACTTCTTCACGACGGGTGAAGAAAGTCAACTTGAGGACATTGGAGATCGAGAAGATGGAGGAAGTAACCATAATACTGCCGAAGAACCAACCTGCCAGACGAATGAGACGGATGAAGAAATCCAGTCGTTTGAATATTTCTTCATCGTAATAGACCTCTTCAACGCCTTCCCGGGACAGAATGACGACCCGCAATTCATCGAATTGAGCGCGCTCGGTTCCACGTATAAGAGAAACCTGGAACGATGCGGGAAAGGGGTTTTTTTCCAAAGCGTTAACTGTAGTTTGATAAGTCGGGAAATCTTGACCGAACAGTTCAAGTGCTCGATGCTTCGAAATAAATTGGGCACTTTTAACGAGCATGCTCCCCTCGATGGTACCCCTGACAGCCTCTATTTGCGACTGGTCGATATCATCTGCCAGGAACACATTGAATTGGATTTGGTCACGCCAGTTAACGGTTATTTTTTGAAGGTTGATGCCCACCAGGACAAAGGAGCCCAGGATGAACATGGCGAACATAATGGTACCCACCGCAAGAAGATTCAGCACTCTAGATCGCCATAAGCTTATTGCCGCTTCCCAGACGGCGAAGATCAGATAGCGCAGCATCAGGTCTCCTCGATTTGCATCTGACTGCCCGTATCGTGGATCAACTGGCCCTTGTCCAGAGTGATTACCCGTTTGCCCATTCTGCGGATCATTTCACGATCGTGGGTGGCCACTAATACCGTGGTTCCGCGTCGATTGATTTTGGAAAAAAGATTCATGATTTCCACGGCCATGTCCGGATCCAAATTCCCCGTGGGCTCATCCGCCAACAGCAACACGGGATCATTGACGATTGCCCTGGCCACGGCAACCCTTTGTTGCTCCCCGCCGGACAACTCAAGCGGATAGGCGTTGGTTTTGTGTTGTAAACCCACTTGTTTCAACACATGATAGGCTCTTTTTCGGCGTTCTTTCAGGTCTATGCCCAGTGTTTTCAGGACAAAGGTTACATTCTCGAAGACCGTTTTCCCCCGGATCAACTTGAAATCTTGAAACACAACGCCGATCGCCCTGCGCAGCCTTGGTATTTTGTTGACCGGTATCGAAGAGACGTTTTGGCCGTTTACCAATATCTGGCCTTGTAAAGGGATCTCCTCCCTGATGATCAACTTAAGCAGGGTTGTTTTCCCAGCACCGCTCGCCCCTGTCAGGAAAACGAATTCGCCGCGTAGGCAATCGAAACTGATATCCTTTAAGGCCAGTATGTTTCTTTGGTAACTTTGATGTACATGATAGAAATGAATCATAATAGTTACGGCAGTTCAAGACGTTTCAAGATTCTGCGTAGCTGATAATAGCTTACGCCCAGGGTTTCCGCGGCCTTTTTCTGGTTGAACTGATGCTTTTCCAGAGCCTGAGTGACCATTTCTCGTTCAAGACGTTCCACGGCCTCGGGTAAAGCCATGCTGTCGCCGGGAGGAGAGGGTTTTTCTTTTTTTGCTTCCTGAACAGATCTGGTTTCCGTCGGGATAACGACCTGTTCCTTTTCTTTTATACCGATTCTTTGATTCGGGCGGTAGGGAGAATCAAAAGGATCGATCATTATTTCCTCGATAGGATCACCCTGACTTTGATACACGGCTCGTTCAACTACATTTTTCAGCTCCCTGATATTGCCCGGCCAGTCATAATCCATCAGGGTGTAAAATGCCCGCTCCCCAAAAGCCGGCAGGGATTTCATTTCCAACTCCTGAGCCATTTTCACGGCAAAGCTACGAATGAGCAGGGGTATGTCGTCTTTGCGATGACGTAGCGGAGGTAGGGTAATTACTTCAAATGAAAGCCGATCTAAAAGGTCGTCCCTAAAGGTTCCCTCCTCGCATAACGTAGGTAGATCCTGATTTGTGGCGGCAATTACCCGCACATTCACTTGGATGGTTTCAGTACCACCCACTCTCTCGAACTCCTGGTATTCGAGAACGCGCAACAATTTTTCTTGCAGTGCCATGGGGCTTTGAGCCAACTCGTCCAAAAACAGTGAACCGCCGTTTGCCAACTCGAAACGCCCGCGCTTGCTACGCACCGCTCCGGTAAAGGCGCCCGCCTCATAGCCGAAAATCTCGGCTTCCAACAGGTTCTCGTTAAAGGCAGCGCAGTTAATGGCGATACGAGGTTGTTGCCAACGGGGAGAAAGATAGTGTAAGCGAGCTGCAACCAACTCCTTACCGGTTCCTCGTTCACCGATGATGAGAACGGGCCGATTGACTCGAGCCGCTCTCGATACACGCTGCATGGTATCCAAAAAGGGTTCCGACTCACCGACCATCCGGTATTTTTCGACAAGCGCGGCCTGATTTTTCCTATGTAAATACCTGTGATCGCTCATGCTCAATTCCTCTGCCCGATTTTAGCCCATGGAACGCATATAAAAACCTGGAAATGTGAATCTATGGGTTCCCAAATCGAGACTTATCCCCCCGGCTATCTTTTTTTCGGTCTGGGTTCAGGTTTTTTCGGGTATATGCCGATAAACTCCAATGCGTTTTATCTCAACCTGATGAATGGGGGTTGTCATGCATTTTCTGGTTGTCGACGACAGCAGTACGATGAGAAGGATCATCAGCAACACACTAAAAAAAATCGGATACAGCAATATTACCGAGGCTGAGGACGGTAAAGATGCGCTTTCCAAGCTGGATGGATCGATTAACATCGTTATCACCGATTGGAACATGCCGAATATGGATGGACTGGAATTTGTGAAACAGGTTCGCTCGGGCCCCTACAAAGCAGTTCCCATCTTGATGGTCACTACCAATGCAGCCAAAGACGATGTCATTCAAGCGTTGAAGGCCGGTGTCAACAATTATGTTGTGAAACCCATGACGCCCGAAACCCTCGAAGAAAAGGTGAATGCCATTCTTAAGTAACTGAATATATGTTATTTATTAATGCCATTTTGTTCTAACCAGCGAATGAAAGCGCCCACTACATACAATGACCCGCATACCAATAGCGGACCTTCCAATAGGGCGCCCAGATTTTCGGTTTCTATCAATTGGATCTCTGACGGCCAGGCGCTTTCAGGTAACTCTCTTTCGAATCCGGCTTTCCATAAAAAGAACCTATCGGTAACCGGTCCCATGATTTCGTGGAACAAAAACGGGTCCCTGTCTGAAGATAGGGAACAGAGAATGTTTACCTTCTGCCCTCTAGTTGATATATCACAGACCAGATCTCGCCATGCAGCCTCATTGTGAGCACCGTCCAAATAAACTCCAAAGCCTATATCCAAAAACTGCCGTCTTCCGATAATTGGAGCGCTTTGCACAACTTGGCAAAAGCCCAGCATATCTAGCAACTTATTACTTATAGTGAGGTTATCCTCGTAACACTGTTGGGTTGATACCGGCTGGGGATAACACCCAATTTGTTCCAACCGCATCGCAACCCCTTCTAATTCCAATACTTCCCGCGGTAGAACCAGAGGTTTTCCCGGTCTTGCAATTTCGATTTTTTCCAACGCTATTGAATGCCGCTCTTTTCCCAGCCATTTCTGGTGATCCAAACTGACATTGGTGATAACCGACACAGTAGGTTCCAGACAATTAACCGCATCGGTTCGCCCACCAAGCCCTACTTCAAAAACTGCCCAATCGACCTCGGCCTTCGCAAAGATATCCACAGCTAAAACCATGAGACACTCAAAATAGGACAGATCATCTATCGGTGTCACCGAGGTGATTCGTCGATAGGCAGCTTGCCACGCCTTATCCGGGAGCCAATGCCCGTTTATTGTGATCCGCTCTCGTATGTCGACCAAGTGCGGCGAAAGAAATAACCCAACCTTCCCTGGAAGCGCGCCGGCCACGGTAGTCGCCACGGTTCCCTTTCCATTGGTTCCCCCGACAAGGATATGTGGAAAATTTTTAAAGGGGTTGCCCAAACGCTCCAACACTCTTCTAACACGAGTCAAGCCTGGAGAAAAACTGTTCCATTCGAGAAGCTGTTCGAAGATCGGCAGCGGGCTCATATACCACCCTGACTAATACCGTCATATGGACTTAAAATTGCCACAAAGGCTCCGCTCCTCCGGTCTATACTTTTTCCTTCGTGAAATATCGTAAAAACCTGCTCAAAACGGCTTTTAATTCCTTCCTTTCGACAACCATATCAAGCATGCCGTGATCTAACAGGAATTCAGAGCGTTGAAAACCATCCGGCAGTTCCTGTTTGATGGTTTGTTGAATTACCCTGGGACCGGCAAAGCCAATTAAAGCCTTCGGTTCTCCAATATTTATATCACCCAACATTGCGTAGCTGGCGGTAACACCGCCGGTCGTTGGATCGGTAAGTACCGAAATAAAAGGCAATTCACCCTCCGATAACCTGGCCAAAGCCGCGCTGATCTTGGCCATTTGCATCAAAGAAATGGCGCCTTCCATCATCCTGGCTCCGCCGCTACAGGAGAAAATGATGACCGGGATTTGTTCTTCCACCGCGGCTTCAATGCCTCGAGTGATCTTTTCTCCAACGACCGAACCCATGGAGCCGCCTAAAAAACTGAAGTCCATCACAGCAACCATGGTTTCGATTCCAGAGAGTCGACCTTTGGCCACCCACACGGCATCTTCTTCCAAGCCTCTTTTTTCCAGACCCTTAAGCTGATCTCGATACTTCTTCACGGCTCTGAAGTTAAGCGGATCCTCCGATTTGATGTCGTTGTAAAGCAAAGTGTATTTGCTATCATCGAATAGTTTGTCCAAACGTTCCCTGGGGGGGATGCGAAAGTGGTATTGGCATTTAGGGCAAACCATTTCATTTCGGTTAAGTTCTTGGCGATAAATAACCTCATTGCATCCATGGCATTTTTCCCAGAGACCTTCTGGAATTTTGATCTTGTCTTTCGGACTCTTAATCGGAGCTCGCTTTTTGATAAACCAAGACATATCTCTCTCGCAACCGCCCTATTTTAGTTCTGATGATCCTTGATCATGCTGCATTTACCGTCGAAGATAGCACCGGGTTTGATATTAAGTGTCTTTACACTAATTTCACCAAATACCTGGCCACCCTCTTGAATTTCCAGAAGGTCACATTCAGAGACGGAACCCTCTACACGTCCCATAACCGTCAGTTGTTTTACCTTGATATGGGCATGAATCTTCGCCTTCTGGCCGACGATCAATTGGTCCTCCGACTGTATTTCGCCCTCAAATTCACCGTCGATACGCATCTTGTTTTTGAAAAAAAGCTTACCTTCGAAGCGAGTACCCTCCAAGATGAGCCCGCTCAGCATTCCTTTGTCTGCCATTAGGTAAATTACTCCGCGGATAATTCTTCATTCATTAAAAAGGCAACAATCCTATCAAATTCCGCATCGGAATTGTACGAGATAGATATTTTACCTTTTTTTCCGTCACCCGCGATAGAAACCTTGCTTTTAAAGGCGTTGGAAATCCGTTTTGCCGTTTCTTTGAGCGTCTTGTCGGGTTTTGGAGTCTTCGGATGGTTCTTTTTTTCCCTGTCCTGCTGAATGCGCCGCTCTAATTCTCTAACGGACCAATGTTTGTCGATACAGTTACCGGCAAGGCGCATCATATAATCCTGGTCATCGATGGCAACAAGGCAACGGGCATGACCGAAGCTCAATTTCTGATCTTGAATCATATTCTTGATCATGGACGGCAATTTCAAGAGTCGCACCGTATTGGTGATAGTCACCCGACTCTTCCCGAGTCTTGAAGCCAAGCTGTCATGTGTGAAGTTATTGTCATCTAATAACTTATTATAGGCCAGAGCTTCTTCGATAGGATTCAATTCCTGCCGCTGAATGTTTTCCAAAAGGGCTAGTGACAACATTTGCCCCTTCTCAACCTTTCGAATAATTGCAGGTATCCTTTCATACCCCGCGAGCATGGTGGCCCGCCAACGACGTTCCCCCGCAATGACGATATAGCGCCCATTGGCACCCCTCGTCACAATAATCGGCTGGATAACACCGTTGTGTTTAATTGAATCCGCCAATTCCCGCAACTGGTCTTCATGAAATTGATGGCGAGGTTGTTCCGGGTTAGGATCCAGGAGGTCAACCGATATTTCGAAAAACTGATCATCGGGCCTTTTTTCCTCCGACGCCGTTTGGGGAATAAGGGCGCTGAGGCCCTTACCAAGTCCTGACTTTTTAGCCATTTAAGAACTCCTTGGCCAGTTTCAGATATGCCTGTGCACCCTTACTGC
Organism: Acidobacteriota bacterium; assembly: GCA_030066195.1. Classification (GTDB taxonomy): domain Bacteria; phylum Acidobacteriota; class Holophagae; order Acanthopleuribacterales; family Acanthopleuribacteraceae; genus JASJCB01. The sequence goes on from JASJCB010000024.1 coordinate 54,781, forward strand.
GCATGTCATGAAGAATCGCGGGTTTTCCAAAACTGGGCGCCTCGCTAAGACGTACATTTCTTGGAATGATGGTTGCGTATAGACTATCCCCAAAATGGGTTTTGACATCATGTAAAACCTGTTGCGACAGATTGGTACGCTCATCATACATGGTAATAAGGATACCTGTAATTGCCAACAGTTGATTCAGGCTACTTTTGACGCGATGAATCGTATCCATCAAATCTCGTACTCCCTCCAAGGCGTAATACTCCGCCTGAATGGGTATGAGGACTCCGTCAGCTGCTGTTAAAGCGTTGATTGTTAAAAGGCTTAGCGATGGAGGGCAATCGATGAACACAAAGTCATACTGGTCCGTAATAGGGTCCAAGATTTCCTTTAAGAGGTATTCGCGACGCTCCTGATCGACCAACTCAACCTCGGCCGCAGCCAGGTTTCGGTGACCAGGAATTGCAAACAGAGTGGGCAACTCACATCGATGCATGGCTTCTTGAAGCGAGATTTCGCCGGCAAGAACCTGATAAATATTCGGACTAGTCTGCTTGTCGATATTCACACCACTTGTAGCGTTGCCTTGTGGATCGAAGTCCACAATGAGAATGCGTTTATCGATAGCGGCCAGTGAAGCGGCCAGATTGACCGTAGTAGTCGTTTTGCCGACTCCACCTTTCTGATTAGCTATAGCAATTACTTTTCCCATGGCTGATTTCCTCTATTCCTAAGGCATTGATTTATGTGCCGTTATGAGCATGGCGGTTATCAGGCCGTCTTACGACGCTCCTCGACGAAGCGTTTAACGAAGACGTGCAATATCGCTAGTGTTGACGCATTCATCCCACTTATTCTGGAAGCCTGGTCCAGGGTTTTAGGCCGAATACTGCTCAACTTTTCGTACAACTCCCGGCGCATGCTGGGGATGGTTTGATAGTCGAAGTCCTCCGGTATCTCAAAACACCTCAAGTTTTGGATCTTGGCAAGTTCTTCATTTTCTTTTTGAACATAGGGTGCATACCGGATTTTGTTCCCAAGTAATTCCAAATACTCGCTTTCAACTACCAGATCATCGGCGCTGTCCAGAATCTGGGTGAGTTTGATCCCCGGACGGCGCAAAATATCGTAGGCAGTTGTAACCTGTTTAATGGAAATCCCGTTTGCAGCAAAGGCGGACTGGGTATCTCGATCAGGTCGAATTTTAAAGGCCTTAAGGGTTGCAATATCCTTCTCGATAGCTTGATACTTTGCTTCGATACGAGCATATCGTTCCTCGCCGACCAAACCAATTCGCCTGCCGATCGCGGCCAGACGCTCGTCGGCACTAAATACATCCAACAAAAGTCGATGTTCGGCGCGTGAAGTAAACATGCGATAGGGTTCATTGGTGCCCCGTGTCACCAGGTCATCGATAAGAACCCCGATATAGGCCTGGTCGCGGTTTAAAATCATGGGGTCTTGATTCTTAAAAGCCAGGGCCGCATTGACACCCGCGACAAAACCTTGAGCGGCAGCTTCTTCGTAACCGGAGGTGCCGTTTATCTGACCCGCCATGTATAAACCTTTCATTCTCTTGGTTTCCAAGGTGGGCTTACATTCGGTAGGATCGATATGATCGTATTCAACCGCGTAGCCGTGACGGATTATCTCGCAAACTTCCATGCCCGGGATACTGCGATACATTTGTTTCTGAACATCCACCGGCAGACAGGTAGACATACCGTTTACATAGATTTCAATCGTACTGTGCGATTCAGGTTCAAGGAAGATTTGGTGACGGTTCCGATCAGGAAACTTAATCACTTTATCCTCTATACTGGGACAATAGCGGGGACCCACTCCTTGAATATCTCCCGAAAAGAGAGGAGAACGATGAAGGTTATCCTGAATCATCTGATGGGTCGTTTCGTTGGTATAGCCCAGGAAACAACACACCTGTTTCATCTTCAGTTGACTGGTTTCATAGGAGAAGAATACCGGATCTTCATCACCCCATTGCTCTTCAAACTTACTGAAATCAATCGTTTTCCTATGAAGACGCGCGGGTGTTCCCGTTTTCATGCGACCCAGTTTAAAACCTAGATCCAATATGGAATCGCTCAGTTCCAACGAAGCCAATTCGTTACAACGACCCGCCTGATAGGTGGTATCGCCGACAAAAACCTTCCCACCCAGAAATGTGCCTGTTGTCACCACCACATAATCAGCATAGATTTCATCGCCGTCTTTCAACCTGACACCGCGAACACGATCACCTTCATACAAAACCCTGGTAACGATAGACTGTTTTATCATGATGCGAGGATGGGCTTCCAAAACTGTCCTTATGCGTTCGCGATAGGCAACTTTATCCGACTGACATCTCGGCGCTTGAACCGCCGGACCTCTACTGCGATTCAACATCTTAAACATGATTCCGGTATCGTCCGCAATCCTAGGCATCAGCCCGCCCAGGACATCTAACTCTCGGACCATATGCCCCTTGGCCAAGCCACCTACCGCGGGGTTACAGGACATCTGACCTACCATATCCAAATTAATGGTACAGACCGTTGTTTCCAAACCCATATTGGCCGTCGCCCAAGCTGCTTCACATCCGGCATGGCCGGCGCCAATTATAATTACATCCGTTTTCATGGTCACTTACCCAAGCAAAAATTCGCAAACATGCGGTCTAAAATATCTTCCACACCGGTTTCACCGGTTAGTTCGCCCAATAATCCCCTTACGCTATTGAGATAGCTACTAACAACCTCTTCGCCAAATCCGGCTCTATATTCATCAAGGGCGGTTTGAAGTTGTCGTAATACATCTGAAATCAATTCTTCCTGGCGCTGATTAATCAGGTAAACCGGCTGACCTTTCATCGCTGTCGACAATCTTAACACGACTTCTTGTTCAAGTCGTTCCAAACCCTCCCCGGTACGGGCAGAAATTATCATTCGCCCACAAGTTTGTACCGGTTTGAGGTCAGATTTTGTTTTTACAGCGACCCACTTCTCTTTCGGCAATTCTTTTAATTGTTCATAGGGAGGTTCATCTTCATCCGATTCGCTTAAGTAGAGGACCAGGTCGACATCATGCAGTAGTTCAAAAATTTTAGCAATTCCGATTTCTTCAATTTCATCCCGCGTATCCCGTACCCCCGCACTGTCAATCAGTACAATTGGCAAACCACCGATCTCTATTTCCTCACTGATTAAATCACGTGTCGTTCCGGGCAAATGAGTTACAATGGCGCGTTCCTGTTTCACAAGCGTATTAAATAAAGTACTCTTACCGACATTCGGAGCACCCGTTATCAAAACTCGAAAACCCCTTCGCATAGACTTTGTAAATCCGGCTGTTTCATCAAGTCTCTCGAACCGAATACATAAATTTTGGAGACGCCCTGTCATCACATCTCGTTCCAGGGCATCGATATCTTCTTCGCCATAATCGATTGTAGCTTCAATATGTGCCTGTATCTGAAGAATCTCTTCTACAGACTCCTTAACAAAATCTACTAGTGGACCGCCGGACTGACGCCGTATCAAATCCGCCTGATAGCGCGTATTTGCTTCAATCAAATCATGCACACCCTCGGCTCGAAGCAAATCCATCTTACCGTTGATCACTGCCCGCATCGTAAATTCACCCGGTCTCGCACGGCGTGCTCCTCGAGACAATAACGAGCGAATAATATCGTCGATAAACAAGGGGTTGCCATGACAGAAAATCTCGACCATATCTTGACCCGTATAAGAACGCGGCGCTCGATAACAAACCAGCATCACGTCATCGACCAAACCATCTTCATCACACCAATCACCATAACGAAGCTCCCAAGGATTCTGAGTACGGCTTCCCGCGGATCGAAAACAAAGAGAAACCATATCGATACAACCAAAACCAGAAAGCCGAATTATCGCTAAAGGCGCACGCACTTGATAAGCCGTCGCCGGGGCTACAATAATATCTCGGTCGCTGTATTCCAACCCGGCCTCCCATGTTCCACGTGGAACAATTCCTTTTCCCTACAACGAAAATGTTCCACGTGAAATGCAAAGAGGAGCCTTTTTCCCCAATGTTCCACGTGGAACAATTTAACAACCATCGTCTAGCTTAAGAAGATTCAGGCATTTGCCTTAGTATGATCCGCCAGGAACTTTTCCAGACCAATATCGGTAAGGGGATGTTTAAACAATTGCTTAAACACCTTATAGGGGATGGTGGCAATATGGGCACCGGCCAAAGCCGCCTCAGTGACATGTAAAGGACTGCGAACCGAAGCTACCAAAATCTCCGTATCGAAACCATAATTATCATACATCTGCACCATTTCGGGAATCAGCTCAATACCATGGGTATTGATGTCGTCCCAACGTCCGACAAATGGAGAGATAAAGAAGGCGCCCGCTTTTGCGGCTAAAAGTGCTTGAGCCAAACTAAAACACAAAGTGACATTAAAGCGAATCCCCTCGGGAGACAGAGTGGAAACAGTTTTTAGACCCGCCTCGGTCAGGGGGACTTTCACCACAATATTTTCATGGATTTTAATTAAGGAGCGTGCCTCTTGAACCATACCGTCAAAGTCGGTGCTGATTACCTCGGCACTGACAGGTCCATCCACCATCTCACAAATTTCCGCAACAACGGTACGCAAGTCCTGGCCTTCCTTGGCGATAAGCGACGGATTGGTGGTTACCCCATCGATCAGGCCCAAATCAGCGGCCTCGCGAATCTCATTTAAGTTAGCTGTATCTAAAAAGAACTTCATCGTTTAACCTCATTCTTCATCTTCAGCGGGAGGTAAAGGTTCTTCAGAAGCGGCCGTAAGACCTGAGCCACCTTCACTTCCGACTTCACTTTCCAGCATGTCTTCTGCTTCGGGATCTTCATCCTCACGAATAATGCCAATACCGACAACCCGATCATCCTTATCGTCCAAATGAATCAAACGAACGCCTTGAGTGACGCGGCCGATATCTCTGGTTTCGCTAAGGTCGAATCGGATCAACTTCCCTAATTGGCTGATAATGAGTACGGATTCGCTACCGGTAATATAACGCACCCCACTAATGAGGCCCGTCTTATCGGTGAGCTTCATACTTAACGTACCACTTCCCCCGCGTTGTTGCAGACGGTAGTCTTCCACCAAAGTTCGTTTACCATATCCATTTTCACTGATCGTTAGGATGGAGCCGCCTTCTTTACCGATGACAGCCATTTCGACTACGGCATCTTCTTCCTTAAGACGAATACCGGTTACACCCATACCGGAACGACCGATCGCTCTGATATGATTTTGGCTAAAACGAATGGCTTTACCCAAGCGCGTGGCCAGGAAAATTTCCTGATCGGGATCCAGGGGGCGAACTGCAATTAACTCATCGTCTTCTTTAATGCCAATGGCTTTGATGCCGTTGGTGCGGATATTCCTATAAGCGGCCAAGACCGTTTTCTTGATCATGCCCTGCTTGGTGGCAAAGATCAGGTGTACATCTTCGCTGAATTCCCGAACAGAAAGGAACGCCACGGCTTTTTCGCCCTCTTCCAATTGCACCAGGTTCACGATGGCCTTCCCTTTGGTCGCAGCATCGGCCTGTGGCAATTGGTGTACTTTGAGCCAGTACACCTTACCCAAATTGGTGAACACCATCAGGTAATCATGAGTACTGGCCAGGAAGAGGTACTCGACAAAATCATCATCGTGGGTACGCATGCCCAGACGGCCTTTACCGCCACGACGCTGTTGTTTATAGGTATCCAACGTGGTGCGTTTGATATAGCCGCGGTGGGTACAGGTGACGACAACCGGTTCATCGGCAATCAAATCTTCGACTGAAAAACTGACGGCGCGATCACTGATAACGGTACGACGATCATCCGTGAAGCGGTCGCGAATAGCTTCCGTTTCCTCACGAATAACGCCGATCAAGACACCGTAGTCGTTGAGAATAAGCTCGTAGCCCTTGATTTCTTCCTGAATTTCTTGGAATTCACGCAGGATGGCCTCACGTTCCATACCGGTCAATTTCTGCAAACGCATATCCAAAATGGCTTGAGCTTGAACATGACTGAATTCCCAGCGCTCGATCATCGCGGAACGCGCCTCTGCCGGTGATGCTGATCGCCGGATCAAGGCGATCAACTCATCGAGGATATCCAGTGCCTTGACCAGGCCTTCCAAGATATGAGAACGCTCTTGGGCCTTGCGTAACAGGTACTGGGTCCGGCGTGTAACTACATCTTTCCGGAAGGCTACAAATTGGTTGAGTATGTTCTTGAGGTTTAAGATGCGCGGCTGATTGTCGACCAACGACAACATAATAACACCGAAAGTACTTTGCAAGGCAGTCATCTGGAAGAGTTTGTTAAGCACAATCTCCGGCATTTCACCACGTTTGAGTTCAATCACGACACGCATACCATGACGGTCGGATTCGTCGCGGATCTCACTGATGCCGTCGATTTTCTGTTCTTTGACCAACTCAGCAATCTTCTCACAGGTTTTGGCCTTATTGACCATGTAGGGGATTTCATCCACAATGATCCAGGTTCGTCCGTCACTCTGTTCCTCGAAGTGAGTTTTCGCACGCAAAACAATTCGCCCGCGGCCCGTTTCATAGGCATCACGAATGCCGTCCAAGCCGCAGATAATTCCGCCGGTGGGAAAGTCGGGACCTTTGACGATTTCCATCAACTCGGGAATACTGATCTGGGGATTTTCCAGAAGCGCCAACACTGCTTCGCAAATCTCGCCCATGTGGTGCGGCGGAACATTGGTGGCCATACCCACGGCGATACCCGCACTACCGTTTACCAAGAGGTTAGGGAAACGCACCGGCAAGACTAACGGTTCCTCCGTGGTTTCATCGAAGTTGGCTTGCCAATCTACGGTTTCCTTTTCGATATCGTTGAGCATACCTTCCGCGATAGCTGTCATCCGCGCCTCTGTATAACGATAGGCAGCAGGTCGATCTCCGTCCACCGAACCGAAATTCCCCTGCCCGTCAACCAACATCGAGCGAAGGTTCCAGGGTTGTGCCATACGTACCAGCGCATCGTAAACCGCGGAATCACCATGCGGGTGATACTTCTTCAAAACTTCGCCGACTACCCCGGCGCATTTGGAGTACTTTCGATTGGAAAGCAGCCCTTCCTTGAACATGGCGTACAAAATACGTCGGTGTACCGGCTTCAAACCATCACGAACATCGGGAAGCGCACGACCCACGATGACGCTCATGGAATAGTCCAGATAGGACTGCCTCATTTCCCGGGTTATATTGACGGGTAATTCATTACTCATCGGTTCTCCCCATTCATTTCATCAAACATCGAGGTTTTTAACGTTCAAAGCGTTGTCTTCAATGAACCGCCGACGCGGCTCTACTTCATCGCCCATCAATACGGTAAACAAATCGTCAGCTTCGATTCCGTCCTCGATTTGTACTTTCAATAAGGTACGAGTTTCTGGATCTAAAGTTGTTTCCCAAAGTTGATTGGGATTCATTTCCCCTAAACCTTTAAAACGAGTCATCTGAAAACCTTTCCGGCTAAGATCGTTAACGATTTGTAACAACTCCGTTTTACCTGAGGCTTCCCGCGGATCACCGTCTTTAAAAGTGACTTCAATAGAGGTCCCATCAAAATGACTGAGTTCCTGATGATAGTTTTGAATCATCTTGAACTCGGGCGTATGAATAGATTTATAACCGAAGGTCAGACGGTGCTGGTGCCCCCTCGAGTGAATATGCATGTTCAAACGAAAGGCCTCCAGTTCTTCGTCTTCATCGATACTGTCGAAGATAAGGCCCAGGTCTTTCAGTTTTTCGGATAACCCTTCCAGGTTTTTCCGAGCCTGAAAGTAGGCTAACTGATCGATGTCTTCCTCATCGAGCAAGATATCCAAAACCTTACGCTCCATGCCCTTGCGCTCCATCAACGCATAGATCTCCAATTCCTTGCGCAGTTGACGAATCATCGGCTTCAAATCCTCGCCGGAAATAATCCGGCCGGACTTCTTGATGACGATCTTGATACCGTCGGCGATCTGGTTCAGAAGGAAATTCTCCAACTCATCATCGTTTTGAATATAGACTTCTTTCTTGCCTTTCTTCAGCTTGTACAGCGGTGGCTGCGCTATATAAAGGTGACCACGTTCGATTATCTCCGGCATCTGCCTGTAAAAGAACGTCAGAAGTAACGTTCTGATATGGGCGCCGTCAACGTCGGCGTCGGTCATGATGACGATCTTGTGGTAACGCAACCGACTGATATCGAAATCGGTATGAATACCCGTGCCCAAGGCCTTGATCATGTGCTTGATCTCATCCGAGGAAATCAGCTTCTCGAAGCGCGCCTTTTCCACGTTCAAAATCTTACCGCGCAAAGGAAGAATTGCCTGGTTCTTGCGGTCCCGACCACTTTTTGCAGAACCACCCGCGGAGTCGCCCTCCACCAGGTACAGTTCCGAATGCTCCGGATTTTTCTCCTGGCAATCCGCCAGTTTGCCAGGGAGTCCACCCATGTCCAGGAAACCTTTGCGACGGGTTAGCTCCTTGGCTTTGCGCGCGGCCTCGCGTGCACTGGCCGCTTCAACGATCTTATCGATCACCGTTTTGGTCGTTCTCGGATTCTCTTCCATAAACTTGGTTAGCAGGCTCAGCGTTACCGATTCCACGATCCCTTTGACTTCCGAGCTAACCAATTTGTCCTTTGTTTGCGACGAGAACTTGGGATCGGGAACTTTCACGGAAATAATACCGACCAGACCCTCACGCACATCATCGCCGGTAATAGTTGCCTTGACGTTTTTAGGAAGGGGATGTGCGGCAATATAGGAGTTGATACTCCGTGTCAGGGCGCCGCGTAAGCCCGCGAGGTGGGTACCACCGTCCCGATTCCGGATATTGTTCGTAAAGCACAAAATGGTTTCCTGATAGCTCTGCGTCCAAGCCAGGGCTACGTTCACCCCGACGTCGTCACGTTCACCGGTAAAGGAAATCGGTTCCTCATAAAGCATTTTCTTGTTCTTGCTGAGGAACGAGACATAACCCGGAACACCACCGCTGAACGAAAAGTCATGTTCTTGTCCGGTTCGTTCATCGTGAATAACAATACGCACACCCTCATTGAGAAAACTCAACTCACGAAGGCGCTCCGTCAACACATCGAAGCTGAACTCGGTGTTGGAAAAAATTTCCGGATCCGGCAGGAAACGAATCTTGGTACCCTTACTTTTTGCGAAACCAATTTCCTCGATAGGCCCGGTAGGGCGACCTGATTCATAACGCTGCGCGTACAACTTCCCTTCGCGTTTGATCTCCATTTCCAATTCCTGGGAAAGAAAATTAACGCAGGAGACGCCGACACCGTGGAGGCCCCCGGATACCTTATAAGAGTTACTGTCAAATTTCCCGCCCGCGTGCAGCACGGTCATAATGACTTCCGCCGCGGAACGTCCTTCCTCCTTGTGCATATCCACGGGAATGCCGCGTCCGTTGTCTTCAACGGTAACCGATCCGTCCATGTGAATGATCACATTTACCAGATCGCAGTACCCGGCCAACGCCTCATCGATGGCGTTGTCGACTACTTCGAAAACCAATTGATGCAGACCCGACCCGTCGTCGGTGTCGCCGATGTACATTCCGGGCCTGGTGCGAACGGCCTCTCGGTCTTGCAAAACAGTAATCTGCTCAGCACCATAGCCATTTTGTCCTGTTGTCATTCACCATTCCTTAAGGGGCTGATACGCCCAGCGCTTACCTCAAAAACACAACTTCGCTTATCACCGGTTATTGTACCATACTTTGATGTAGTAATTAACGTTTGTCCTCGCCCGGAAAGATAAGAAATGAGCCCTTCTAACCTCCGGGGGTCTAATTCCGCATCAACGTCGTCTAAAAGCAAGATAGGATGGTATCCAAGCGTGTTTTTGTAGGATTCTCGGACTGCCATTTTCAAACTCAGCACAATTGCCCGAACCTGACCCGAGGACGCCCGCCTCCTGGCCCTGTTCTTTTCCACCAGAATTTCCATGTCATCCAGGTGCGGCCCCACCATGGATCTACCGTGGAGAACCTCCTGGGCGCACAAATCCATCATGCGCTTTTCCAACTGATCGATATGTTCCACGTTTCTTGTTTTGTATGCGAAATACAGGCTCCCCTCGCCGGAAAAAACCGAAGCGTAGATCTGCGAAGCACGCTCGCGGATGTCATTTAAAAATTTCAGCCGCTGTTGTGCAATTTTCCTCGCAACAGGTAACAAGCCGGCCTTAAAACCACGGTAAACCTTTAGATTTCGATCACCATGGAGAATTCTCCTCAGCTGGGAATGCCCCTTCCGATACCGGGCCAGCGTCAGCACGTGATAGGGATCTCGATAAGCAACCATCCTATCGAGAAAACGGCGACGATCGTCCGGTGAACCTTCGACCAGGTTTTTACTGCGCGCCGTGAACGCTATTACAGCGGCTGACTTGAAAAATTCCATGGACTTGCAAGGCTTGTTGCCCAGGTATCGAACGGTTTTGCCATTGTTTACCGAAACTCCGAATCGGGTAATGTGATTCCCCTTGACGACCTCGCATCGAACCACCCCTTCCTTACCGGGCTCTCTCAATAGTTCTCCTATGCGAGAAACCCTGAAACTCTTGGAGGTCAATCCGAAATAAACCATCTCCAGACAATTGGTTTTTCCCTGACCATTAGCGCCGTATAACCAATTAAGGCCGGACTCAAATTGAATCCGACCGTCGGTCAAATTCCTGAAGTTGGTCGTCTGACACTGCTGGATCCACAAAGATCAACCCGTCAGCCTCATTGGCATGATCACGTGTTTGTAGTCCACGTCATGGGTCTCATCGATCACGGTAAACAAGCCCTGGCTTGCCTCGTCTTTGATTTTGATCTGGATCTTGTCGTTGCTCATGTTCTTGAGAAAATCCAGCAAATAGTCTACGTTGAAACCCACGTCCAACAAATCACCGTCGTATTCGACAGCCAACTTGTCAACGGATTCGCCGCGCTCGGAATTCTTAAGAACAACGACCAGTTCCCCCGGTGAAAAGGTCAGCCGCACCAACTTCGACTTGTCACTGGACAAAACAGCTTTACGACGGACTATATTCAGCAGGTCGCCACGCTTCAAATCGAAGACGATATCGTTACTCTGAGGCACGGCTTTATTGTAATCCGGGAACTTGCCGTCGATGAGCCGGCTGAAGAGCACGCGAACACCCACCTTGAAGAAAATGCGGTTCTCCAGGAAGGCCATCTTGAACTCGTCCTCGGGTCCCTCGGCTTTCAGGGATTTCTGTAATTCAATCAGTGTCTTGCGGGGTATTATGATATCCAGGGTCTTGTCCTGAAGATCACCGCCCATCTCCCTGCCGACGATGGACATGCGGTGGCCGTCAGTGCTGACCAGACTCAACTCGCCGCTAACCAGATTCATCAAGGCTCCGTTCAAGGCATATTTGTGAGGATCGGTTGAAACCGAAAACAGCACCTTGTTAATGCAATCGTTGAAAAAGCCCACCTGAAAAGTGATCGAATCGTCGAAGTCGCACTCGGGAATACTTGGGAAATCCATGGTGGACATGGTTTCGATGGAGAACGAGGCATTACCGCAGACCAGATCCAACATGGAACCTTCGTTCATAGAAAACGAAACCTGGTTATCGCTGAAGGTGTTGAGCATATCTTGGAGCTGTTTGGCATTGACGGTGATCTCACCCGGTTCAACGATCTGGGCGGGACAGTGACTGATGATGCCGACCTCAAGATCGGTCGCTTTGAGCAATAGCTGGTTGTCCTCAGCTTGGATGTAGATGTTGGCCAGGATAGGCATGGTGTTCTTCTTCTCGATGACACCCATCATCAATTGAAGTTCGGTGAGGAGCTCGCTACGAATGACGTGAAATTCCATGGTTCTGTTACCCTTGAGTTACAGATTTAATAAGTTTATGTTAAGAGTCTTTTTATCAGTCCCTGTGGAAACTGTGGAAAAGCGACGGGAAGTAAAGCCCGACTTGACCTGAAGCGATGTGGAAAAGCCGGTGGAAAACTGTGGAAAAGCACGGTAGTTTCCACAAGTCTCCCCGAGAGCCGGGCGTCCTCCCCTATTTTTAACAGGTTTTTGACAGGCATGTGGAAGTTTTCCTGTGGAAATCTGTGGAAAATCGACAGGGCGTAGGTCGACCGGGGAAACAGAACGATACAGGTCTGTGGAAATCTCTGAGGGGTGGAGTAACCTGGATTTCAATCTTTGCTCCTGACGGCCGGATTGGGGCGCCGCACCCGGGTGAACGGGGTCAGCCCAGTGCTCTCTTGTAATTGTGGATCATAGCCGAATAATCGGCATTTTTTGCCATTTGATCGGCGACTTTCTGGATGGAGTAGAGGACGGTGGAATGGTGCTTGTTGCCGAAGGCCTGCCCGATTTCCGGCAGTGACATACCGGTGAGTTGGCGGGTTAAATACATGGCGATCTGCCGCGGCTGAGCTATGCGTTTGGCGTTGCTCCTGGCGGTAAGATCTTTGTATTGCAATGAGTAGCGATCGGCAACAAACTTCTTGATCTTGTCACAGGATATGGCGGAATTCTCTTCCTTGACGTAATTTTTGAGCGCCTGTTCGGCCAGTTCCACATCGATGTTGCGATTGCCCAGGGAGGCATAGGCCAATAGTTTGACCAGTGCGCCTTCCAGCTCGCGGACATTGGTTTTGACCCTGCCGGCGATGTAAAGAACGACGTCATCGGTAAGGTGGACACGCTCGGCCTCACTCTTCTTTTTGAGAATAGCAATGCGCGTTTCCAGGGCAGGCGCCTGGATGTCGGCAATCAGGCCCCATTGGAATCGGCTGATCAAGCGCATTTCCAGCTTGGGGATATCGCCCGGTGAGGAATCACTGCTGACGATGATCTGCTTCTGCTGTTCGAACAGGGTGTTGAAGGTGTGGAAAAATTCTTCCTGAGTCTGGGTTTTGCCGCTGAGAAACTGGATATCGTCTATCAGCAGAACATCTACGCTTCGATAACGCTCGCGAAAGACTTCACCCTTGTTGAAACGAATGGAGTTGATGAATTGATTGGTGAACTCCTCGCAGGTGTTGTAACAGATCTTTAGATCCGGGCGTTTCTTGACCAGGTCGTGGCCTATGGCGTGTAAAAGGTGGGTCTTCCCCAGACCCGAGGACCCGTAAAGGAATAACGGGTTGTAAGTGGAGGAAGGCGATTCGGCCACGGCACGCGCGGCGGCATGAGCAAACTGGTTGCTGGAACCCACCACGAAATAATCGAAAAGATACTTGGGATTCAGCTTGATCGCCTCTTTGGCGCCGTTGACGATGGTCTCGGGTTCTTCCTTGACTACATCCGGTTTTTGATTGGTTTGACCCTCAACAGATAAAGAGTTAATTTTATGAGGTAACTTTAATTCCTTGATTACCAAATAAATTTCTTCAAGGTAGTTTTCTCTAACCCATTCAATATGGAGGTCTGACGGAGCTACCAGGTCTACCGAATTATCTTCACCTTCAATAAATTTCATTGGGCGAAGCCACTCATCGATGGAATCCCTGGATATATGATGTTCGAGCGCCTCAAGGATGCGATTCCACACAAAAGACAAACGTATTCCCTCCCCACAAAAATCCCGTTGTAAGATGCTATCTATAATAGGAGACTTCCTGTAAAACGGGAGCAAATGGTACCACATCCGAGAAGGTGTCTCAAGGGTCAATTCAAAATAAGTCCCAATAACTTTAAGTATCTAGATTTAAATATCTTGAATTTAACTAACTGAAAACTCACATGGTTACCTGACATCGTCTCACGTGGTTTGCCGACAGCGCGACAAGGCTGTTGTATATGTCAAAAAGGGTGCGGTTGTCTAGACCGAAAATGGGAACAATTGACAAGCCGGCCGGGATTTCAAATGGGTCATTTGTTAGGTTTAGGTCAGAGAAAAACTGATATCTACGAAAAATAAGAATGTAACTGTCGACTGCTAAAATTCGACCCATCTCGCCCGTTTATATGCCTTTTGAACAAGACTTCGGTGACTGCTTCCATACCGTTCTTTTTTGTTTCACTCGACCTGAAGAACAAGAAGCCCAAATAACGACGGGATAGGCGCCTCACTTTATCCCACTTGACTCGGACCGCTGATACCGGCGTCCGATACTCGATTATTCCTGGGAACACATAAGGATAGTCAAAACTCCCGGCGCCGATGCCGTGCCGAAAGGTAGGTCTCGTTCCCGGGAAGATAAGCGGAAGGCTGGCGGAATACGGTTCCGTTCCCAGGAGCCGGGATTGTTGTTTCCAAAAACACAACACCTGTCCCGGGAATCGGTCCGGTCGGGTCCAAAAAAGCGGTTTTCTCGATAGAATGAAGACCTCTCGATTCGGAGAAGGAGCCTCCGATCCCGGGAACGGTTCGATTCGGCGAAAAATTTGACAACTTCAGCCCGGTTTAGATGCTTCCGAACGCCGGCACTGTCGTCCTTAATCGGAAAATACAACCCGAGCTGACGTTTGGTTGGGCCGTTTTCCGGGGAAAACTACCGCATCGGCATCGCCCAAGGGAATCATTTCCGGGAACGGGACCACCTGTCGAGGTTGCAACCGGTATCACTCCCGGGAACGGAACCACCTTTGGGACCGCCGGGTGGTCCCATTCCCGGGCGATGGACTCCTTAAGTCTGTTTGAAAGGGTCTTTTTTCGGGAAAAGTTGATGATTTTCGGTCGATCGAACCATTCAACACCCAAAAAGGTGATTTCTTTGACATTACTTTTCAGTGCGCAAAGAATCAGTTCTCATTCCTTGCTCCTGACTTTTCCGGGTCGAAGAATGAGACCTGATTCTTTGCTCCTGACTTTTCCACCTCAAGGAATCAGAACGGATTCCTTGATCCCAAGTTTCTTGAAACAACCAATTACAACCGAGCGTGAGCCCTTTGCGGTTTCATTTCGACAACATAAGGCGGCTGAAGTCGATTGCGCACGTTCGTACAGGGGTCAAGCAACCGGCTCAAGTCAACGGCGCACCCGCGCAATCGAATTCAGAAGGCGGGAGAAGGCGGGTCGGAGGTGACGCGGTTATCGCGGCGACATGCTAAGATGTGGATCAAACCGGCAAGGGGGTTGTCCGATGCGACCGGGAATACCCATAGGGATCTCTGATTTCAAGCTTCTGCGACAGGGCAACCATTATTTTGTCGATAAGTCCGGACTGATTTCCCAAATCGTTCGCGAGTCTTCCCAGGTACTGCTGCTGCCCCGGCCCAGGCGATTCGGCAAAACGCTCAATCTGTCCATGCTGCGTTATTTCTTCGCCCGGAATGAACCGGAAAACAAATCGTTGTTTGAGGGTCTTGCCGTGGCCGAGGACCCGGAAGTTATGGAACACTTCGGCAGCTATCCAGTCATCTACCTGACTTTGAAAGATGCCAAGCGGGCGGATTACCCGCAGGCCCTTCAGCATGTCTACGATCTCATCAGCCAGGTCTATGTCCGCCATCTGCCCGACCTGGAAAAGGGATGTTCCTCATCGGCCGAGAAGGAGCAGGTCCGCGACCTGGTGGAGAAAAAAGCCGACAAAAGCACCTTGCAGGACTCGCTGGCCCTGGCCACCAAGTTACTCCATCGAGCCCATGGCCGGCCGCCCATTGTGTTGATCGATGAATATGACGCGCCCATTCATGCCGGCTATCAGTATGGGTACTATGAGGACATCGTCCTTCTGATCCGTAACCTGCTGAGCGGGGCGCTCAAAGATAACCGGCATCTGGCGAGAGGCGTTCTGACCGGGATTCTCCGCCTGGCCAAGGAATCTATTTTTTCCGGTTTGAATAATCTCGATGTCTATACCCTGCTGAATTATGACTACGCTGAATTTTTTGGTTTCACTCAAGCCGAGGTCGATCGTCTTTTGGCTGATTACGGCCTTCAAGACCAGGGAGAGAATGTGCGCCGTTGGTATGACGGCTATCACTTCGGTGAGCAGAACTTGTACAATCCCTGGTCCGTCTTGCAATTTGCCAAGAAACCGCGCGAGGGTTTCAAGCCCTATTGGGTCAACACCTCCGAAAATGCCTTGATCAGAAGTTTGGTGATCGATGACAAGGTGCTGACCCGGACCGAGCTGGAACGATTGTTGGCAGGCGATTCGATAGAGGCCCGACTCAGCGAGGATGTTGTTCTGCGCGATATGGACAGCGGTGCGGTGTGGGGCCTGTTAACCTTCAGCGGTTACCTGAACGTGGTCGAAAGACTGGAAGGAACCGGCGTGCTTTTGGACATTCCCAACTGGGAGATTCTACATTTCTACGAGAATGTGGTTCGAAAGTGGTTGGAAAAACAAATCGGTCGGGGTCCCCTCGACCAGTTGTTGAGCTCGTTAATCCAAGAGGACATGCACTCCTTCGGGAAGGTTTTGAGCGACATGGTCGCCACGGTGCTCAGCTTCCACGACACGGCGGGGGGAGAGCCGGAAAAGGTTTATCACGCCTTCGTTCTGGGCCTGATGGTCCATATGGGCAACCGTTTCGAGGTTCGCTCCAACCGCGAGTCCGGTTACGGTCGCTATGATTTGATGGTCATCCCGCGAGAACCCGGGCGCACGGGTTTCGTCTTCGAATTCAAGAAGTACGATGCGGAAGACGACGAAACCCTGGAAGCGGCTCTGGCGAGCGCCCTGGCTCAAATCAAGGAACGGGACTACGCCGCGGAATTGCGCGATCGCCGATGCAGCCGCATCTTGGGCGTGGGCATTGCCGTTCACGGCAAGAAGGTGCAATCAGGACACATCGACCTGACTTGACCGAATTGAATCGGGTTGTGGATTTCCTCCCTCGGCGCCCGGCGTTTACCCGCATCTTTTTTTAAACTCACCTTCAACCGGTTCCGTCCAATGAACCGGGAGCACGCGGTACCTATCGTCGGTGACGGTCTCAAACGGGCCGGCACGGAGGTTCTCCGTGTCTTCGCACCCCGCTCCACCCGCCGGATGCAAACACGAAATCGTTTTTGCGAACCTTGCGGGTTTTGGGTTTTCTGCCTGTGCTACACTATTATGGGAAATTTTGCGATAAGGACCTGATCCGTGTCTGTTGAAACCGAAACAACCACTGAAGAAGTCAAAGAAAAGCGACCCCTGATCAAGCTGGGTCGCAAGCGCTTCGGCCAATATCTCATCGAACGCAACCGTATCTCTACCAAGGACTTGGAACGGGCTCTGGCCCTACAGAAGGAGTCCGGAACCAAAATTGGCAAGATCCTGGTGGACATGGGCTTCCTCACCGAACGCGACGCCACCATGATCCTGTGCGAACAATTGGGTTACCCTTATAAGGACCCCGAGGAATACCCCCAACCCGAAAACGTGCCCGACATCCTGGAAAGGGTGCCCCTGAAGTTCCTGGTCACCAACGCCATCTTGCCCATTGCCCTCGACGAGGAAAAGAACGACCTGCACCTGGTGGTGGAAGACCCCAATAACAAGGTGGCCCTCAGCGGTATCCGCGCCCAGACCGACTGCAACCTGTCCCTGTCCATGGGCACGGCTACCGATATCCAGGAAGCCCTGGAGCGCTATTACGGCGAGGGCGTCAGTCAGCTGGAAAAAATCGTAGACGGCGTCGACGATTTCGACGAGGACTACGATGACGTCGAGCACCTGAAAGATCTGGCCAGCGAGGCGCCCGTGATTCGTCTGGTCAACCTGATCATCAGCCGCGCCGTGGAATTGCGCGCCTCAGACATCCACGTGGAGCCGTTCGAAAAGTTATTGAAGGTGCGCTACCGCATTGACGGCGTCCTCCAGGAAATGGAATCGCCGCCCAAGGCGTTGGCGCCGGCGGTCATCTCGCGCATCAAGATCATCTCCAAGCTGGACATCGCCGAGAAGCGCGTGCCCCAGGACGGTCGTTTGAAGATGCGCATCCTGGGTAAGGAAATCGACTTCCGCGTCAGTACCGTACCGACGCTTTACGGAGAGTCCGTGGTCATGCGCCTGCTGGACAAGGAAGCCATTTCGCTCATCGAATTATCCCAATTGGGTATGGGTAAGAAGGTAGAGGCCGAGTTCTCGGGCCTGCTCAAGAATCCCCACGGCATCATCCTGGTGTCCGGCCCCACCGGCAGCGGTAAAACCACCACGCTGTACGCCGGCCTGAACATGGTCAACGACGCCAGTAAGAAAATTCTGACCGTTGAAAACCCCGTGGAATATCAACTGGAAGGCATCAACCAGATTCATGTCAACGAGAAAGTGGGGCTGACCTTTGCGGCCGGCCTGCGCACCATGATGCGCCAGGACCCCGATATCATTATGGTCGGCGAGATTCGAGACACGGAAACCGCGGAAGTCTCCATCCAGGCCAGCCTGACCGGCCACCTGGTGCTGTCTACCATCCACACCAACGACGCGCCCGGCGCCATCAACCGCCTGCTGGACATGGGCATCGAAAACTACCTGCTGGTCTCCACCCTGTTGGGCGTGCTGGGCCAACGGCTGGTGCGTTCCATTTGCCCGCAGTGCAAGGAGAGCTACCAGCCGGACGTGGGTTTTCACAAACATATTTATAAGTTGGTGGACGATCCCACGGACGTGCTCTTTCATCGCGGCCTGGGTTGTAAGAATTGCAGCAACACCGGTTACAAGGGTCGACGCGGCATCTACGAGTTGTTCATTCTGGATGACGAGGTGCGTCAGCTGATCATGGAAAAACCCGATATCAGTCAATTAAGGGGCCTGGCCCGTAAAAAAGGTATGCGTTTCCTGCGCGACGACGGCTGGGCGAAGGTTCTGGAAGGCACCACCTCCGTTGAAGAACTATTCCGTGTGACTCAAGAGGATTTCTAATGCCGAACTTCTTCTACAAGGCCACCAATGCGGCCGGTAAGATAGAGACCGGTGTCCTTGAAGTCACCGATAAGAAGCGCGCGCTCCAGCGCCTGGAGAAGATGGGCCTGTTCCCCATCAGCGTCTCCAGCAAGAAATCGACCTCGCGCGAAATCAACTTCAACCAGATCGACCTGGAGCGCTTCCTGCCCGGCAAGAGCATGAGCGGCAAGAACGTCCTGGATTTCACCGAGAAGCTGGGCACGCTTTTACGCGCCGGTTTGCCGCTTGCCAAAGCGCTGAAGCTGCTCATCGACACCACCGATCACGAGCCCAGCAAGGAGATCATCCGCGAGGTCTTGAAAGACGTGAACGCGGGCACCACCTTCGCCGACGCCCTGGGCAAGCATCCCAAGGTCTTCGAGCGCTTGTACGTCAATATGGTGCGCACCGGTGAGGCGGCGGGCGTGCTGGAGCAGGTGTTGGCCAATGTACGCGATTACCTGCAAACCCGCCAAGACCTGAAAAGCTTCCTGATTACCTCGCTCATCTATCCCAGCATCCTGGGTTTGACCGGCCTGGGCACCGTCCTGGTTTTGGTGCTGTTCGTGCTCCCCAGCTTTCAGGACGTGTTCGACCAGATCGGCCAGGACCTGCCGTGGATCACCCAATTGCTGGTGGATATTACCGGTTTCATGGCCGCCTACAAATGGTTTTTGGCCGTGGCCGTGATCGGCGGCGCCATCGGTTTCAGCCGCTGGAAGAACACCGACGAGGGCCGCGAGAAGTGGGACCGCTTCAAGCTGCGTTTGCCCGTCATGGGCAGCATCCTCACCGAAATCGAGGTCAACCGTTTCTCCCGCACCATGGGCATCTTGCTGCGCAGTTCCGTTTCGCTGCTGGAAGCCCTGTCCATCAGCCGGGAGATCACCGAAAACAAAATCTTTCAGAAAGCCATGGATCCCATCGTCAAAGGGGTCAAGAAAGGCGACGGCATGAGCACGCCCATGAGCCAATCCGGCGTCTTCCCCAAGATGGCGGTGCAACTGGTCACCGTCGGCGAGGAGACCGGGACCCTTGGCGACATGTTCATCAAGATATCGGACATCTACCAGGCCAATCTGGAACGCACGATCAAACGGGTCCTGGCCATGTTCGAACCCGTCATGATTCTGGTCATGTTCGTGGTCGTGGGCTTTATCGTGGCCGCCATGTTGATGGCCGTGACCAGCCTCAGTTCCACATCGCTATAACACTAGGTTTTAGGAGATAAGCCATGCTTAACAACAGAAAACGAGCCTTTACGCTTGTCGAAATGATGGCCGTCGTGGTCATCATCGGCCTCCTGGCCGCTGTCATCGCCCCCAAATTCTTCAACCAGGTCGGCAAGGCCCAGGTTACCGCGGCCAAGCAGGACATCGAACAAATCAAGAACGCGGTCACCATGTTCCGCTTCGACACCAACAAGCTGCCCCAGGAATTGCGCGACCTGCGTAAAGATCCCGAGCTCAAGGGTTGGAACGGTCCCTACCTGCAAAAGAAACCCGTCGATCCCTGGGACAACGACTACCAGTACCGCGCACCCGGTGACAACGATCGCGAATTCGACATCTACAGCTTCGGCGCCGACGGTAAAGAAGGCGGTGAGGGTATGGATGCCGATATCGTTTCCTGGCAGGAAGACGACGACGTCTGAAGTTTCTTTCGTCCGGTAATGTCACCGAACCGTGAATATGGAGTCAGGGGAATTGGAGGTCGACATGTTTCCACATAGAGCCGTGCGCGGCGCCATGAAGAGCAAGGGTTTTACCCTGCTGGAGATGATCGCCGTGATCATGCTCATTCTCCTGCTCACCGCCGCGACCGCAATTACCCTGGCCAATTCCCGCTCGTCGGTGAAGGTAAAGAAAGACGCCTCGGCCATGATCGCCTTCCTGCGCAACATGTGGGACCAGACCCGTGTCTCGGGCAGTTCCCTGGTGCTGGAACCCGACTTCGAAAAGGGCGGCCTGACCTATATCGACCCGCGCTCCGGGCAACGCAAGGAAGCCGAACTGGATTCCGGCGCGCATATCCTGGGCATCAAGCTCAATGACCGTCTGTACAACGCCTACAGTCACCTGGGCCGTATTCCCGCCAACGCCGAGGAAGAGGTGGACTACGATCCCGAGGCCGATGTGATCTATGTATCCGAGGGCCGCGGCCTGGTGCGCGTGGGTATCGTCATGGGCGTGCCCGTGGACAAGGAAGACACGAGTGCCGGCTTCGAGCACATGGTGGTTTGCATGCTCAACCTGGTCAACGGCAAGGGCAAGATCGAATGGCTCGAAGAAGACCAGGTTCGCGACATCATGGACCCGAGCGCGACGCAACTGGGCGATATCGCCGATGTCTATGACGGTGACGGCGAAGACGATAACCAGGGAGATGAAGATGACTAGAAAACTCCCCGCATCCATACGTCCCGGCTTCACCATCATCGAGGTTCTGGCGGCCCTGGCTATTTTATCCATCGCCCTGGTGCTGCTGATTCGCGGCCAGACCCAATCGCTGAACAATGTGCGCAAGGTGGCCAATTACGAGCGCGCCGTCTTCATCACCGAGAACAATCTTCATTGGACCTTCCTGGACCTGAACGAGGTCGACGATTGGCGGGAATACGCCTCCCAGACCGTGGAAGACGGGCCCTATCGGTGCCGTGTGACCGTGGACTCCACCGAAATGGAACGCAGCAGCGAGGTGGAAATGGTCATGCTCAAAATCATCGCCGAAACCACCTGGCAGGAAGGCAATCGCGAGCAGTCCTTCCGTTTGGAAACCTGGTATTTCTGGGGGGAGCCGAAACAATGAAACAGGCATTTACGCTCCTCGAACTATTGGCCGCCATCCTGATCGGCGCCCTGATCATGTTGATGATCGCGGGCGGTCTGCGCACCGCCATCCAATCCTGGGAAGCGGTCCAGAAGAAGGTGGGTCAGAACTACAACCGTCGCAACGCGCTGGACCTGATCAAACGGCAGTCCTCCAGCCTGTTCTTCAAGCAGGAAGCCGACCAGTTGGAAATGAGTAACCGCGGTTCGCGAGGCCGCAACGATAATCGGCGGAATAATGACCCCAGAACCAGGGGCGGCCAGGCCCACATGAGACCCCAAGGCCAGGAGACCGGGGAAGCGGGCGGCGTTGAATTTGCTCTTCCCGACGGCGCTCATTACTTCCAAGGCAATCTCCAGGAACTCAACTTTGTGTCCACCGTCTCCTTTTTGTCCGACTTTCCAGGACAGGTAGCCGTCAGATATTACGTGGTTCAAGGACAGCCCGAGGACGATCAGAGCTTTTCGGACCTGACGACCACGAGAACGGACAACGATACCGTTGACGATGGAGAGCTTATGGCAGCGGATATGATCGACGGGGACCTTTACCTGGTCCTGGAGGAAACCAATCTCTTCCTCGCCGCTGCCTCTGAAGAAGGTTTCCTGGATGACGAGAGCGGCGAAGAAGGCTTCGGACAGCCCATGGACACCATGAACTTCAGCAACGAAAGCGATAACATGAGTCAGGCGGCGGCGACCAACAGCATGACCCTCTTGGGACCGTTGCGGCAGTTCTCCATTCGCTACCGCATGCCCGATATCGAGGGCGATGCCGATGCCGCCGGCGGCGATGAAGACTGGGCTGAAATCTGGGACGTCGAGGAAGAGGGTTTCTACCCGGCCGCCATCGAATTCACGCTTTATTACGAGGACCCGGGTTTAACCGATGACCTCCCCCTGGAAGAACTGGACGCCATCCGCATGGTCATTCCGGTCTACGACGCCCGCAATATGGCTAGAGGAGGCACCAATGCGCCCTTCTAACCAACGCGGCAATATCCTGATCTCCGTCCTGTGGGTCATCGTGACCATGGCGATCATCGTTTTGGGCCTCAGCTACGAATCGCGCTCGGACATGGAGCGCACCCGCATGATGCGCGACCGGGCCCGCGCCTACTGGCTGGCTCGCGCCGCCGTGGAACGCGTGAAATACGACTACGCCGCCCTGCGCCAGTCCCAGAACGAGGAAGACGTACTGGTGACGCGCTACCAATACGACTTTGAAAACGGCTCGGCCGAGGCCGTAGTGCGCAGCAACTCCAGCCTGATGAGCGTCAACTCCACCAATCGCGAGCTATGGCTGCAACTGCTGAAGCTGTACGTGGAAGACGAAAGCGAACGCGACATGATCGTGGACGCCATCCTGGACTGGCGCGACCAGGACGACCTGACCCGTCTCAACGGCTGCGAAACCGATTATTACATGTCCCTGACACCGCCCTACCCGGCGCGCAACGGCGCCTTCTATTCGGTAGAGGAGATCATGCTGGTGCGGGGCATCACCGAGGCCATGTTCTATGGTTCGTGGGACAAACCCGGCATGATCGAGATGCTGGACCTGAACCGCCAGAACCTGAGCCGGTTCGATATCAACACCTGCCCCAAGGGAATTTTGATGGCTTTCCTGGAGATGACCTCCGAGGAAGCCGATGAGTTAATAGCTTTGCGCCGCGAGCAGTATTTCGGCAATATCAACGACGTTGCAACCGCGGTGACCGTGAACAATGAAGAGAACCTGCAAAAATTCTTCATGAGCTTCAGGGGCAGCACCTTCACCATCAAAGCCACCGCTTACGTAGACGGCTCCCCCGCGCGCTACACGGTCGAGGACACGGTCAGCTACAAGGGCGGCGGCACCTTCTACCGCAATCTGAGCCACAAAGATTTCAGCCTGGAACACGTGGATGAAATGGATCAGTTGGACAACGAGGAAACCGACCTATGAAAGAGGAATCGAAACTCAACCTGGAACTGAACCTGCGCACGCGCGCCTGGGGTATCTGCATCGAAGAGACGCATCTTACCCTGACCGCCCTGCACAACAAGCTGAACCAGCTTTCCTATAAGGACTCGGAGACGCTTTTCGATTATGATTCCGTCTCGGATGAAGATGTTCAGGACTTTATCGAGGAGTTCCAGAACCGGCACGGGGTGAAGCGCGGCGATGCTTTTATGACCATCCCCCGTTCCCAGGTGCAGATTCAAGTGGCCGAATTCCCCACGGAAGCGGAAGAGAACCTGGAAGAAGTGATGAGCTACCAACTGGCCAACTACTTCCCGGGCGCGCTGGAAGAAATGACCTGCTTCCCGCAAATCATTCACAAGGGCGAACAATTAAAGGTTATGATCGTGGCCGTTCGCAACGAGGTGCTGGGTCACGCTTTCGGTTTGATCCGCCGTTGGAACATGCGCCTGGCCGGTCTCAGTCTGTCTTCCTTCGCCCTGGTCAACGGACTGGCGAAGCTTGCTCCCAACCGGTTTGCCAATGACCGTATCATGGTGTTCCACTTCGGCAAGGGAACCCTGGAAACCATCGGCATCAATCGCGGCAAACTGACAAGTTCATCGCTCATCCACTACGACCCGGAAGAGGGCATCCAGGACGCGGTCAGCAGCTTGGAACAGGCCTTCAGCGAAGCCCGTATGGATCCCAACGAGATCGACCATTACCTGGCCTCCGGCATCCCGGACGAGGATAGCCTGCTCTATCTGAAAGAGGAAATCGGCATTCCCTTCGAGGAGTGGACCGATACCCAGGACCAGCCGGTGCCGCCGGAAGGTTTGACCGGATTCGGCGCCGCCGTCTGCGCGGTCCACGACAAGGTCAACCTGGAACTGAACATGCTTCCCGAGAAGCAGCGCAGCCACCGACGCCGTTTGCCCTTGATTCTGGCAACGGTTGCAATTAGTATCTTGGCTTTGGTCTTTGTTTACCTGGAAGCCTCGGAATATATCAATCTCAGCGACCAGGAAACCCGGTTGCAGGCGCAATACCAGCAATACTCGTCGCGCATGAACGAAATTGCCTCGGCGCGGTCCAAGCTGGAAAATCTGCAAAGCGAACTGGCCGACTTCGACCGCTATCAACAAAGCGAGCTGCTGTATATCATGCTGGAAACCTTGACCGAGCAACTAGAGGACGACACCTATCTGACCAACCTTCAGATCAAGAAGGGAACCGACCTCCAGCTTCAGGGTGAGTCGGACAACGCCTTCGAGGTGCAGCGCAGGCTCACCGCCATCCCCTGGTTGAAGGACGTCAAACCCTCGAACGCCATTACCTCGCGCAAGAACCGCGACGGAAAGAGCAAGGCCCGTTTTATCTACAAGGCAAAAATCGACCTGGAGGCGTTGCGTGAAGAAATTTAACCGCCGCGAAAAAACCATCCTCCGGGCCATGGCCCTGGTTGTGATTGTGGCTCTGGGTTCGGAAGTCTGGGAATGGTACCAGGGCCGGCGCATCAGTTTGGAAGGCCGTATCTCCTCGTTGACCAACCAGATCGCCACCATGGAAAAGAAACTGGAAGGCCAGGACAAGCAATCCTACCTGGAGGAAGCGGCCGAGATCGAGGAAGAACTGGTCGATGCAAAGTCCATGGTTCTGGAACTGCGTGATGAGACTTCCGCCAGCCTGCTCATGCGCCAGACCATCTCGGAACTGGCCGACGCCCACGGCATCAAGATCAATTCCATCAGCAGCCGCAAGACCCGATCCCTGGGCGATAAGAAAAATGATGATAGTGAGCTCAAAGAGCTGCGTGTCTATTTCGGCTACGATACCGACCTGGCCTCCCTGGTCAACTTCTTCAATGCCCTGGAGGAAGAAGAATACTTCCTGGTGATCGACACCTTGAACATCTCGGCGCGTCGTCGTCCGCGCACCAGACGCACCAACAAGAAGACTAAAACCCGTTTGCAGACTCGCTCGCCGCTTAACGGGAACGCGGTGCTGACCACGGTATTCAAGGCCAACCCGGAAGCCGACGCCGAGCGTTACATGCGTGACCGTAGCGTCGAAAAGGACGATGACGACGAGGAAAGCGAAGAAACCCCGGCGACCGACGAAACCAAGGCAAGCGGCCTGACTCCGGTCGACCCGCCCCAACCCAAGACCGTTCCCCCCAAGAACAGCATGGGCGAGGGCGGCGCGCTGAAAACCCTGGGCAACCGCAATGCCCCGCCACCGAGGCGCGGGCCTCCGCCGCCGCAAAAGTCAGCTGACAAACCGCCTCTGGAACCCAAACCCAAACCATTGACTTCCGCGGCCGTTCCGAAGGGGGCGAAGCCAAAACCCTTGACAAAAGCCAAATCGAAGGATAAGGGTAAGGGGGAGAATTTCGACCCCAAGAAACGCTTTTAGGGAGATACCATGAAATACGCACTGCTCATCCTACTTTCCCTGTGTCTGCCGGCTTTCGCCCAGACCGATGTGGATCGTCTGCTGGACGCCAATATCTTCGACCCCGATCGCGGCAAGAAGCCCGCGGAAGAAACCGAGGAGAACGACGCGCCCGAGACGCAGGTAGTATCCAAAGATCTCCCCGTTTTGGACGGCACCTTGATCGTCGGCGATGTGCGTATCGCCCTCTTCACGATTCTCGAGGATGGCAAGCCGAAGGGCGTGCGGGCCTATGTCAATGACCAGGTAGGCGCCTACAAGGTCAAGTCCATTGACCGTGAAAAGGTAGAGCTGATGTCCGGCGCCAGGCCGGTCCCTGTCTCGTTGTATTCCGGGAACAAGCAAAAACGCGGCGGCACCAAACAGGTCGCCAAGGTGACCAAAAAACCAACGCCCGCTCGCCGGGCGAACACCAAGGACGGTCCCAAGAGAGGCTTGAAACCCGGCGATAAGAACAAGCCGAAGCCTTTACCCAACGCTCGGGATAATAAAAACAAGAAAAACAATCGCTTCCAGAAACGCACCCCGCCCACTCGCAAGACCAATACCCGTGGCAACAAGTTGGAAAAGAAATTCTAGGTCGGGTACCGGGAACCCACGTCAATCCTATTCAGGTAAGGTTTACATCGATGAAAGAGAAACTACGCGCGTTAATCGCAATTGCTGTCATCCTGCTCACCATCTCTTGTGGAAAGAAGCAGGATCTTATCTCCAAGGCTTTTGAAGACAAGAACTTCGACAAGCCGCTGGAAAAGATCGAGCAGGACCCCAAAGGTCTGAAAGATAAAGACGAAGAAGACCAGGATACCAAAATCGAGGTTCTGGTCGACCGCATCGCGGAAGATCCCGACGACCAGGCCCACTTCATCGAGACCGGCGACACCAAACGCCCTCGACCCGACCTTCTGGCGCTTCGGGATCTTTGCGCGCCAGAAGGTCGGGTCGAGGGCGTTTGGTGTCGCCGGTCTCGATGAAGTGGGCCTGG
>JASJCB010000122.1 GCA_030066195.1 Acidobacteriota bacterium
TTGGAGGATGGTCTCCATGACCCTCTCTCGTTGGTAGTCGTTGCGGATGGGTGCGGTACTCATTTCATACTCCTTTTTTACCACCGATTAACACGAGTAAACACCAATGGGACAATGCTTTGCGTTCGCTCAGGATTGGCCGGGGTCCATTGTGGATCGGTCGGCCCGGCCATTTGCTTTTTACATTTCCCTCATGAGGGCTTATGAGTGCTGATCAGTGGCTGGATTTTCTTCTTGGAAAAAGTTCCTCTACTTATATATCTCCAGACAAGTTGGCAAACGTCCGATTTTTTCTTTGGTTGAGGGCCGTTTTTTACATTTCCGACTCAATTGGTCTCTGCTTGGCACAAGTTACAATCTATTTGATTGATTTTTTAGAATCGTCATCAAAAAGCGATGTCTTTTTCTCACTTGGGCGCTCGCGATGGATTCATGAGGTTGTGCCGGATCGGTTTGGACGCGTTGTCGGGCGCTTCGGCGCGTTGCGGGCCATGCATGGGCGTATCGTGACGCCAACCGCGGGCTTTTTCCTACCGCCGGGACGGGAGGCCGTTGTGCCTTTTCTTAAACTCTTGTTCTCCTGAAAATCTCAAAATAATGATCTCACCATAACCTTCAGACGAAAAATTTGGGACCAACTTTTCCCGATTGAAATCCGGCGGGTCGGGCTTAGCCAACTCATGCCGTCTTTGACGAATCCCTGCTAAAGGACCAACGAGTCGCGTATTTGGAGTAAGATAGAGATACCTTGAACCGCCGGGAGAAATTCATGATCATCCTTGCCAATATCGCGACCCTGTATGACGGCTCCGGAAGTACGGACGAGGCGCTGCACCGATCCATCGATGTTTTGATTGAAAACGGTCGCATCTCCTCAGTGGAACCGCACCGACCGGAACGCGAGATCGGCGAGGACATCCCCGTGGTGGATTGCTCGGGCATGACCGCAACACCGGGTTTGATCGACTGCCACAGCCACATCACTCTGCTGGGCGTTCATGAACGCGACATGGAAAACATGAACAGCCCCGAGGGTTTGCTGATCACCGAGCGCATTCTCTACACAACGCTGGTAGACGGCGGCGTAACCACCCTGCGCGATGTGGGCGGCGCCACCCAACGGATGAAGCGCCTGGTGGAAAACGGAACCATCATCGGCCCGCGCATGAAGATCGCCATATGCATGTTGTCCAGCACCGGCGGTCACGCCGATTTTCGCGGACCCGACCGTTGCCACGCCACGCTGTCCAAACTCTTCCCGGAAGGTCCCGGCCGTCCAAGCAGCATTGTCGACGGCCCCTGGGAATGTCGCAAGCGGGTGCGCGAAATTGCGGCCTGCGGCGCCGACCTCATCAAACTTTGCACCAGTCCCGGCGTAGGCTCGCCGGGAGACAAACTGGAACACCGCGAGTTCACCGCCGAAGAAATCCAAGCCATTTGCGACGAAGCAAGGGGACGGGGCTTGCGTGTCGCCGCCCATGCCCACTCGCGGTCCGGTATCCGCCTGGCCGTGGAACACGGCGTCAACGACATTCAACACATCAGTTTCATGGGCGAGCGAGAGGTCGACATGGCCTACAAGGCCGGCTGCACCGTTACGCCGACTTCCTGGATCATTGCCCGGTCATTGCATGAAAAGGGGCTCCAGCCGTCGGTCGTAGAAAAAGTGAAACAAGTCAACGAGGTCCACGCGTCCGCCGTAGCCTACGCCAGGAGCGGCGGGCTGAAGATCCTCGTGGGCACCGATCCGGTCTTTAACGGCATGCACGGCCGCAATTACATGGAATTGCACGCTCTGATCCAAGACGGCCTGAAACCTTTAGAGGCATGGCACGGCGCCACCGGTCTGGCAGCAACCGAAATTGAGCAGGATGATACGGGCCGCATCCAACCCGGCTACCGGGCGGACCTGCTCTTGTGTAAGGCTGAGAGCCGGGTGCTGGACCAACCGGAAAACATGGAAACCGGTCTGGTAGAGGTGTTCAAGGACGGCGTACCCTACCGGGGCGCCTTTTCCCAACTGCCGGCCGCTCCCGACTGGCACCGGCGTGCACGCGATCAGGTGAATTAAGCAGATATCGACCCAGGACATGTTTCTAAAGCTCACAAGTCACCCCTTTATTTTCTGGACTAGATAGTTTTAAGCCCTTTCACATCTCTATAGCAGCGTCAAAGCATGTCATCATGAAAAAACGACATAATCTAAATCCAAGTTAAAAAATATTTGTCCAAAAATTTAACTTATCCGGTAAATATTCGAAGAGTATTTAGAGCTGGGAGGTTTTTTTATGGGCACTTTTACGGTCTGGACCTTTTTGAAGGTCATCGGTATGTTGGTTTTTGTTAACAGCAGCCAAAGTTCGGCGGACGAAATGTGGGACATGTCCCTTCAAGAAATCATGATGATGGAAATTACCACGGGCTCTAAATCGGGTATCGCCAGAGAGGATATCCCGGCCGTGGTGACTGTTTTTACACGCGAAGATATCCAACGCTTCGGGGCGCGCCATTTGGAAGACCTGGTCAACCTGATCCCCGGCTTTACCAGCGGCAGAACCAACCAGATCACGGCCAGCGCCATGAATCTGGCCGTACGCGGCTCGACCACCTTTTTTGCGGAAAACGTGCTGGTGCTGCGCGACGGCCAACGGGTCAACGATCCCAGTTCAGGCGGGGGGTTTACCTTTTTGCAGCGGATACTGCTGGAAGATATCGAACAGGTGGAAGTCATTCGCGGACCCGGGAGCGCACTCTACGGGGCCAATGCATTTGTGGGCGTCATCAACCTGATCACCAGCGGCAAGGACATAGAAAAGGAAACGGTCGTCTCTGTCCAACTGGGTAATTTAGAGGGTGAAGAGGCCGCCTTGCGCTTCAGCAGGCCTGTCGGCGAGCATGCCGGATTCTCCCTGACGGCCCAGTACCAACATTACTTCGACGATTTCACGCCCCTCCCCGATGTCAACCAGGTCATCATTCCCGGCGTTCTGGAGATACCCTACCTGGATCGTTTCAGCAGGGACGAGGCGGAGGTCTTGGATGTTTCCGCCCGCTTCGCCTATAAAGACCTGGTACTGTCGGCACAAATTCAGCGATTGAATATGGACAACGCCGCCGGTGTGGGTCTGCCCCGCAGCGGGGTTTTCACCGATGTATTGGGTGTCGACCACGAGAATGCCGACGGCCGCCAGTTCGACTTGGACAGCGATGTTGACGTGCTGACCGCGGGTCTTGTTTACGATACCGCCCTGGGCGAAAAAACCAACTTTCATACAGCCCTGACCTACACGAACTACGAGGCCGTCTCGGAATTCGGTTCCCCGATTCAATTCGCTCACATTTTGGCCAGTCCCATCGTGCTCGATGCGGTAGATCAGGTCGGCGGCTTTATCGTTCCCACCGAAACGGAAACGCTCAATATCGATGCCTATATCGATCGGAGTTTCGGCGAGAACCAGAGCCTGATCTTCGGTGTCAATTTTCAACACGATGAAGGTAGGGAGGACACCACCGCCAGCGCGGTGCCGTCCGGTCAATATCCCGGCCTCAGCGATATCAAAATCGACCCGCCGATCGTGTTTGAAGCCATACCGGCCAGTGAACGGGAAATCACCGCCTTGTACGCGCAGTACAGCGTGAATCTGAATGAGAAAACCACCATTACCGGGGGTTTGCGCTATGACGATTATGACGACGTGGGCAGCACCACCAATCCTCGCCTGGCCATGGTTTACAAACCGGTCGAGAATACGACGCTGAAGTTGCTTTACGGCACCGCTTTCCGAGCGCCGAACTTCCAGGAGGCCAAGCGGGAACTGCCTACCTTCTACATCACCAATCCCGACATTGCGCCGGAAGAAAACGAAACCTTCGAATTCCAAGCCATGTACACCACAAAGAGCGGCTTGGCGCTGAGCGCCAACTTTTATCACTATACAACCGATAACGTCATCAGACTGACCTCCACCAACAACCCGGACCTTCCCTTCGAGCAGGTGTTTATCAACTCCGGAGAACGCGAGGCCGACGGTTTCGAGGCGGAACTCCTCTGGCAGGGAAGCGGAGGGGTATCGTTATTTGCCAACTCCGCCGTGGTGTTGAATTCAGAGGAAACCAATCTGGGAACCACAACGGATGTTCAGGGCATCCCCAAGCTGTCTCTCAACATGGGTCTCAGCTGGCGCCCTGTCTTCGACTGGTTGTTCAGTGCGAGCATCTACCATCGCGCCGATTTTGAAACGGTGACTCATCCCAATTTCGCACCGCTTGAACTGGAAGATTTCACCATCGCCGACATCAACGTGGAATGGACATTCCGTCCGGAACTGTCCGCCACCCTGTTACTCCACAATATTTTAGACGAAACCAAAGTCATGACCGAAAGCCGGACCTTCCAACCTTCCGGTGTTCCCCATGACGAGCGTCAAATCCTGGTAGGTTTGCGCTGGCAGCCTGACTAAGGTCTGCTTCTACCGGCAGGGGTCAAACCAAATACACCGACGGCCCGAAGCCGTTTTCAATCTCCGCTTAGCTGATGCGCCTGCATCTTGTTGTACAGGGTCTTAACCGACACACCCAACCTGGCGGCAACCCGATCGCGCCTGCCGCCCTCCTCACGCAGGAGGGCCGCGATCAGGTGCCGCTCCAGCGCCTGTTCCCAATCCTTCATATTCCCTTTCAGGGTCTTGTTCAGGTCCATGGTCATGTTGACCGGCAGGGAGTCGGAGGTCGTAAACAGGTCGATGGGAAAATGCCTTTCGGCCAGGGGCTCTTGACGACTGAGAATGCAGGCGCGTTCCAGCACATTCTCCAATTCGCGCACGTTGCCGGGCCAGGAGTAGGCTTTGAGCCGGGCGAGCAGGTTCGGATCCAGATTCGGATGAGGGTGACCGGCGCGGTTCATGAAAAACGGCACCAGTTCGTCCAGGTCTTCGATTCGCACCCTCAGCGGCGGCACCTCCAGGGGAAACACCGCCAGGCGATAATACAGGTCCTCGCGGAACCACCCCTCGCGATAACCCGCTTTCAGGTCGCGGTTTGTGGCGCATAAAAGCCGGGCGTCGCTCTTGATCACCCTGGTTCCGCCCACTCGCGTCATCTCGCGAGTTTGGATGAATCGCAACAGCTTGGGTTGCAGGTCCAAAGGCAGTTCGCCGATTTCGTCCAGGAATAGGGTACCGGCGTCCGCCATCTCGACCAGGCCGATTTTGCGCCGGTCCGCACCGGTAAAGGCGCCGCGCTCGTGCCCGAACAACTCGCTTTCCAATAACTCGCCGGGGATGGAGGCACAGTTCACGGCCACCAGCGGTCCCTCGGCGCGCGGCGAACCGGCGTGCAGGTAGCGGGCAAAAACCTCCTTGCCCACGCCCGACTCGCCCAACAGCAGACAGGTGGTGTCCACCGGGGCCACCTTGTCCGCCAGCGTCACCACCTTCTGTAACGCTGCCGAATTGCCGATGATCACATGATCCGATTGCCGATCCCGGTCGCGATCGTATTCACTGCGCCGTTTCAGGCTGTTGTGCTCCAGGGCCCTGGCCACGACCAGTTTCAGGTGTTCCAGGTCGATGGGTTTCTCCAGGAAATCGAACGCGCCGCTTTTCATCACCTCCACCGCCAACTTGACCTCGCCGAAGGCGGTCATCATGATCACGGGCGTATCCTTATCCTGGCCGCGCAATTCCTTCAAAAAGTCCAGGCCGTTGGTGCCCGGCAACATATAATCGCTGAGGATCAGAGAGAACTGGTGATGCTTCAATGCCTTCCGCGCCTCATCCACCGAGCCGGTTTCATGGACGCCGTAGTCCTGGCCGCGCAGGAAAGTCGCGTAGACCTGGCGCAGGCCCTCGCGATCCTCGATCAATAGAATGCTTTGCACGCCCGTCCTCCCGACTTTTTTACCGGCTCCAGTATCGCCCGTAACGCCCGCTGCATCAAGTGCCCTCCACGCCGGCCGTGACGGAGTCCACCGTTTGGGACGCCGCCGGGAAGAAACAACTCATGCGCGTGGGCGGCCCGGGCTGCACTTCCAAACGGCCGCCGTGCTCCAGCATGACCTTGCGACAGTGGAACAAGCCCAGCCCGCTGCCCCTTTGCTTGCTGGACACAAACGGCACGAAGATGCGTTGCCGCATATGCTCGGGGATGCCGGGGCCCTTGTCTTCAACCTGAAAGGTCACGCCGGCGGCGCTGAAGTCGGCGCTCACGGTGACCCACGGCGGTTCCGGCGACCGCTCTTCACAGGCTTCCAAACCGTTGCGCACCAGATTGTCCAACACCATGGCGGCCAGGGTCGCATCGGCAAACAAGCGGGTCGATGTATCCGGTAACTCTACCTTGACGTGAGGGCCGTTGGGCTGTTGCAGCCAGCGCGTTTGTTGTTCACGCAGCCATGTTGTCAGATCCAGATGAGTGCGGTTCAACTGTCGCCTTTTGCCCGCCGTGGTGAACTCTTTGATAAACCCGGACAACCGGTTGACCTCGGCCACAATCTTTTCGGAGGTCTCGCCGGTGTCGCTGTAGGGCAGTAACTGAGCCAGCCCGCTGATGGTTGCTAGCGTATTTTTTACCTCGTGGGTAACCCCGCTTGACAACTCTCCCATCAGTTCCAAATCACGCTTGTACTGCACCTGCTCTTCCAACAAACGCATCCGGGTTTCGTCCACAACGCTGATCAGCAGACGCTCTTCCATGGCGGTGAGGCTGACTCGCAGATGCCGGGGGCGATCGGCAATGGTAACGGTCAGGGGATGCTCGCCGGCCCCGCCCCCGGTCCGGTCGACCAGATCGGCCAGTGCCGGAGAAAGATCAGCAAGGGGTTGCCCGGTAATACGACTGACGCCGAATAACTCCATGAGATAGGGGTTGGCCAATTGAATGGCGTCGTCGGCGTCCAGCACCAGAATCCCCACGGGAAGATGTGCCATGACGGCGCCGTGCAAGGCGTCCAGTGCCTCATAGGCCAACACGGTGCGATGGCGCATGGCCTCGGCCTGGCGTTCGCGCCGGGTCTGGGCTTCAAGAGCATCCACCAGGAGATCGCGGCTATTCCGGGGTTCATGCCTTTCAAGCTTGCGCCGGCGGACGGTCAACACAACCAGACGGAGGGCCAGAAAGAGCAAAAACGCGGATAACAACACGATGGTAAAGATGAGCAACGGATAGCGATTGTCCATACGATTATTGTAACAAGGGTCGACGGATTCTAAGAAAAGGAATTGCCGCCCGCCGGGAACAAACGATTTACTGCCCATGTTGTCCAAAGGTCGTGCAGCCGGCAACTTGCCACTTGCGACAGCGAGGCGCGCCCGGCAGCCCATCCTCGACATACCTTGACGGTCTGAGGCGTACCTCGCTAGTTGAACAGGTCCAGAACAGGTCTCGGGTTCCGGTTATTCATCCATTGTTCCGGAGCCGTGTAGAAGTAGGTTCGGCCGGACGGAGTGTCGTCCCGCCACTTGGTGTAATCCACGCCCATGGCGCTGAGCACGGTGGCCGACAGGTCCGTGGTGGAGATTGCCCGGTCCGCCGACCAGCCGTTGTCCACGATCTGGTCGCCCAGGTCGTCCGTGGCGCCGAGAATGCGGCCTCCTTGGATACCGCCGCCGGCCAGCAGGGCCGAGAAGGCGCCGCCATGATGGTGCCTACCGTGCTCGCGGTTCAGTTCGCCCGGGGTTCGGCCGAATTCGCCTGCCACGACGATCAGGGTTTCGTCCAGGAGGGTTTTGCCTTCTTCCTCGCCCGGCAAGGCGGCCAGGTCGTCCATCAGGGCCGACAAGCCCGCGTCCAGCGAACGGGTCCTGTATGGGAGGGAATGGTAGATGTTGCTGTGATGGTCCCAACCCTCGTAACCGATATTGATGAAGCGGGCGCCCGCTTTCTGTTCCAGGATTTGTTTGGCCCTGGCCAGTTTCAGGCTGACGCCGTAGCGTCCGCCGTAGCGGTCCATGGTTTCATTGGTTACCTCGAAGGCGTCCTTCACCCTTTGGTCGCCCATCATTTTACTGGCCTGTTCCCACAGGTAGCTGACCGCGTCCGGGTCGCCGTCGTCGGTCATCACCTTGCGCGGGTCCATTTGCCACAGCGCTTCGTAGCGTTTGTCGAACAGGCGTTGTCCCGCCGGGTGGTCGAACATGTCCAACCCGAAACTTCCGGCCAGGTAGAATCCGGCGAAACGATTGTCGAACACGCCCGGCGCCTTGGGCCGGTAGTCCAGCGAGATGAAGAGCGGGTAGATGTCCGCTTCCGAGCGTTGATGATCCAATTCCGCGGCCAGGATGCTGCCGACGGGTGCGATGTCTTCCTGGAGGATCTTGGCGGCGATGAAGGGGTGGGCGGTTTCCAGCCGGAATTGGGCCCGTTGGTGGTTGACCTCGTTGGTGAACAGGGAGCGAACCAGGCTGAAGCGGTCAGTGCGCTCGGCCAGGTTGGGCATGATGTTATAGGACCACAGCAAACCCCCGCCCAGGTCGCGGACGTCCCAGTCCTCGGGCAGCCAGTCGCCAAGTTTCTGGTCGAAGGTGTCCATATGGCTGGGCGCGCCCAGCAGGTTTACCGCGATGCAATTGCGGGCGGTGCCCAGGATATCGGCCTTGCCGGTGCTGCCGATACGGCGGGCTTTGCCGAAGGAAGGGGCGCACAGGGCGCT
Source organism: Acidobacteriota bacterium (assembly GCA_030066195.1). Classification (GTDB taxonomy): domain Bacteria; phylum Acidobacteriota; class Holophagae; order Acanthopleuribacterales; family Acanthopleuribacteraceae; genus JASJCB01. Next base: position 8,648 of record JASJCB010000122.1, read on the forward strand.
CATGCCCAGCAGGGCGCTCAGGTTCATAAATTCTCTGCGATTCATACTCATTCCTTCTTCTCCCATTGCTCGTGGTCGATCAGGATTTCCTGTTCGTAAAGGACGGCCGAGTTGTGCGCGTTGATACGGTCGCCGTCATAACTGCCCGTCAGGCTGAAGCCGATCGTAAAATTGCCCGGCGATAAGATGACCGACATGGGCCTGTCGAACTCTTCCAGTTGGTACACGCGTTTACCGGCCCAATTGGTGCCCGGCAATTCCACGTTTTTTTGGTAGTAGCCGTCCTCGTCAAGGTACAGCAGGTAAACCCGCCAGGCGCCCCAGATCGCGGGCGCCACCATGCCGACACCGGCCCATTCCTCGCCGGGTTTGGCGAAGATGGGGAAGCGATGCTCGGAGCCCGTGATCGATGCAGCTTGCAGACCCGCCATGTCGCCGCCGAAAACATTGCTGCCAACCAGTTCATAGCCCGCAATCGGCGCGCTCGCGTTGAAGAACAGCCATTCGGCGGCCGTCACGTCCTGTTCGGGGAAGAAGTTCTCCAACACGTCCACCCGCTTGTTGTTTGCCTCCATGGTGAAGGTCGCTTCGGTAATGCGGGAAAGCACCTCGCCGCTGCCCTCCTCCGCGTGAGCGCTGACGGTGACCTCCACCGGGAATTCGTTGCTGTTGACCAGCATGATACCCGACCAGAAGGATGCCTTGTCGTTGGGAATATGCGGGAAGATGAGTCGGGTGTTCTCCGCGTTGCCCAGGGTCAGGCCGGCCGCCGAGGAACCCGTGTCCAGGGCGCCGAACATTTCGATGCCCGCCAGTTGCTCGAAGTCGTTGGTGCGGTTGGCAAACGAACCGAAGCCCGCGCCGCGCTCGATGCCGCCGTCGAAGTAACCTCGGAAATCCACGGCTTTACTGGCGCGCGGCCCCATGGCCAGGCCCGTGGGTTTGCCCTTGCTGTCGACGAAATCCACGTCGAGGGCAACGTCGCCCACATTGGCCAGGCGGCCTCGCGTCCAGAAATTGGGGTCCTCGGCGATATGCGGCACCTTGAGCGCCGGGGCTCCTTCCGTCGGCGCATTCAGGCCCACTGAGTACTTGCCTTCCGGGTCCCGATGCTGCGACATGCCGGCGATTTGGGTCGTGCTTGCCACGTGGATCATGGCGATGCCGCTCGTCCGGGGGAAGAGCTTGGAAGGCGTGGTCATCAGCATGCCTAGAGGATCGATCAACTGGTCCACTTGCGCCAGTTGATTGCCGTCTTCATCGAACGCGGTCAGGCGCAAACTGCCCCGGCTGCCGAACATATTCAGGACAGCCAGTTCGGTGGTCCAGTTTTCGCTCTCCTCGGTGAAGAGAAAATGGGCTTCGTAGGGACGCGGCGCATCTTCGGGGATGTCGCAGACCATACCGAAGGAATCGGTAATGGTCCAGTAGTCGATATAACCCGTGTCGCCCTCGTAACGGTCGACCACCTTGAGGGTCCAATCACCCTCCAGGTAGACGGCATAAGGGGAGAGCCGGCCCCTGAAGGCAGGCGCGCCCGCCGTCGGGCCGTCCTCAAGTGGAAAATGCTCGACTTCTGTCAGTTGGTAGATTCGTCCCTCGGGATCGGTCAGGGTGACGACCAGGTCATCGGGAACGGAGTGGGTCAGTTGTACGAAACACCGGAAGCTGCCGGAGTTCAATGAGGGCGTTCTCAGGGTGATGGTATCGGAAATCCCCGTTTCGTCGGCATCGGGTATCGCCTGTTGCAGGTGGTTGATGCGTTGCGCGAAGCGGGATCGGCCCAGTTGCATCCAGCGTTCCAACCGGTCACTCGCGAAGGCGCCGTCGGCTTCCTTCCAGCTGAGGGTCAGAAAGTAGGTACTGCCGTAACCGCAGACGGTGGGCGGCGCCGTAACCTGAAATTCCTCACGGCTGAAGGCAACCTCTCCCGGTCCCAGATCATCGAAGGTAACGGTTGCCCGATCCAACGACCAACCGTCGAAGAAGTCGGAGATTTCGGCGTTCACGGCGCGGGCGGTGACGCTGCCCCGGTTGATCAGGCGCAGGCGAAAGCGCACGGTCTCGCCCGGGTCGGGTCGGTTGTTGTTGCCGGCGTTCGTGAATTGCAGGGGTTCGAAGGGGTCCAAAACCAGGTCGATTTCACCGTAGAGTCCGGCTTGGGCGAACCATTTGCGGTAAACTTCGGCATGCGGGCCGCCGGGGTAGAGGGTTTCGGCGGCTTGGATCACCGCGCCCGCGGCTTCCGGCATGGTCACCCCGTAGCCCAGACCGTGCAGGGATTGCAGCACGATGCGGTCGGCTTCCTCGCGGGGGACGCCCATGGCGACCAGTTCCATCATGCTTTGAAACAGCGGCGTGCTCCACAGCTCGGCGGATTGAAAGGCGTCGTCGTTCAGCCGGACATCGGCGCCGTAGGTGATCGCGGAATCGTAGGTTGCCTCGATCCGGTTCAGCATGCGTCCTTCCCAGCACCAGGCGCCGTCGCCGTGACCGTCCCAATGGAAGACGCGTTCGGGGTACCAGTCCGGTCCGTTGGGTGTGCTGTAGCTGTAGGAAGCGGCCCAGTAATCGCCGAAGCCCTGGGCAATAGCGCCGCTGTCGCCGCCGCCCCAGTTGTCGGTGACGTCGTAAAGCAGGGCCTGGGCGTAGAAGTGCAGCAGGATGTCGGCGTCCTCGGCGTCATCCACGCAACCTCGGCCGAAGGAAAGACGGTCGCGGGCGGGGTCGTAGGAGGAATAGTCGTTGCCCAGGTGACCGTCGGTGTCCACCTCGATAGGTCGGTTGTGCATCTGGTCGAAACCCAGGGATTGCACGTAGCCCTGGTTTCGGCTGATGTGGTAGTAGGCCATGACGTCCGGGAAGGCGCTGTCGCCGCGCCGGGCCGTCCATTGCCCGTTCTCACTGGTTCCGGGCGCGGTGAAGGGCGCGTCGAAATCGCTGATGCGCACGGCGGGCCCTTCCAGGTAAACGGTGTCGCCCATGCGCGTCAGGCCCGTGAGCGTTCGCTCTTGATAGGCGCTGTTGAACAGGTTCGCGGGCGAATCGTCCTGCAAATCGTCGCGTTTGAGGGCGGTGCGCGGGTCGGGATCGAACACCAGGGCGCTGCCGTCCACGGTTTCACCGGCCTTGGGGGCACGGCGCGCGGGTTCGGCCGCGTGGGGCGCGATGCCCTTGGGCAAACCGGGCGCGGGTTTTCCGGCCAGGTGGTATACGGTTCGGTTTTCGCGTGAGATCAAGGCGCCGTCGCGGGCGTCGATCACGGCTTCCCAACTGCCGGCGGAGCCTTGCAGCGGCAGCAAAACTCTGTAGACGGGGACCAGGAGCCGTTCACGCATCAACCAGGCTGCTTGGGTTTGCGGCTCGGCGCTGATCCATGAGGTATCGATGCCCCGGGCGGCCGTGGATACGGCGGTTTGCGCCGATACAGCGAAGCCGGGCTTCAGCTTGGCCCGCGTGATCGGGGCAAGGTGGTGGTAGACACCGTGCAAGGCGCGGTCGTGATCGATGGTGATGACCAGCGAGGAACCCAGAACGGGCAGGCCGTCCACGGTCTGGCGGTAATGGAAGTGGGTTCCCAGCGGGCTGCTTACCGTCTTGACCGGGGTTACTTCACCCATGCCCAGGCGCGGGCCGTGTTTGGCGATCCAGGCGGCGGCAACCGCGGAGGCATCGGCGGCGTTTTTGATTTTGAAATCGGTATCGGTGATCAGGCGCGCCTTGAAGTCACCGGCAAGCGAGGAGAAGGTCCCGGCCAGAACGGCAAGGAGGGTCAGTTTGATCGTGTTCATGCGCGCCCCCTAGTAACCCAATCGCATTTCGTCGTAGTTCACCAGCACCCAGGCCAGGTCCTCGACGGATTTGGCGAAGGAGCGCTTGCCGATCAAACGCAGCGCCAATCTCATTTCGTTCACATAGGGTTCGCGCACCAGCAGGCTCAGGTACAAGCGGCGCACTTTCTCCTCGTTGGACAGCTTGAGAAAGGCCAGTTCGGCCAACCCGGAGAAGACGGGCACCTGGTTGCCGTTTTCGTCCTCGCGGTTGAACAGGGGTTTGATGGTCAGCCGCTTCTGGATGGATTCGTGGTTCATCATCACCAGCGATTGGGTGGGTGTGGGCGCATCGGCCCTGGAAATGTCGTAGCGGTTGCCGATGCCGAAGGTACGCAGGAAGGTCTGCTCGTCGGAATAGGTCAGTTTGTCCGAGATATCGGTCATCTGGTGGACGTAGGCAAAGGTTCGGCTCAGCCGGGTACGCTCCTCGCCGCTGTAGTCATAGGCGGTGCTCCAACCCACGCGGTAGCTGAAATCCTCGTTATAGCCCGTGCCGGTGCCGGCAATCACCTGGTCCAGGATTTCTTCACCGGTCAGGGGCCGAATGATGCGCTTGGGATAGTAGGCGGCATACTCGGGATTCCATGGGTAGGGGTAATTGGCGGACAACTGATAGGTAGAAGAATTCACCAGCAGCTTGATCAAGGTCTTCATGCTGTAGTTGCTGTCGATGAAATACTGAGCCAGGCGCTCGAGCAATTCCGGTTGGAGGGGTTGGATGTCCCAGGGCTCGGGCGGCGGGTTCTCGGGGTCCAGGCGAGTGGGGTCGAAACCGTCCAGGGGTTCCACCAGGCCCACGCTCATGAAATGAGCCCAGAAGCGGTTGGCGAAGTTGCGGGCGAACTGGAAATCGTCAGTGACCATACGGGCCAGGGCGGCGCGGTGATCCTCACCCTCGGCGGGCTGCTCGCCGGTGAAGAGATAGGTGGGCGTTTGTACGCCGCCGCCTACCCGGTCAGGCCGTTCGCTGGGTACGTCGTGATTGGTGGTGTATTGCCGGTCCACGAACTCCAGATTTATGCCGTATTGCAGGTTGCTGTTGTTCTTCACCAGGAAGCGCTTTTGGGCGGTGAACGCTGAGAAAGCCCACAGGTCCTTGCGCTCTTTTTGGGAGAGATAGTGGTTGACCGGTTCCAGGTAGCCGGCGCCGCCGTGGCAGGAGATACAGTTGGTATCGATACCCAGGAATTGGGCGGATATAGCGCTCACCTCATTCTCCACGCGGTCCTGCAAGATGGTGCCCAAACCGCCCTGGCGAAGCAGGTAGGTGGGCAGTCCGTCCTCGTAGGTGTTGCCGAGTGCGGTGACAAGCTCGGTCGCCATCCGGTTCAGCGGTTTGTCGGTGCGCACCGCGTCTTCCAGGTAAAGCGCCAATTTGCCCGCGGCGGCCTCGTTGCCCACGACCATCGAGATCTGGAACAGCTCGCCGAACCAATAGGCCCAACGGCTGACGAAGGCCTCGCTCGCCGTCAACTCGTCGATGTAGGCGGCGCGCTTGTCCGGGTGATCGTCATCGATAAAGGACAGGGTCCGTTCCAAAGAGGGGATGCGGCCGGTCAGGTCGACGGTCGCGCGGCGTAGGAAGTTGAGATCGTTGGTCATTTCAGCGCGCGGGACCCGGTCACGGTCCTGCAGGGCGAATAAGATGTCGTCGATAAAGTTGGCGGCTTTGGCCGAAGAGCGTTTTTTTCCATTGGTGGTTGGGAAGGGCATGGTCCGCGAAGGATCAGGCAGTGCCCGCTGTTTGGAGGCGCGGCTACAGTCTTGCCACGCTTGTGCCGGCAAGAGGGCCGCCACGGCTGCCAGGCAGCATACAAATAATCTCATTAATGCCTCGTCAGTCATTGATGAAAGAACACCGAAACGGCCGGGCGGGGGCTGTCGGTTCTTTCGATTCGCCGTCATTAGGGGTTTATCAAGCAAATTCCAGACCAGAGGTTTTATCAAGCAAACTTGTATACGCGGATGCACGTGTGCCGGATAAGTAACCGGGGAATATGGCGAGGGGCCTCGGGAAACCAGAGATCAGCAGCTTAAGAACTTCCGAGGAACGCCGCTACGAACCCAAGCAAATCAAGCAAGGCGTCGCCGATTATGAAGCATGGCGAAAACGATTCATGAGCTTCATCGCGGAAGGCACACTGTTCAGAATGCGGAGTCAGTAGTAGTATCCCTTAAGGCAGCACCTTTAACACCGCGCCGTTGCCTCTGCCGTAGACCGATTGACGATACATCAATTCAGCACGGGGCGCGGGATGGGTGAAGCTGCCCGCGATGGATGCGCGCAGCCTGAAGTAGAAGTTGTAGGTCCCCTTATTCAATTGGTCGTAGTAGAAGGTTACCCGGTCGTCTTCGAAGAGCGTATAGTCTGCCTCCCGGGTCAGTTGACCCGCGGGGGTTGCTTCCTCGGGCGCCGTGGCCAGATTGGGGTTCATGGGTTCCAGCCCGGCCGCGAAGGGTACGCGAATCGCCGCGAAGAACCGATCCTCGGGGGTGACGACACGCACGTGAACCTCGATAACCGCGCCCATCTTCGCCTCGATTTCGGCGCCGGCTGCCAACGGACGTTTCACCGGCGGACCGTCCCCGTCGTAGAACAACAGTTCCTCATCGATCACAAAACCCTTGTTTTCGGCGGTGACCTGATGACCCGGCGCTTGCGGTAAATAATTCAGACGTTGCCATACCAGCGGCATCGTATCTGTAGAGCCCTCGGTGTAGCGCACGCTCAGGGCGCCTTGTGAATCGGTATTGAGACGGGCAAGGGGTTGCCCGGCCAGGTCCAGGGTGCTCTCGCCCCCGTCGCCCGCAACGGTGAGCTTGGGTCCCGCGCCGCCTTGAACGTTCAAGACCTGATTCAGGGCGCGCATGGCCGCCGCGTTGGCTGCCGTGCTGCCCCAGCCGTCTCCTTGACCCAGGCTGACCAGTTCATCCACCAGCGGTCGCAGTCGCGGGTTGTTGCTGTCCAGCAGGTGCAGGGCGCGGACAACCGCTGCCATGGTCCTGATTTCGCTCGACAAGATCAGGCCGCCCCAGCTTCTCGCCCGGTATTGCAGGCCGCGATAGACCTCATCGCCGTCGCGTAGCGCGAAGACAAGGCTTGACCACAGGTTTTTGCCCATGCCCTCGATCGCGCTGCCGGAGGTAATGTTGCTGCTGAGCATGGTGTGGAGGACGCGGGCCTCGGTGTAAAGGGGTCGGTTGCCGGCCCGGGCCGCCAATTCAAAGGCGTAGGCCTGGTCAAAAGCGCCCGCTTCGGCCAGGGCAGCCAGAGCCTCCGCGCGTTCGCGATAAGCGTAGCCGTCGATAAAGCCGCTGTAGTCGGAACGCAACGAGGCTTGCAGCGCCCTGATCGCCTTATTGTACATTTCGTCGGGAACCCGGTAGCCCGCGCGTTTCAGGGCCACCATGAATTCCACGGCGTAGGCGGTGAGGCTGACATAGGTTCGCGATCCGGGCCAGAAGCCGAACAGACCTTGTGAATCCTGCACGCGGCCCAGGTGGGTCAAGGTCTCGCGCACGGCAAGATCGGCCGCCGCGCCGCGCGCGCCGCGACCGATGCGATCCAGGGTTTCCTTCATCACCAGTTCCGGCATGACGCGGCTGATGCGTTGCTCGGTACACCCGTGGGGGAAACCGGAGAGGTAGTCCAACGCACTCAATATTTTCAGGATACCGGGTTCACCGGAGGCCAGCAAAGTGCGCGACATGGAGCCGGGTCGCGGTGTTTCCGCCGGGCCGTCAAAGGTCAGCGCGCCGTTTGCTTCCAGTTGCGCGAAGGTGCTTGTGCTGACAGGCATGCGGTCCTGCTTCACCGGCAGCTTGATTTCGAATCCGTCCGAGGCCCCGTCGCGGTCGCGGCTGACCGCCATGCGTACGGTGACGGTATTGGGTTCCTCGCCGGGTAGCGCCGCCGGCGTGGTCACTTGCAGCGGGAAATAGAGTTGCTCCGGTTTGTCAGGTTGCCAGGTCAGCGTTCTTTTCGCCTCGCTGTTCAGGGCCAGACCCTCCACCTGGATCTCTACCTTGCCGGGTCCGCCGTCGCCTTCCACGATGCGGCCGATAGCGCCCGCTTCAAAGGAATCCCCGGGCCTCACGAAACGCGGCAGCGCCGATTGGGCGATTACCGGCAAGCGCACCGAAATCATGGATTTTTGGCTGCCCCAACGGTCGTTGTTGGAAACCCCCACCACGCGCACGGCGTAGTCGGTTAGGTTTTCGGGCATATCGATCGTGACCTGGGCCCTGCCGTTTTGCACGATCAGTGCGGGATTGTAATAGGCAACAGTTTTGAAATTGCGGCGCACCGTGACCTTGCCGAACAGGGAGATATCGCCCGGTCCGCCGTCACCGCCGGGGAACTCCTCCAGCGGCAGCGCGCCCACTACCTGGTTGCGGATATCGCGCAGGCGGTTCCAAGCCCGGTGATTGCCGACAAAGCTCGGTACGGGGTCCAGCTCGGCTTCTTTTCCCAAAGCCAGGACGGCTCTATCGACCAACCATAGGGCAACCTCGCCGTTCAGCGGCTTGCCGTCCGGGTCGGTCATGGTGAGCGTCAACGGCACCCGTGCCCCGGGAAGGCATCGAGCCGGGTGCTCCAGATCGATCTTTGCCTGGAATTCTTTGGGACGTACGGAAAGCCAGGCGGTAGCGGCCATGGTTTGGGGACGTTTGAGATCGAGCCCGTCGGTAGGAATGACGCCGTCCAACCGGCCGCGCAGCAGCAGTACATGGACGGGGATTCTGCTGGTCATGGCCTTTTCCACCACAAGTTTAAACAGCCCCTTGCCGCCTTCAACCCGTACCCAGCTGTAGCGGTTGCTGTCGGGCGCTTCCACGCAGACCAGGGCGCGCGCCTGCTGGAACGGGCTTTTGAGCAGAAGGGTCGCGGTGTCGCCGGGGTTGTAACTTTCCTGGTCCCAGACCGTCTTGAATACCTGGTTCTTGGGTTTCTTCCAGGCCACCGCGCTGTCACCCTTGACGAACAGGTCGGCGACGACTTTCTGCATGCGGCCCAGCCGGTCGCGTGCGGTCAGTTCTACCAGGTAGACGCCTGAGTTTTCCGTGGGGAACACCAATTCCATGGGTTCTTGAGTACTAGTGACGGTTTGTTCCGTGATCGGCACGTCCACCACGTCGGTCACATAGCGCGCCTCACCGGTGGTGAAATCGCTTTCGCGCAGGTAGCTGTGCCATTGGCGATTCAACAGGCGGACGGTGACTTCCTTGCCGACCAGCGGTTTGCTGTCGTAATCCAGCACGATCAGCTTGGGCCGTATCGTGGTTTCGTCCTCCAGGAAGCGGTCCAGCTTGATACCCAGGATAAACGGCGGCAGCGCCTTTATCGCCTTGACCGTGGACACGGTTTGCTCGTCCGCGCCGAGCACGGTCGCCTCGACCACATAACGCATGGGCTTGCTGTCGCGGTTGGTCGTGGGATCGATGCTGATTTCGGCCGAGCCGTTATCGTCGGTTACATCTTCCCGGTTCTCACCGGCTGTCGCCCGGCGACGGGGTCCGTCACTGAAGCGTTCGTTGGTGGAGAAAAGGAAACCGGGCCAGGCCTCGGGCCGGAATCTGTAGGGGAAGGACGTAATCTTCCAGGAAACGGGCCGGCCCACCACGCGGCCGCCCGCGTAGTAATCGGCGGTCAGGGTCAGTTTGAAGGGCCGATCCAACGGCGCCGCATCGGGTCCGCTCAGGCTTAACTCAAAGCGAGGAATACGGTACGCCTCCTTTTTGAAGGTTGCATAACCCCGCCTGCCGAATTCAGGTTCGTCCAGTTGGACCGTGAAATCGCCGGTTGGCAGGTCCTTCTCGTCGAATTTCACGTAGAAACTGCCGTAACGGGTGAGACTGACGGGGTAGGTCCAGGTCTTGTCGCCCGGTCCGCTTACCACCACGGCGCGACTGTCGGAATTGTTCGGCATGGTCAGTTTACCTTCCTTGCGATGCCGCAACCAGCCCTTGATATGAACGGGTTCCTCCGGGCGGTAGACCGGGCGCTCAACCGAGAGATGCACCATGGCGTTGACCGCCGATCGGTAGGTGTTGGGCCGTTGATTCAACCAGCCCAGCCAGGGGTTGTAAGCGCTGTAGAAATGATTGTTCAGGAAATGGGGCGGGGCTTTTGCGGGATCCAGGACCAGTTGATCCTCGCCCTTAATCACGCGTATGCGGAAGACGGCATGGGGGAGCGCCGCTGTATGGCGGTAGCGGAACAAGCCGTCGATACCGGTGACGCCGTCGATCATGGAAACAACGTCCAGGTTGCGGTCGAGACCTTCCACTAACAGTCGAGCCCCGCTGATCGGCTCACCGGTTTTCAGGCCGGTAACGGCAAAGGTCACGCCGTCCACTTCTTCAATGGTTGACAGAGACAAGTCGGTCACCTGCACGCGGGCGTATTCGCGACGATCGTTTCCGCCCAGGGGCCGGAAGCCGATTAAATAGGTTCCCGGCCGATCGGGACCGTCGATCTCGGTCAGCATGGGGGCCAGGTCCAAGCCAAAGGCGGAAGCGGCGCCGCCGTTGGGGGTGGGAAGGTTCACGATACGGGAAACCGGCGGCGAACCCAGCAGTTTGATGTGGTCGCTGTTGGGTTGAAAGGCGTTGGGTTCCTCGCCGGGAGAAGGCGGCCGCGCATCCTCGTTCAGGTTGTGCACACTGTAGTTGAAGGGCCAAAAGCGCCGGTCATCCGGTTCTATTTTATAGATACGCAGATCCACCCGGCTGTCGCCGCGCGCCTCCATTTTCAGTTGCCGCGCGCCGTAGCGTTCCAAAATACCCTCGCGTTGCGACCACCGGAGATAAGGCCGGGCATGATCGAAATAAAACCACATTCGGGTCTCGCCGAAGAGGGCCAGTTGCCGTCCGTCTTTGTCTACCATAGGCGTATGCATCAACCGCAGGCGATAGGCGCGATCCCGATCGGCCTTGAATTTCAGATTAAGATTCCTGCCGGATACGGAAAAATCCAGATCTTCAACGGCCGGTTCGAAGTGAACCATTCGCTTGACCTGCTCCAAGGCAACCGGACCGAGGTTGTCGCTGAAGATGAACTGGAGACGGGTGGGCCCGTCGCCGCCGCGAATTGCCTGCTCACGGGAATAGATGGAACCGCGTAGGGAAACCGGGTAGCGCATGGTGGTCGTTCCGGCCTCTTTCAGACGGAACACGGATTTGGTGTAGTATTTCAGCGTAGTCAGCGCTTCCTCGCCGTCGGACTTCAGGGAGAGACGCAGGTGCACGGAAACGGCATGACCATACCCCACGGGCTCATGCAGGCTCAGCACGTAACGGGCCGGGGCCGACAAACCGCTACGCTCCACGGTCTTGATCGTGAAATCGTTTGCGGTCAGTCGATAGCCCTGTTGACCGGCGGTTCCGGGCAGGGGTTTCACCGTCAGCGTGATCATGGCGGCCAGATCCCGGGGATCGACGGGCTGGGGGAAGTCCATGGCCAGTTCGCTGAAGGGCTTCAGGTTGCGCATGCCGGCATAGGGCGAGGTGCGCGTGGGTTTGCTCATAAAGGTATACAACTCGGCAGTTTTCCCGCCGGCGCGTACCTCATAGGATTTGAGCGCGGGCCAGGGAATGGTGGGCAGGAATTGCAAGGTACGGGCATCGCGCCAGATGTACTCGCCGGGGTGTGCGGGTTGCAGATCCATCACGCCTGCGGGTTTGTCCAGCGGTCCACCTTCCGCCGGGCCGGTTTCTTTGTTGAAAAAGACGGTAATGGGATCGTAACCCCGCAGGAACCGCTCCGGGACGATGCCGGGGCCGTCCTTTTGGGCGACGGCGGAAAAGGCGCACAATACGATGCAAATAGATAATACGGCTCTCATCATTGGTTCGCCTCCTCGGCATAGTCCCGCAGCACGTCGTCGGGGATTTGGTTACCGGGTCCCAGGTGACCGTAGACCACGGGCCGGTAGCGCACCGGCGGTCCCCCGGCCCGAACCACCAGCAGGTAATCGCCTGCATCCAGTTCGCGCAGCAGGAAGGGACCGCTGCCCAGGTGTTGGGAACCGGTATCGAAAAGGTCCGCCGTCAGCCGATCGGCATGCGCGCTCAGGCCCACGCCCACCTTTGCATATTCGGTAACGGTGAAACGGAAGACCTCTGTCTCGCCCGAGGCGATCAGGCGTTCCGGAACGGGTTCCTCTCCGCCGAAAGGGATGGGTTCGAGAAGGCTGACAGTGAGCGTTTTGGTCTTGCTGTCGCCCGCAAGCGGCCGTGCGGAGAGGTTGTAACTGCCCGGGTCCAAGAAGGTACCCTGGGAAGGGGCGTGAGATGTGGTCAGGATATCGCTGCCGTCGTCGATCGCGGTCAGCAGATTGTCCCGAGTGTTCACCTGCACCCAATGGGCGCGGTCCAGTTTCAGCTTGTAGGCGATGGGTTTGCCGCTTATGGTGATGCGGCCGCTGTTAGGCAGAGTTTTCGCAGACGGCGTCCGGCCGATCAGCTTGCGTCGCCAGGCCGCGTCGCTGCCTTTGACGGCATGGAACAGACCGCCGCGATGGTTCACGACCAGTCGGCCGCCCGTTGTCTCTGTCCACGCTCCGCCGTCGATCTTGTGAATGAGACCGGCCGTATCGTGCAGGTGACCCGTAGTGTCCTCGGGAAACCGAACCCGGGCCGGACCGTCGCCCAGATCCATCAGCAGTTCTCCCGGCTCCTCGGCCAGGTGTTCGATGATGCCGTTTTTATCCCAAGTCAAGGCGGTGACGGTGGGATCAGCCGTTGTCACGGCTACGCGATAGAGCCCCGCCCGGTCGCCGGCATTCACCAGGGTCAATTTTCGTGCTCCCGGGTCGATGACGCGGTGGACCGGGGTATCCGGGTTGCCGATCATTTGCTTGACCGACGCGCCGTCGTGAACCGCGGCCGGCATACCGGGATCCAAAATCAGTTCGATGTTTTTACCGGCGGGCAGGTCGATGTTCACGGCTTCACCCGGTTCCAGGGAGCCGCTCAGCCGATCCGTCAGTTTTTGGCCCACGATAGGTTTGAAGGCGCGACGTTGGATGGATACCCGATGGCGCTCATCGCTGTCGGCGGTCTTCCAAATCACGGCCTCCACCTTGCCTGAAGAGGGGACTAGGGTCCAGGCGCGAGTACCGTGGATCAGCGCGGCATCCCAGTTCGGTATGGGATTGTCGCCGGCGGCAACGCCGGGGGTCACGCCCACCGATTCCACCTCGATCAGGGTCGGTCCGCCGACGGTTTTCAGGGGTACCCTGATCAGTTGTTCCGCGAGCGAAAACACGGCCGCTTCTTCCAAACGGAAGGGCTCCAGGCGCGCCTCACGCTCCAAATACAGGCTGCCGCTGCCGTTGCTCAGGTTCAGCAGTCGATCAGTCACCGCTTCCATGGGTTGACCGGCTTGCGGAGAAAACAGGGCGCCGCGATTCGTGTCCAACCGCCAGGCGATGCGATCGGCCGAGATCAAACTGTAATAGCCCGCCTTCAATATAACGGGGCGCGTCAGCTTCCTGGTCGGCATCTCCACGGCCGATACGACAAAATCTGCCTTGCCTGAACCGGGTATGCTCCAAACCAGCAACCGATAACTGCCCGCGCTCACCGGCATAGCCAGGGAAGTAATGCTCTGACCGAGGTTTTCTTGTCCTTGCATCAAAGCCAGGGCAAAGTCGCCGCCTTCCGCACTTGCGCGCAGGAGGATGTCGCCGGATAGCTCCAGCGGGTAATCCAAGACATTCAAACCCGGCTCGATCTCCTCTTGCAGGGGAAGGGCTGCGACATCCTGCCGTTGCTCCGAGCGCACGGCCATATGGATAGTGACCGGGTTGTACGCCGCACCCACGACCGCAACCTCCAATTGGTAAACGCCCGGTGCTAACTGCCGGGAAAGCTTGAAGTTCCAATCGTCCGGCTGATCGTCAGCGCGAACATCGATATTCTGCCCGGTCAAGCGGGCACGCACATCGGTGTCGCCCATGGAAGACAGTTCCACCAGGGTGCGATCGGCCAGACCGAAGCTGAAAACGGCGCGATTCTTCTTCAGCACTTGAGGAGTTCCCGGCGCCAACCATTCCGTGTTCATGGTCAGGGAATAGGGGAAGCGGTCGTCTTCCTCGGTGCGCAACAGGCGGGCTTCATAATCTCCCGGTTCCAACAGCGGCATGTCCGCTTCTACCTGTTCGGTTTCCCAAACCTGTTGCCCGTTGCGCAGCAGGGTCAGTTTCATACCCGCCGTCATGCTGAGTTTCGCGCGCACCTGGCTTTGTAGGCTGAAGCGGTAGATATCGGCTCCCGGCTTCATCCAGAGATGTCTCGAGGTTTGATTGAAACTTAGCGGGCGCGGTCCCTTGCCCTCCGGAGGAGCGGGTTCCTCGACCCGGGTCAATACGGTCAGGCGGCGGCTGTCGACGGGCTCCGGCAGAGAGTAGTAGCGATAGCTTCCGGGTGCGAGTTCCAGATTTAACGCGCCGGTCTTGCCGGGGGTGACCAGCGGAAAGCCGTCGGCATCTTCCAGCCGTGTCCTGAACTGTTTCCCATGGCCGATGGTATTCACGGACCAGGCACCGGCGGTCGCGGTCTCGATGCGGTAGCGGACGGCCGCATCGCCGCGAAGACCGATCTTGCGCACGCCGGCGGGTTCCAGCAGACCGCCGTCAACCAGGGGACTGCTTGTCAGGTGCACGCCCGCACGGCCGATTGCCTCGCCCAGGGCGTCCACGGTGACCAGGTAGGTCCCGGGTCGCAGGTATTGCTGCACCAGCGCGTTGCGGCCGACGCCGTTGTTATTGCCGGAAGCCAGGGCGGAGACCAGCTTGGAACGGATGGTGAGCCCCATGGGCAGACGACCGCTGGTTTCTACGCGGTAGAGGCCGGGTTCGCGCACGTTCAGGCGGTAAAACTTGCGGTCCCGGCGGGTAAAATCGGTGAATTGCGGTAGATCGGCGCGCAACTCGGGTATGTCTTCCACACCGTCCCGAGGGATATCGTTGGACAGACGGCTCAGATCGGGATCGCCGCTCACATAGTATTCGGTGCGTTGGTCGCCGGTATTGGTAAAACTCAGCAGATGCTCGCCCGGGGCCAGGGAGTGTCGCGGAGCCAAAGTCGCACCGCCGGAGTCGATGCGTAAACCGTCGCCCTCGTGGTACAGGTATTGCTGTTTGTACGTGGAGACCGGCAATTGGATCGATTGGCCGGGGTCCAACACGAACGGCAGGCCCTCTTCCAGCAATACCGGCAACTCCCTGGCGAAAACACCGGCGGCCGTATTGTCACGCGTGTTGATGTGGCAGATGTAGTGTTCCCGGTTCAGGGTCAAATCGGGCCAAACAATGTCGGGGCGGACCTGATCGGGCGACAAGACCGGAGCCTCACCGGCCGGATCGTCGGCGTGGCGCAGGCGGAAGGTAAGAATCCCCTTGGATCGGGCTTGGACGGTCAGCATGTGGATGCCGCGAGTCAGACGCCATGCCTCGCCGGGCGCCTTGAACGGCGGCGAAAGGTAATCGCGCGGCGGGTTGAAGAAATAGGGTTCGATGCGGTATTCGGCGCGAGCGGTATCCTCGCGTGATTCATCGATGATGTACTCGCCCTCCGTTGCCACGTTCAGGAACAAGGCCTGACGATAGGTCAGATTGGTGCGTCGACCGACGGGATTGCCGGGAGCCAGGTCGACCACCTGGGTGGCGGCAGGTTGATGGAAGCCGTTCGGTCTGGTCTCCGAAAGTACGGCGGTCACATCCAACATATCGCGAGCGGTCAGGCTGTGCATGGAGCCTACCCAATGCTTACCCCGGCCCTTGAAGGAAACCCGATCCCGATTACGGAAATGGCGGTAGCGAATACGGTCACCCGGATCGGCGTTGATGGTCACCCATTGATCTCTGCTCGAATCAGCTTTGACGACAGCATAAGCCGTGCGCGATTCCTTTGTAATGTGGTCATAGGTCATGTTCAGGATCGCATCGGTGGGCCGGCGCGATCCTTCCTCCGTGGCCTGACTAACCCCAAACCAGGTGTCCACCTTGTCCCGGCGGCTTATCTCGTGCCAATCGGCGCCCTTATCCACCAGGAAGGTTTCGCGGCCGAAGGGAGAAATGGTGATCGCATGGGTCCCGAAAGTTCCGTAACGGCGAATGCCCCGGCGCAGGTAAAGCGGCGAGGTCCCGTCATCCAAGGCCCATTCCCGGGGGACGCCGCCGTAACAGGTGAGCAGATAGGTGCCCGCGGGCAGGCGGTGATGGAATTCCAGGTAGGTCATGGGCTTGCCCGATTCGGGCTCAAAAACCTTTGTGGTAGGCTGAATGCCGGCCACCCAATTGCCCGGATACCACAAAACGGCGTCGGAGAGGTTACGGCCCATGATCTCCAAGCGCAAGACCTCCGATTCGGGCAGCACCAACAGCCAGGTGCGCTGTTCCAAATCTCCCAGGGTGCTTGTCAAAAGCCGATGCATGGGGATATTGACGGGGTTGGGTTGCAATTCCTTGAAGCTGAAGGCCTCTACCGTTGCCCGGCCGGAAGCCTCGGCACTGCCCTTCAACCGCAACTTATAGGTGCTTTGGTCCAGCAGTACATCGATGCGTCCGTCCCTGACGCCGGGCTCGCCGTCGGCGGCAAGCGGACCGACCATATGATCGGCCAACTCAAGGGCGACGCCCTGATCGCTTTTCACCTGGAAGCTGTAGCGACCGACGGCCGGGATGGTCACCATGGACTCGCTTTTCCCGGCCGAGGGGAAGCCGGTTTGCTGAAGCAGATCGGAGGGCTGAGCCGGGAGGAACGGGCAACAGGCCCAAACTAGTAAGATGACGCCGCGTGTGTTCAATCATGTCTCCGTTCGTTCAAAGAATGGATCATTTTACCGCGGCGCTTCGAAACCAGACAAAAAAGGTGACGATGCGTTACAAAATAATGACGTTCGGGCCAACGAACCGGACGAAATTAATACGAGGGCGAATCGAGAAACCGGCTTTTTAGGCGTGTTTCCATGATTCGCCCTTCTCCCGGCCGGTTATTCGCTTGGTTCTCCCGGCGCGGGACCTGTATCGGCAAGACGATAGCTGAAATAGCCGATCAGCATTTCCTCGAAACTCTGCTCGCCGAAGTAAACGGTTTTGGAAGGGTCCGGGTTCATGGGATTGCGGTCCGAGTTGTCGTAAACGGCCGTCACCCGCAAGATGCTGCCCGCCGGGATCTTGCGCGGTTCCTCCAGGTTGTAGATGCGTTGCCAGTTGAAATTGTAGGCCGGAACCGACAACAGGCGTTCCTTGGAACCGTCCGGGGTAATGAGATCGTAGCTCATGGCCTTGCCGCGAAAATGCATATGGGGCCAGAAGCTGTAAAGGATCGACTCCCGGTCAAAGCGATGTTGGGCCCGCTCCACATGATGCGCGGCATTGGGCGGAATCTGGATATTGTAGTTCCAGCCCGCGTTCATTAACAGCTTGTGCTTGGGTTTCTCATCGTAGAAGTACAGACCCATGCTGGACGTATCCACTTCTTCGCGACCGGTGGCGGTGTAGTGCATCTGCACCACCAGGCGCGAACCGGCGGGCAGCAGGCGGCCCGTGTCCTCGGGCAATACCTCGACCCCGCGACCGGGGACGTAGGATGCGAAGATGTCTTCCTTGAAATTGCGCGTTTCCAAACGTTGGGTATCCGCGTTGAGAATCAGGACCACGGCGTGGTGCGTGACCTCCAGGTTGCCGGGCTTGAAATCGATCGCACGGACCCAGCGATCCTCTTTCAGGGGTACTTCCAGGGTGAGGTAACGATAGTCGATCACCCCGGACGCGGGAATGGTCTGCTTCTTCAGGGTCAGCACCAGGTCGGGTTCGCCCAAGGCCCAACCGCTTTCCTTTTTCGGCAGTTTCTCCAACGGATCGGGACCTACGCCGCGCGGTGCGCCGGACTCGACCCAGTGGACCAGCATGCGGCGTTCCTCCGGCGATAATTCCAGGGCATTGTTGAACTTGCCGATGTGGGGATCGGCCTGCCAGGGCGGCATGCGCCTGGTGCGAACCACCTCGCGAATCATGGGCGACCAACCGCGAACCATG